>JAPLRP010000045.1 GCA_026399095.1 Methylococcales bacterium | reverse complement strand
CACGGAATTGGCAAAGAATCGAAAAGGTTCATCTTAACCCTGATAAAGCCAAAGAAGGTGATGCGAAAGATATAGATATTCAGACAAGAAAAGTAGCGTAAGTTTTAACCGTCGAGGTGACAACTACATTGACAATTTCCGGTATAGCCGTTTAAAACATAAGCATCTGCGACTTTAGCAGCGGTATTGGCTTCACCGCACCCTGCGACAATGGCCGCCGTATTCGCGGCGCCTGTACCTACTGCCGTAGCTTGTGCACCGCTGATTGAATTACCATTGCAACCCCAAGCAGCAATGCCCTGATCCACATGTGCAACTTCTAACCCATGAAAACCAGCATCAGTTATATAAAATATAATTCCACCTGCTGGACCATTATCGTCAATATGATACGGAGAACTCGTATTAGGCGTAGTATCAGGTGTGTAAACACACGTAGAACCAACATTCCAAGCTGGTACGCCATTACAAAATTGTAAAACGCCTGTAGTCGCAGCTCTATGAACTGGCAAGGGTGAAGGTATCATTACCCAAGTGCTCCCATCCCAATATTGCATATCACCGACATCAGTACCTCCTGTCGGATTACCGGGCGCACCTCGAGGACCAGCAACCCCTTGTACCCCCGGTAAACCTTGTGAACCTGGCACCCCTTGTGACCCTGCAGCACCATTAGCACCTGCTGCACCAGTAGCCCCTGTCAAACCTACTCCACCTGCAGCTCCAATCGGGCCAACAGGACCTTGTGGACCCGCGAAGCCTGTTGCGCCTATAGGACCTGCTGCTCCTGTTGCTCCGGTTAAACCCGTATCACCTTTTACGCCATTAGTGCCTGCTGCTCCAGTTACGCCTGCCGGACCAACTGCCCCTGTTGCTCCGGTATCGCCCTTAGGTCCAGATTTCCCTTGCGCCCCTTTGAGTCCACGTTGTCCTGCTGGGCCAGGAGCTCCCTCTCTAGCAGCTTCTGCTTGGGAGACTGAAAGGATTATTATCGTTGCCAATAGGCTGATGATTTTTTGACGTTTAGATATCATGTAAATTCTCAGTTTGGGTATTATTGCCGGAGCAATCAAGGGCTAAGTGGTTGGTTTTTAGAGTCATTTGAGGCTCTAAAAGCGATAGTTAACGGCTGCTCTTAGTGCGCAATACCGCTGATAAATACCATTACACTCAACGCTCAGTAAACATAAAATAAATAGCGCTGTTTATTTATGCAACTTTAAAATCGCAGTATTAATATACGTTTTATTTAACATTTAAAAATATTACATATGTTAAGGTTTATCACAAGATCGCTGTAGGGCTTGTATTTATTGAACTTAACCTGTGCTCGACAGAAATAACAAACCAAAAGTGTCAACATTCTTTTCCAGTCATTGCCGGTAATGTTAGGTCAAAAAGACAGGAATACCCACCTTTCAACACAAAACCACCATTCATAAAAAAGCCCCGATCAGAGCTGAGGCTTCAGGATGCATGTTGACTGGCGAGACAAGGACTATCAGTCACTGACTCTAAAGACGGCTCCGGCACTTATTGATAAGTCGTATTATTTCCGAACTGCAATTCGCCACGAATGTCCGGTTTCGGGAACTCTAAATTCATATTCGTATGGCTGGTTTGGGTCGTTAATACTCATTCAATTACGACTGAGTCAAATGACATTGCCCTGACGGTTGCTCAAAATAAACGCCGGCAATCAGTCAGAAATTGATTGAATTTATTTAAGGTTGTATTACCAGATCAATATCAAATTTACCTATGGAGTAGATGCTAATTTAGGGGAGATGACTATAGCGTTACTTTATAAAAACAGGCTGGTTTGATACTGGCCATTTTTATGCCTGAAAGTTTGGCAGGTGTTGCGGGTGTTTTTTAGAAATGGGACAAAATTGGGACAATTAGAATTTAAGGCAATGAAAAAATCCTAAATTTTAACTTAACTATTTGATTTTATTGGTGCCCCAAAGTGGCACCAACTTAGTCTTTTAGATCAAAGCGTTACAGCTTAGCGCGGGTAATTGGCGGGTAAACAGATTGAAAAACGTTGTTTTTAGGCCTTATTTACAGTTAAAGACCAGCCTTATCGGAGTTGAGTTTTGAGGAGTGCAGTATAGCACACGACCATACTCAGAACTTTCCACTCGATCTTTTAGCTTGCTATCTTTTATAGTTTGATACTGCATATTAACGACCGAATCAAGTCCGCCCATTGAAAGTGCGCAGACATGATCCACGACATAACCAACCCTACCATGTGGATACCCGTTCATAACATCGAACCCCTTGGGAACTTGCTTCGGATAGTTAGTATATAGAGACTTAAAAAGTTTAATGATCTATTATATTCATTGACTTCTGAGTTAGCTGAAAAGCTAGTATAAGCTCCGTATATATTATAAAGTGTAGAAGGACGCAATCAAACAAACAAAAGTATTGATGGTCGATGATTTTATCGAGCAGGGACCTTTGTAAATATTTATTAAAATAACGATTCTCGCATGTAACATGCGACACTTTACAGATCAATTTTATGACGTTTTATACAATATTAAATATTACATCAAATCAAATAGCAGGAGCTATCGCTATCGAAGCACTGCAAGATATGAGAGTAAATAACTATACTTTCCACGGATTTCCTTCTATAAGAGTTTCAGAATTACACAATGATATCTTTACTGTTTATTTAAGTTGCGGCAAGTACAATGAATTTCAGGTCGATCTCACTCTTACAAAAAATAAAGCTATAACTGTAGCTAAAATGTTTGAGCAAAATAAACGAGTCGGGGGTGATTTCTTCAATAAAATTCAAGAATCACTGATCAAACTTGAATTTAATTCAACGAAATCCTAAGATCCTATAGACGTGAGTTTTCTCCTAAATTTCTGAATTAAGACTCTGAATATGTGTCTCATACCATTCCAAATATTCTAAGTATTAAACTTACGTTGGATCTATCCAAACAATCGATTTACCCCTCCAGTAAACAGCATTACATCCTCTGGAAAAAACTGTCGTCCAAGCGTTTTGATATCAGCATGGTCAGGCAAACGATAACAGCGAATATCATCTTGGGCAGGATGAATTATTTCAGTGATGGCTTGCAGCAAACGTAATAAAGCCTTGCGCTTTATGACCACGGTAAACACCGAATACTGCAAAGGCAAGCCCTCTTTCTTTAAAACCCTATGCACTCTGGACAAACGCTTTGGATTAGCGATGTCATAAGCAATTAGATACAAACCAATTTGACTATCAGCCATTAGCTAACAGCCAACAAAAACTGCTGCAATTTACTGATCGTACTTCTAAATAATAAATAAAGTCGGTCTGCACGTTGCTGATAAAGCGCCGCCATCGTCGCCATGGCAACCAAGTTATCGGGCTTGTCAACGGCCAACAATGCCGGATAAAAATCCCATAGTAGCAATTTGCTTAAATCCAACGCCAAATCTAAATTGCTCGATAATAAGGCCTCATCATCACTACAAAAACCGCACTCAGCAAGCAAATTTAATAACTCACTCTGTAATAACCCTTGCAACAAGTTCGCCCGGTACTGCCCCTCAGCCGACAACCCTAGAGACAACATTTGCCGTAATTCATGAATAGAGACCTCGCGCCACTCCACAATTCCCATTCGCCTTGCGAAGCTGCGTGCCGCCAACTTTTGCATAGACAAATACCAATTCTCATAACACGACAAGCCGTCGGCCCGCGCCAATAAATCGACCAAACGCTGAGTTAATGCCTGCCTTTCATTACCACTCCCCAACCATCGTGCCCGTACTTCACCGTTTTTATGTAAAAAAAGCAGATTGATGCCGGTATCAGCACAGGCCAGCAAAGCAGACATCGACCACTCAACCACCCCCTTGCACACCACGCGAGAAATACGGGACAACGGAAACAATTGATCGGCCTTGTCGGGCACCACCACGCGCAAGGCCGGCTCATCAAATACCACCCGACAACCGGGCGAACCATCAATATACAAAGGTCGCATACTTATACTCAGGATGACTTAAATTCTTAAATGACGAAAACCGAAAATTACTTAAAACCAAGATAGACTATTTATTCTGCTTTCATCCACAAGTTGATTCGGAAGAGACTACCCGCTTTCACATTGCTTTCAAAAAGCAACTCCCCGCCCATTAATTTAACCAAATGTTCGCAAACCACCAAGCCAAGACCGATGCCGGCATAACACCGTGTCAACGAAGAATCTAAAGGCTCAAAAGCCCGAAACAGTTGCTTTTGAAGCGCTAAAGAAATACCCACGCCGGTATCTTTTACGGCAAACTCAACTTGAAAGTCGCCATCTAGCTTATTGATAAGTCGCACCGACAAACCAACATTACCTTGATGTGTAAACTTAACAGCGTTAGAGAGCAATATTTCAATAGCGTGCCTTAGTAAAGTTTCATCACACACCAAAAATGACAATTTAGAATCTATATGAGTTGTAACTGACAAACCCTTACTATCAGCTGCCATCTTTATGCTTTTTGTCAGTGAAGCGAGGAAAGAGGTTGGAAGAAAGTGTTTATTTTTAACAATTAATTCGCCAGAATTTAGCTGTATAAAAGCTAATACTTCCTCAAATATTAAGATTAATTGTTCAGAAGCTTCCGTAATATGTTTAGCCTGTTCTTTTTGAGTTTGAGCTATATCTGCAGTATTTATCAAACATGAAAAACCCATAATAGCCTGCAAAGGTGTCATTAATTCATGACTAATGACTCTCAGAAATCGTGTCTTAGCTTGAGCGGCAGCTTCTGCACCCAATTTAGCTAGCTGTAATTCATGAGTGAGCATGGATATCCGGTTTTCAAGATGATTAATTTCAGCTTCCATAATTAAACTTTTAAATTAAACTATTTAAGTGTTTGTAAAAACCATTAATAACTTTTAAACCAACATTAAAAACAGCCTAAATAGTGCATACAGTCCTCAATTCTAACAATTATAGGATTGATACCGCTTAGCCAACGCATACCCATAACGTCTCAATAAACGCCTGGCTGGACCCACCTGAGCCTCATAAAAACCATATAATAGTTGTCTACCTGATTTATTCATCTGACAACGCCCGTTATCATCACTAAAATGCTCAGGCCTTAATTGCCGCTCCCGAAACAATTGCCACACCCAACGATCCATTAATGGCCGTAAGGGCTCCATTAAATCGCAGGCGAGTGATTCACGACCAAAACTGACATCATGATAAAACCCCAACATTGCATCAAGCCCTACAGTATGGCAGGCACGTACCGCATCATAATGAAGTAAGGTGTAACCCAGCGATAAACAAACATTAACCGGATCAGGTGGCGGCCTTTTTTTACGACCGGTAAAATTAAGTGAATCAGCAAACAACTGCGTATAACCACTAAAATAACCCGCTGCTGCTGCACCCTCATAACCACGTAAACTGGCAAAAGGAATTACCAAGGTATCTTCACGCAACTGACCAATAATACCGCTAACCGTTTGTAACGCTGATGTTAAGGGGTACCGCAAATCAGCCCGCGCCGCCAATGCCTCACGCAACAATCGCTGCTGGGCACGTACCTTAACCAATACCAGCCAACGCGCCAACGGTGTCCGTAAGTCCTCATTCAAACTGACTTTATACTGTCCCAAACGGCGAGCCGAATCACCATGAGACTTCGCTGCCAGCATTGCAGTGGCTTCTGTATTGCGTCCCGACAACACCAGCAAACCAATATTGCGTTCCGACAACGCCCCTAGCACCCGGCTTTCTAATTGCACATTACCACGCAACACCACCCGCTCAAGCAAATGCAGCGGTACAGTACCTTTCTTTACGCCTTCTTCATATAACGCCAGCGCTTGTCCATCCAACTTTATACCCAGATTTTTCCGATCCAAATACAAACTACTCATAAATTACCCCACATAAAAAAACGAACCATCCTGGGGAGCCACCGCCTTACCCAAGACACGAATATGCTTTACACCCGCCAGTCTCAATAAAATAAAACGGTCTTCAACAGGGTCAATAATCAAGACGATAGCTTCCAACAACTGTGCTTTTTCAGTTTTTGTTAAAAAACATTCAAATACCGACTTTTGCCCACCCGACGAAAAACTCCGCAACACATAAAGCGCCTTGCGTAAACGCCGGTTACTGGATATATCGTAAGCTGCCAGATAAAGTTGTCGATTTGCCATGGGTAATAAAGTACCCCAGAAAAGGATTAAGCAAGGGCTTGACAAGCTTGTGGTCGTTAACAATCCACCGTCATTTAGCGGATATGGAAATCGAGGCGTGATTTATTATCAATATAAGATAAGCATGGCTCGCATTAATAAAAACATATCGATATATAAAATAATAGCTAGTATTTTGATCTTACTAAAATAGGGCATTTGTGAGTTACCGCATCTTGCAAAAACGCTGAGTAAATTATTAAAATGTTCGTAAAGAATAGCGTAAAAATAAGAGTTCAGTTCAGTGAGCTATTGACCCTCTAGATGATGAAGAGCTACACAAGAATTACAAGCGACCTTATTGAAAATAAGGCTTGAGAAGGTACGGGCAATTACTCAAAGTGCTTGAGGTAATTAATCATTAGTTAAGCCATACCTAGAAACGGATCGGGTTATAGGCCTCTGGTTTATATACTTCGCTGTGACTGACCACGCACACGCGCAAATGTCTTAATCCCTTCTTAATAAGGTCTCTGGTTTATATATTACTTATATATTAAATAGGATTACATAACATGAGTCTTAATCCCTTCTTAATAAGGTCTCTGGTTTATATTTTTAAAGTATCAGATAAAATTAAAATTGATGTCTTAATCCCTTTTTAATAAGGTCTCTGGTTTATATATGAAATAGAACGGCTTAAAGGTTGCATGGTTGCGGGTCTTAATCCCTTCTTAATAAGGTCTCTGGTTTATATGTGAGCTTGAAAAAGAGTATGAGTACATCATCAGGTCTTAATCCCTTCTTAATAAGGTCTCTGGTTTATATCCTTTGAACTATCCACATTCTATTACCAGTGGCTGTCTTAATCCCTTCTTAATAAGGTCTCTGGTTTATATTTGGATTGAATCCAAATGCTACACAAAAGCAGATGTCTTAATCCCTTCTTAATAAGGTCTCTGGTTTATATTCCAGCTGCCCTTCGTTAAGGGGGGACCCCCCGCAGTCTTAATCCCTTCTTAATAAGGTCTCTGGTTTATATTAAATGATCTTAAAGCATCGGTTCACTATGTTAGTTGTCTTAATCCCTTCTTAATAAGGTCTCTGGTTTATATTGGAAGTATGGACGTATTGTCAAGGGCGTTATGCTGTCTTAATCCCTTCTTAATAAGGTCTCTGGTTTATATTTAGTGATCATGAGGCTAACCAAAACTTAAAGTCTTAATCCCTTCTTAATAAGGTCTCTGGTTTATATCCAGCACCAGCACCAGCACCAGCACCAACTCTACCAAATGAGTCTTAATCCCTTCTTAATAAGGTCTCTGGTTTATATTAGATTGATGCTAACAACAAACAAAGAGTTATCAGTCTTAATCCCTTCTTAATAAGGTCTCTGGTTTATATACCTACTTTTAACGCAGTAAACTATACAGAATTGTCTTAATCCCTTCTTAATAAGGTCTCTGGTTTATATGTTAAAAGAATATTAAGTTTACGGTTCGATCATAAGTCTTAATCCCTTCTTAATAAGGTCTCTGGTTTATATTTCATTTCTTGACAAAGGTCTGGAGTTGTTTCAATGTCTTAATCCCTTCTTAATAAGGTCTCTGGTTTATATTAAACTTTTAATTAATAGTAAATTGATTTTGTCTTAATCCCTTCTTAATAAGGTCTCTGGTTTATATTTGACAAAGGTTTTGTTAATTACACTGACGTAACAGTCTTAATCCCTTCTTAATAAGGTCTCTGGTTTATATTTGCCATCGAGGGAAACGACTATTACTATGTTGGTCTTAATCCCTTCTTAATAAGGTCTCTGGTTTATATAGTTACAAAATGAACGTATTAAATAAAAAAAATAACGTCTTAATCCCTTCTTAATAAGGTCTCTGGTTTATATCTATCAACAAAGCATCGGAACAGTTATTGGGAAAAGGTCTTAATCCCTTCTTAATAAGGTCTCTGGTTTATATAGCGGCAGCTCTACTTTATAAGTCATGTAGAGCTTGGGTCTTAATCCCTTCTTAATAAGGTCTCTGGTTTATATATCTACTCAAGCGAAGCATACACCAAGCTGTTTAGTCTTAATCCCTTCTTAATAAGGTCTCTGGTTTATATAGCTGAAACGCTGACTTACCCAGGCTGTCGTCTTAATCCCTTCTTAATAAGGTCTCTGGTTTATATATAACAAGCAAAGAGTTATCAGTTTAAATTTCTGGCTGTCTTAATCCCTTCTTAATAAGGTCTCTGGTTTATATCAAATGCTTTTGTCGCTAGTGTAATTGTTGTCTTAATCCCTTCTTAATAAGGTCTCTGGTTTATATTCGCAAAAGCTGAGAAGGCTATCGCAAAAGCTGAGGGTCTTAATCCCTTCTTAATAAGGTCTCTGGTTTATATGCATACACGCGCAGCAGGTATTTTATCGGTGTCCTGGTCTTAATCCCTTCTTAATAAGGTCTCTGGTTTATATCTATCCCCCTGAGTCAGAATAGTTGTCGCCTCAAATTTTTTAAAAAAAATAAATTTGAGATTAGAGATGAAAACAAATATAAAGTATTCTGAAGGCTTTAAAGAGCAGGCTTTGGTAAAAGTTTACAGCCGAGGAAATGCAC
>JAPLRP010000079.1 GCA_026399095.1 Methylococcales bacterium | reverse complement strand
TTACAAAGCCGTCAGAATCAAAACGGACACCTATAAAAAAATAAAACTACTTGCTGTTGAAATGGATATGCCCATTACCAGATTAATTGATCTGATGTATGATGAGTATTTAAGATCAAGATCACACCTTACATCCCCGCCATGAACGACGGGGCTTTACGGTGCTTTCTGGTAAACTAGTCATATATAAACCGTGAGTTCCTGCACATATCAAAATGCCACTATTCACAACCGTTTAATCAGGTAGGGTGTATGAGAAAAAGCTTTGCTAAGTGACTTAATCCACTTAGCATGTCCTCAACATCAATGAATAATCGAAGATTTCTACTTTGGCACATACACCTAAGCGAATTTATCTTTCGGATATTCAATATATTGTTTATGTAAAACGACGGGGTATTTTGTCAAACCTCAAATGTCCGCCGCATCTTATAAATAACGTGTTACCTTCTACGATTACGTCCCCTTAAAGCTTTTAAGCCCCTTGCCTTCAGAGTACTTAATTGTGTTGGTAAGACTGTACTTGAAAACATGTATTTGACAACTTTCAACACTTGGCGCTCATCATAGAGAGCACGTTTCATTCAACTTTTAAAAAACTATAACCACTTCAAACTAAAAAAACAATACGTATAAATACCTATAACCACCATTAAATTCTAAATTTGATTGGTTAGTCCTGTAGGTCGAGCAGCACTTTTTTTGCCCGACATTGTATACAGGTAATATAAATAACCACGCTTCTATTTTGGCAGGCCTAAATGAACCAAAATAGCTTGCTCAACCCCTAGCATATCAGCCTTGGACAGAGTGCCGATTTAGATTTTTAAACGTATTTTATCCGCCGCCATGATTTGATCAGCCATGGCTTTGCCTTGTTTACCTTCGAGCGTAACCAGCGATTCACCGGGGTAAACACGACTGGTATTAGTGCTTAACGGTATAACAACAACCCGCAATAAATTACGGTTAGCCGAATCATTACTGACAATAACAGCGGGGCGTTTTTTACGAATTTCACTGCCTACTGAAGGATCAAACTCTACCAACCAGACTTCACCTCGCTTCATTTTCCATGTCTCCGGCAAGTGCGTTAACCCATTCCATAGCCTCACTTTCTCGATCTTGGTCAGCAGCCATGGCCTTATAACCGGCATCAAGAGAAGTATCTAGCACATGGGGTCGTAACAAGTCTTCAATAAACTGACTCATTTTGCGCTTGCCAATGGTTCTATAAAGCCCGTCGTAAACGGCTTCATCCAAGGTAATTGTCATTTTTTTGTGCATTGTAATCTCTCAATACTCTATACGTATAACGTATAACGTATAACGTACTATATCATAAGTATAGACAAAGCCTTAATCAAGCCTCATTAATTAAAACTAGGGATTTGATGGGTACAGAATGCTATCGGCATAAAACCAAACAGCCTTGCAGATTGATTTTATTTCTCTAAGCCGGGCTTAAATCATGCATGACTTTATTACAGTTTCGCGCTTGACATGTGTTTCTTCAAAACATGACATTTTGGGGTTAGATTAATCTATAAAGACAAAGCTCAGGTAATGGGCTTGATGACAGGTGCGAGGTCTATATGGCAAGAAACAGGCAATATTTTAACCCACCCTTTTTTTTGATTTGTAAAATACTGCCTTGCCAGTGCTACTCAGAGAGTCGCTGCCAAAGCACTTTTTTATGCCTGAATTGTTTGCAAGTGTTGCAGTGTGTTATGGTTTTTTATTTTTAATTGCAACGTGAGTGCAACGCAGATAATTTTTAGGCTAATAAAAAGGCTCTATTTTAACGTAAGTCACTGATTTTATTGGTGCCCCAAAGTGGATTCGAACCACCGACCTGTCCCTTAGGAGGGGACCGCTCTATCCTGCTGAGCTATCGGGGCATTTTATAATTCTACCATAAAGCGCATTATGACACGCTGAGGTTTTACTATTTGTTTGTTTTTTGCATTCCTTTAGCTAAATTAAAGTCTGCTTATCAATTACTTATCTATCCATTCATAAAGTTCTATTAAAGCAGGATCACATTTACAACAGCTTGTTCCACAGGAATTTTCCCGTGACAATTTACGAACATTGCCTTTACTTATCCATTTACCGAGCATACCACGCAAGGCATCAGCATCCATTTTAAAGTGGCTGACTAAATCTGCTAAAGCGACTCGACGTTGTTGTTTTAAATAGCTGCGTAAATCAGATAGGATCACTGAGTGACTCCTGATTATTTTTTGTAATAATGTTTTTGCCACTAAGCCACAAACTAAAAAGAACTAATAAAAACAAACTGATTAAACCGGCTATCCAGGCTATTGAATAATCAGGATGCTGACTATAGGTCATCATCTGGTAAAAAACAGTGGCTGCCATATAGGCAATTCCAGTGGTCCAGAAAACTACAAATATAGTCCACCCAACATTGGTTTCTCTGTAAATTGCCGCCGTTGCGGCGACACAAGGGGCGTAGAGTAAAATAAATAACAGATATGCAAAGGCACCTGATTTGCCATCAAAACTTTGTTGCATGGCGGTAAAAGTATCTGTTTTAACTTCCTGCTCACTGGCAGCCAAACTAATATCGTTTACTGTGCCTATGTTTAATCCTAAGGGATCTAGCAGATTATCGGCAATGACACTTAAATTTTTTGGTACTGTTGCACAAGCATTTAGCAAGGCTTCCTGAAGATTAAATGGCGCTTTTTCGATGGTATCTTGAGTACTTGTCGAAAGCTGACTGTATAACGCATCAAGCGTTCCAACTACCGCTTCTTTAGCTAAAACACCTGTAAAAATACCTACCGTAGCAGGCCAGTTGTCTTTTTCGATACCCATGGGTTTAAAAGCTGGGGTTAATGCTCGCCCAATTTCGCTGAGTACCGACTTGTTGCTGTTTTCTTGTCGAAAACTGCCGTCAGTGCCTAGTGCATTAAGAAAATTTAGAACTAACACCATGGGAATGATAACTTTTCCGGCGTTGAACAGAAAAGACTTGAGTCTGTCCCATGTTCTAATAAAAACCCCACGTAGTGTTGGTAAATGGTAGGCCGGCAATTCCATAATAAAGGGTGCTGATTCACCTTTAAATAAGGTGTGGCGCATAATTAAACCGGTTAATACGGCAATTGCAATGCCCAACAAATACAAACCAAATACCAAATTCTGTCCACCCACAGGGAAAAATGCCGCTGCAAATAATGCATACACAGGCAGTCTGGCGCCACACGACATAAATGGATTCATAAGATTTGTCAGTATTCTGTCACGCTGATTTTCAAGCGTTCTGGTAGCCATAATGGCCGGTACGTTACAACCAAACCCAACAATCATTGGCACAAAGGACTTACCTGGCAATCCTATCATGCGCATGAATCTATCCATTACAAACGCAGCTCTGGCCATATAACCCGAATCTTCCAATGCAGATAGAAACATAAACAAAAAACCAATGATGGGTATAAACGTAGCGATTACTTGAATACCGCCTCCGATGCCCTGTGTAACAAGCACGATAAACCATTGTGGCAAATCCAGCTGTAATAGTATTTCGCTTAAACCATCGACCAATAAGGCTCCTACCGATTGATCAAAAAAATCGACAAAAGCACTGCCGATGTTAATGGTAAACATGAACATGGCATACATTACCAACAGAAATACAGGAATACCTAAAAATCTATTCAAAACGATACGATCTATTTTTTCTGTGGTGTGTCGACTCACTTCATTAAGTCTGCAAACAGTGCCTTGAATTAAGGTATTAACAAAACCATAACGCGCATCTGCAGCAAGAATATCAATTTCATCGTCTGTTTCAAGCTCTACCTGTCGTTGTAATTTTGCAACGAGTGGCATCAATGCATTGCCTGCAAATTGTTTGGCGAGCGTATCATCTTCTAATAATCTCACTGCCAACCAGCGCAAATTACACTGATGCTGACTGGCAACGTTTATTAGTTTAGTTGAAATATCATTAATAGCTTGTTCCAAGGCATTTGTATAATTGATGCTAACTGATGGAATGGGTTTGGAGATAGCTGCACTATTGATTTGCATCTTCAATAGGTGAATCCCTTCTTTGGTTGATGCTGTTATTGGAACAACCGGACAACCCAACTGATCAGCCAAGAAGTCATAATCAATTTTGACACCTCGTTGTTTAACGGCATCCATCATATTAAGCACTAATATCATGGGCACACGCATTTCGATAAGTTGCGAGGTCAAATACAGATTTCTCTCGATATTTGAGGCATCAATAATATTAATGATTAAGTCAGCATCTTTGGAGGCGACATAATCCCTGGCTACTTTTTCATCTAATGAAACCTGATCATCTGCAGCTTCCAGAGAATAAGTACCTGGCAAATCAACCAATTCGATTAATTTACCTGCGAAAGAATACTCGCCGGTTTTTTTCTCAACTGTTACACCAGGCCAATTTCCAACATGCTGCCTGGAACCGGTAAGTACGTTAAACAGCGTTGTTTTACCACAATTGGGATTACCAACTACACCCACTGTAAAATCTGTCTTCATTAAAGCTTCTCTATCATTAAAATGTTAGCTTCATCTTTACGCAAAGTTAATGAAAACCCACGCAGCTTAATTTCAACAGGATCTCCCATAGGTGCAAATCGGGTAATACTAAATTCAGTACCAGGGGTTAACCCCATAGCCAGTAGACGTTTTCGATAAGGCTTACCTGCCTGTTCAAAGCCGACTATTTTTGCTAAATCACCTACTGATAAATTTTTTAAGTTAATTGACACAAATTTAGCCTTGATAATAAAGAGTGCTGGATGAATAAAAAACCAACCATCAATCAATAATGATTCTCATTAAAATAGAATATATCATACAATCCGACTCAGTCAAAACAAGTCGTATTTAATTAATAAATTGATTATGTATAAAACCAACTGATAATTCATGATGCTCTAGGAATACTAGAAATATGGAAAAAATGAAAACTGACTGATAAATGATTATTCAATTTACTCAAGATAACATGCTATTAAATTAGCTATCTTGTCTTTTCTCTAATTAAATTTGATTGACGTGTAAAACAGTCAGTAATAACTTTAATGCTCAGTTGAGACATTAAAAATAAGGAGGGTAGCGTTTGATGCAAAAAAATTAACGCAGTGATGCGCCATAAACAGATTATAAAAACTGCTTTAAGTGGCTTAATACTGCGTTTTTTTATTTAATCCGTTATTTCAAAATCTTGCTTTGCGGAATCGACTCTATCGCGTAATTCCTTGCCCGGTTTAAAATGTGGCACATGCTTTTCAGCTAATGCTACAGATTCACCCGTCTTTGGATTTCGCCCCATACGTTGCGGACGCTTATGCAATGAAAAACTGCCAAAACCTCTAATCTCAATTCTTTCACCGGAAGATAATGCCTGATTCATTTTTTCAATGATGCATTTTACCGAAAACTCAACATCTTTTAAGGCTAGATGAGGTTGCTTCTTAGCTAGTGCTTCAATTAGTTCTGATTTTGTCACATTCTATCCTGTAAAAAGAAAAATTGAGAGGGTATGCCTTGAAACATACCCTCTTATTGGACTTTATTTTTCCATTTGCTTAAAGATGTCAGCGAAGGTAGGTGTTCCTACTGACTGTTGAGAATGATCTTTAATAGAATGAGTCTCTTCGTCTTGGTCTTTCGCTTTTATAGATAAAGAAATTGATTTGCTTTTCTTGTCGACACCAATAAATTTGGCTTCAAGTACATCGCCTTCTTTCAACAGAGTGCGTGCATCTTCAACGCGATCACGTTGAATTTCAGAAGCACGTAAGTAACCTTCAACGTTATCAGCCAAAGTTACAATTGCACCTTTAGCATCAACTTCTTTAATGGTTCCTGTTACGAAACTGCCCTTTTCATGAGTAGCCAAGAAGTTTTGGAAAGGGTCTTGTTCAAGTTGTTTGATACCCAAAGAAATCCGTTCACGCTCAGAATCAACTGCTAATATAACAGTTTCAAGCTCATCACCTTTTTTGAATTCACGAACTGAAGCTTCACCTTCTTCTGCCCAAGAAATATCAGACATATGAACCAAGCCATCAATACCGCCATCAAGACCAATGAAAATACCAAAATCAGTGATTGATTTGATTTTTCCTGATATTTTGTCGCCTTTATTGTGAGTTGCTGCGAACTCATCCCATGGATTAGTTTTGCACTGTTTCATGCCTAAAGAAATACGTCGACGATCTTCATCAATTTCTAAAACCATTACTTCAACATCATCACCCAATTGGACGAGTTTTGAAGGATTAACGTTTTTGTTGGTCCAATCCATTTCAGAAACATGAACCAAGCCTTCTACGCCTTCTTCAATTTCAACAAAACAACCGTAGTCGGTCAGATTGTTAACTTTACCGAATACGCGAGTACCGGCTGGGTAACGACGAGCAATATTTTGCCATGGATCTTCACCCATTTGCTTCATACCCAATGAAACACGATTTTTGTCTTTGTCGTATTTCAAGACTTTAACTTTAATTTCTTGACCGATTTCAACACATTCAGACGGATGACGAACACGACGCCATGCCATATCAGTAATGTGTAACAGACCGTCAATACCACCCAGATCAATAAACGCGCCGTAATCTGTAAGGTTTTTAACTACACCGGTTACAACCGCACCTTCTTCCAGTGTTTTAAGTAATTCTTCTCTTTCTGCACTGTATTCTTTTTCAACTACTGCACGACGTGAGAGAACAACGTTATTACGTTTTTGGTCAATTTTAATAACTTTGAATTCAAGGTCACGATTTTCAAGGAAAGTCGTATCTCTGATTGGGCGAACGTCAACTAATGAACCCGGTAAGAAGGCGCGTAACGCTCCAACAGACACGGTAAAACCACCACGTACTTTGCCGGTAATAACACCGATAATGGTTGCTTCTTTTTCAAAGGCCGTTTCAAGTTCAAACCAAGCTTTATTTTTCTTTGCTTTGTCTCGAGAAAGAAGGGTAGCACCCAAGCCATCTTCAAATAGATCCAAGGCAACTTCAACTTCATCGCCAATTGATACTTCTAATTCGCCATTGATGTCTAAGAACTGCCATTTTGGAATGACGCCTTCTGATTTTGAATGTGTACTAACGATAACCATATCATTTTCGATATCAATTACTGTACCAATCAACATGGCACCAGGACTCATTTTGGTCTTGGTTAAACTCTCTTCAAGTAACGCAGCAAAGCTTTCGCTCATTTTATTTTTCCCAAGTTTGTCGAAACTCGAACAAACCTTTTCTTTATCAAAGTTAAAAAAAACCACACATACATTATGTGGCCAGACAAAAACCCTTAACGGATTAAATTTAGTACTTCTTCAATAACAGCATTTATAGACATGTCAGAAGAATCAATATAGAGAGCGTCGTTCGCCATTGCCAATGGAGCCGCTTCACGATCCATGTCGCGACGATCACGCACCTCTATCTCATTTTTTATCTTTGCAAGATTAGCATCAATTTCTTTTTCTTTCAACTGTTTATATCGTCTCTCTGCTCTTTTTTCAGCACTAGCCGTTAAAAACACTTTATTTTCAGCATCCGGAAAAACAACAGTACCCATGTCACGTCCATCTGCCACCAACCCTGGCAACTGCTTGAAATCTTGCTGTTTCTGTAATAACACCTGCCTAATCTCAGGCAGAGCCGCAATCTGTGAAGCAATACTGCCGGTACTTTCGAGTCCCAATTTGTTGGTAATATTTTCACCGTTAAGCTTTACAGTTAACTCATCGCCGCATTCAAACTCTAACACCATGGCTTGCGCCACCTTAACAATCTCTGTTGCGTTTTCTATATCAACCGATTTTTTTTGTAATGCAATGGCTAGTGATCGATAAAGAGAGCCACTATCCAGATAATGCCAGCCCAGTTTCTTTGCTACTAATCGACTTACGGTACCTTTACCCGCACCACTTGGTCCATCAATAGTTAAAACAGGGATGCGCATTATGATTCCTCACAAACCAAAGCCAAACCCAATCGCTTAACCAAGTCTTTAAATTCGGGAAAAGATGTATTTACGTTTGCACAATCAAGAATGGTAATGGGTGCATTGGCTCGTAAGCCCGCTATTGAAAAAGACATCGCTATCCGATGATCACCATGCGAAGTGACCACACCACCACCTATTGAACCACCCTGTATGATCATACCATCTTCTGTAGGCTGTGCATCCACACCCAAAACTTGCAATCCATCTGCCATCACCTGAATTCGATCTGATTCCTTGACTCTAAGCTCTTCA
Source organism: Methylococcales bacterium (assembly GCA_026399095.1). Taxonomy (GTDB): domain Bacteria; phylum Pseudomonadota; class Gammaproteobacteria; order Methylococcales; family Methylomonadaceae; genus Methylobacter_C. The sequence continues at coordinate 31,575 of JAPLRP010000079.1, read as the reverse complement.
GCCCCACTTAGGCGAGTCTGTCCTTGCGCACAAGCAGCTGCCACAAATAAAACTGGAAACTCATCAATAGCCAATGGTACTAGATCTTCTGGGATATCTATGCCTTTAAGCGGACTATATTTCACATGCAAATCTGCAACCGGCTCGCCGCCAACAATACGCTCATTAAGTACTTCAATATCGGCACCCATCAATCTAAGAATATCAATTACACCAGTACGGGTGGGATTAATACCAACATGCTTTAACAAAAGGTCAGAGCCTGGTGCAATTGACGCGCCGACCAAAAAGAATGCCGCCGATGAGATATCACTGGGCACATCAATATCAGCCGCTGTTAAATGTCCATCAGCATTGATAGTCACCTTGCTACCTTGTTGCTTAACAGGATATGAAAATCCAGACAGCATGCGCTCAGTATGATCGCGAGTTGGCGCAGGCTCTGTGACACCGGTGTCGCCTTCTGCATACATCCCGGCCAGCAACAAACAAGATTTAACTTGAGCACTTGCCATAGGCATAACGTAATCTATGCCTTTGAGTTGCCCAGATTTGCCAGTAATATAAAGGGGCGCGGTGCCCTGCTCTGTTGTTTTTATATCGGCACCCATTGCCGCTAATGGCCCAGTGACCCGTTTCATAGGCCTGCCAGACAAAGATTTGTCGCCCGTTAATACCGAATCAAAAGCCTGACCAGCCAATAATCCGCTTAATAAACGCATAGACGTTCCTGAATTACCCAGATATAACTCGTTTTTTGGCGCTTTCAAACCATGTTTGCCCACACCGTGTATTGTCAAACAACCATCAACCGGGCCGTCAATCTCAACACCCATGTCACGAAAGGCTTGCAAGGTCGCTAATGCATCTTCGGCTTCAAGAAAGCCTTTAACATGAGTAATGCCATCAGCTAATGAACCCAGCATAATAGATCGATGTGACATGGATTTATCTCCAGGTACTCGTGCTTCACCCTGTAACAGACCACCTGGTTGTACTTGAAATGTGATTGATTTTGACATATTTCCTTCAAACTGATTAAGAAAGCGTTGCCTCGCAGTGTTGGCGTACGCAAAGATTGTTAAAAGCTGCTCGCTATCTTCATTTTCCAGCAAGTGCTGCATTTTATCCAGTTGCTCCTTTGTTTGTTGAATCAAGGGAATTATTTCGCTTTTATTGGCTAAACATATATCTCGCCACATAGCAGGATCACTGGATGCAATCCTTGTAAAATCTCTGAAGCCACCTGCTGCATATTTAAAAATTTCACTTTGCTCGTCTTTATGCCCCAACATATCGACTAAAGCAAACGCTAAAATATGAGGTAAATGACTGGTTGCTGCTAATATTGAATCATGTCGATTAACGTCCATTATCGAGACCATAGACCCACAAAGCTCCCAAAAGCTTTGTATTTTACTTAAATCGTCTGTTCGGGTATTGTTTAACGGAGTAATAATAAGGCGTCTATTTAAAAATAAATCGCATAAAGATGCTTCAACGCCACTTTGTTCCGCGCCAGCAATCGGATGTGTAGGAACAAAATTATCCGGTACCTTACCAAATACCTGCTGAGCAGCTGTTACAGCACTATACTTGGTACTTCCGACATCAGTATAAATGGTTTGCTCTGACCAAAATGGCTTAAGCAAAGCAAAAATACTTTCCAAAGACGCGACCGGTGTTGCAATGACAACACAATCAGCACCTTGAACCGCTTGTTCTATCTGCAGGTAATAATCATCAATAACACCTAATTTTTTTGCAACCTCAAGATTTTGGATATCTTGTTGACGACCATACCCAACAATATTTTTACTTAAGCCATAGTGCCTTGCTGCACGAGCGATGGACCCCCCAATTAAGCCAACACCAACAATGCAAAGCCGCTCAAACATTAGCCAGTGTTTTAGTTAAGGCCGTGAGAAATTGTTGATTTTCTGACTCCGTCCCTATACTGATTCGTAAATGGTTAGGCAACTCATAATTACCTACAGGCCTGACAATAACGCCCTTACGTAACAAGGCCTCATAAACAGGCTGACCGGCTTGTTTCAAATTGACCAAAACAAAATTTCCTGCAGATGGAATCCATTCAAGACCCAATTTTTTAAAGCCATCTGTCAACTGCTGCATACCCAAGGTGTTTACTCTAATTGTCTGTTGCAAATGTTCTTTATCGTCCAAAGCGGATTCTGCTGCCACTAATGCCAACGTATTATTGTTAAAAGGCTGGCGCACCCTATTAAGAATATCAGCTAGCTGCAAACTGGACAACCCAAATCCAACACGCAACCCTGCCAATCCATAAGCCTTTGAAAAAGTACGTGTTATTAACAGATTAGGGAATTTTTTCAACCAATCAATTGAATTAATTGGTTCTACACAACTAACGAATTCAAAATAAGCTTCGTCTAGCACACACACACACGTATCTGGCAAAGCACCAATGAATGCATTCAAACTTGATTGACTTAGCAAAGTACCGGTTGGATTATTAGGATTCGCTATAAAAACCAGGCGAGTTTTTTCTGTGACCGCTTGCAACATCGCATCCAGATCATGGCCATAATTCAATGCGGGCACTACTACAGCCTTGGCACCCATAGCCTGAGTAACAATTGGATAGACAGCAAAAGCATGCTGCGAAAAAACCACTTCAAACTCTGGCGTTAAAAACGCCCGAGCTACCAACTCTAACAGCTCGTTGGAACCATTTCCAAGCGTTATCTGATTGACATCAACAGCAAATTTTTTAGCTAATGCTTGTTTTAACGAAAAACCACTACCATCAGGATACAAAGCCAAGCTTGGCAATGCCAACTCAATAGCGGCTAAGGCTTTTTTCCCGGGACCTAACGGGTTTTCATTAGAGGCCAGTTTAATAATCCGGGTAAGCCCTAACTCACGCTCAAGCTCTTCAATCGGCTTTCCAGCCTTATATGGAATTAACTGCTGTACACCAATAGTCGCAAGATTATAAATTTTATTATTGTTATTCATTATATTTTAAATATATCTATTTTTCTGTCGTCACTACCAGAATCTTTTTAAAGTACGGCTTTAGGATAAGAGCCTAGCAATCTAAACATTTTGACACTGTCTCTTACAATATCTAAGGCTTGGGCAACAATTTTATCTTCACTATGCCCTTCGATGTCAATAAAAAAAAGATAATCCCACAAGCCCTGCCTTGATGGTCTGGATTCAATATTAACCATACCTATGCCTAACTTTGCGAAAGGCTCAAGTATTTTATGTAATGCGCCTGGTTGATTGCCTGTTGAAACCACGAGAGACGTTTTATCGTTGCCAGTAGGGGCTGGTGATTGCTGGCCTATAATAATAAACCGAGTTGTATTATTTGGCTCATCTTCAATATTTTTTTCAAAAATATTTAAATTATAAACATCAGCTGCAACAACTCCAGCTATTGCCGCTGTTTGCTTATTGCTAGATGCCAATCGAGCCGCCTCAGCATTGCTATTAACTGCCGTTAATTTGGTACCTGGCAAATGATTATCAAGCCACTGCCGACATTGCGCTAATGATTGTTGATGAGAAAAAACTTCAGTGATTTCATCAAGACTGGTTATATGCCCCATAAGATTCTGATGCACTCTGATTTCAACCTCACCACATATTTTTAGTGTTGAAGATGAAAACCTGTCCAAGGTATGACTAATAACACCTTCTGTAGAGTTTTCTACTGGAACCACGCCAAACTGACAATATTCGTTTTCAACCGCACTGAATATCTCATTTATTGTAGTGGCAGGTATAGCTTTAACTGCATGGCCAAAGTGTTTAAATACAGCTTGTTGTGTGAACGTGCCCTCAGGCCCCAAAAAAGCTATATCCATTGGCTTTTCGAGCGCTAAACAGGCAGACATGATTTCCCTAAAAAAACGCACAGCGGTATCATCCGATAACGGCCCCTGATTTAAACCCATTATTCGCCTTAATACCAATGATTCTCGATCTGGACGATAAAACGTACCTTGCTCACCTTGAGCAATTTTGGTTTTAGCAACCTCCATCGCACAAACTGCACGTTGATTAATCAATTGCAAAATTTGCTCATCGATTGCATCAATTTTATCTCTTAGTTCAGAAAGGGGCGTGACTGGTAACATGACTGCGACTCTAAATAAGGTTGTTTTATTTAATGGGTACGTTCAAATTCGGCCATGAAATCAATCAAGGTCAGCACCCCTGCTTCCGGCATGGCATTGTAGATACTTGCGCGCATACCACCAACCGTACGGTGTCCTTTAAGTTCATACAAGCCATTCGCTTCTGCTGATGCCAAAAATTGCTTATCCAAACTTTCATCTGCCAAAATAAACGGCACATTCATTCGTGAACGACAGGAAACTACAACCGGATTGGAATATAAAGTTGACTGATCAATAGCTTTATAAAGCCTTGCAGCTTTTGCAATGTTTAGCTGCTCAATTGCCTCAACGCCGCCTTGAGCTTTTAGCCACTTAAGTATCAATCCAACCAAATACCAGTTGTAAGTAGCGGGTGTATTTAACATGGATTGGCTTTTTGCTTGCTCAGCATAATCAAAAACAGCAGGGGTTGTTTGACTGGCATAACCAATTAAATCGTCCCTGACGATAACTAATGTTACACCTGCAGGCCCCATATTTTTTTGAGTACCTGCATAGATCAAGCCATACTGACTAACATCAATTTTTCGGGATAAAATATTTGATGACATATCTGATACAAGTGACAAGCCTTTAGCATCAGGTATTTCAGAAAACTCTACGCCATGAATAGTTTCATTGGAGGTATAGTGAAAGTAAGCGGCCCGCTCATCTAAAAGCCAAGTTGAGGCATCGGGAATACTGGTAAAGTTAGTATCTTCTGAACTTGCACTAACCACCACATCACAATAAGTCTTTGCATCGCTAATTGCTTTTTCAGACCAAGCACCTGTATTTAGATAGCAAGCTTTAGTCTTACCATTCAATAGATTTTGAGGTATCAATGAAAACTGGGCTGATGCACCGCCTTGCAAAAACAACACCTTATAATTATTAGGAATTGCCATTAAGCTTCTTAAGTCACTTTCCAGCGCATCTGCAATTATGGAAAAATGCTTGCCACGATGACTCATTTCCATAACTGACATACCACTATCCTGCCAGTCTAATAACTCCTGCTGAGCCTTTTCTAAAACCGACTTAGGGAACACTGACGGGCCAGCGCTAAAATTATAAACCTTAGACATAACTTTTCTCTTGATTGAGTAACACTAGCAGTGCCATGGTACGAAATAATACGTAAACGTTTAGTCTTTGTGCTTGAAGATTAGAAATTGGCAAGTGATCGCCTTATTCATCGCCAGTTTCAATTTCACTATCAGCATCCGTTTCTAAATCTGAGTCTACATCTAATTCAAGACCACTATCAACATCAACCATGCTTTCGTCATCATCGCTTTCATCATCTATACCTGCCAAGCCTTCAATACGATCAACGCCAATGACTTTTTCTTTTTTATCCAGCCTAATGATCGTTACGCCCTGAGTATTTCTTCCAACGACTGAAATACCGTCTACTCGAGTACGAACCAAAGTACCACCATCAGTGATTAACATCAGCTCATCATTATCATTTACCAATACCGCACCAACTACCGAACCATTACGCTCAGAAGTTTGTATCGCAATTAAACCCTGTCCACCACGTTTATGGCAGGTAAATTCTTCCAACTTGGTACGCTTTCCATAACCATTTTCAGTAATATTCAACACCGTACCTTCAGTTGAAATAATTAAGGAAATAATTTTTTGCCCTTCCTTTAAGCGCATTCCGCGGACACCAGAGGCTGTTCTGCCCATTGAGCGAACATCCATTTCATTAAAACAGACAGCTTTACCCGTACTGCCAAATAATAAAACATTTTGTTTTCCATCTGTCACTGCAACACCTACCAGTGTATCGCCCTCTCTAAGATCAATAGCAATTTTACCACTGGCCCGCTGGCGCTCAAATTCACTTAACGGTGTCTTTTTAACGGTACCCGCAGACGTCGCCATAAAAATAAATTTATTTTCGGTAAATTCACGAATAGGCAATAAAGCATTAATTTTTTCACCCTGTTCTAGCGGTAATAAATTCACAAAAGGCTTGCCTCTCGCAGCTCGACTAGCAACAGGTAATTGATACACTTTCATCCAATAAACTTTACCTAAAGACGAAAAGCATAAAATGGTATCGTGGGTATTGGCAACAATCAGCTTATCAACATAATCTAGTTCTTTAGTGGCTGTTGCTGATTTACCGCGACCTCCTCGTCGTTGCGCCTTGTAATCACTTAACGGCTGAGACTTGACATAACCTTCATGGGACATGGTAACTACCATATCTTCTTCGGTAATTAAATCTTGCTCTGACAAATCCAGTTGATTTTGTATTATTTCTGTTCTTCGCAGATCTGAATATTCATCTTTGATAGCAACCAATTCTTCCCTAATGATCTCCATTAAGCGAGTATCACTACCTAAAATATATAAGTACTCGTCAATTTGTTCCAGTAATTGTTTATATTCACTGACTATCTTATCTTGCTCAAGACCTGTTAAGCGATGAAGACGTAAATCAAGAATAGCCTGAGCCTGAGTTTCAGAAAGACGATAAATACCTGCGTGAATACCAAATTCTTCAGCCAAATCTTCTGGTCTGGAGCGGCTTGCATCTGCTCTTTCCAATAAAGTAGAAACCAGCCCGGCATCCCAAGTTCTTGCAAGCAAACCAACCTTGGCTTCTTCTCGATTACTGGATGTCTTGATCAACTCAATCATGACATCTATATTTGCTAAAGCAACTGCAAGGCCTTCTAGCACATGCGCTCTTTCACGGGCACGGCGAAGATTATAAATAGTTCTGCGAGTTACAATTTCGCGTCTGTGATCAATAAACGCACTAAGGATATCGCGTAAATTCATGCAATGCGGACGGCCATCCAGCAAGGCAACCATGTTAATACCAAAAACTGTCTGAAATTGTGTTTGTTTATACAGATTATTTAAAACAACTTCAGGTACTTCGCCACGGCGCAACTCAATAACCATACGCATGCCGTCTTTATCCGACTCATCGCGTAAACCAGAAATACCCTCAAGCTTACCTTCTTTAACCAACTCGGCGATTTTCTCGAGCAATCTTGCTTTGTTGACCTGATAGGGCAATTCAGTTGTTATAATCGATTGACGACTACTGTCACCTATATTCTCAAAGTGACAACGAGCTCGTAAGTAAATCTTGCCTCTGCCAGTTGTATACGCACTATAAATACCTGCTGCACCATTTATAAATGCAGCCGTAGGAAAGTCTGGCCCTGGAATATGAGCCATTAAATCAAAAATGGTAACGTCCGGATTATCGATCATTGCCAAACAAGCACTGACGACTTCTGTCATATTATGCGGCGGTATGTTGGTAGCCATACCCACAGCAATACCCGAAGAACCATTTACCAATAAATTCGGCACCCGAGTGGGTAATACTTCTGGTTGTATCTCTGACTCATCATAGTTAGGGATAAAATTAACGGTTTCTTTATCAAGATCAGCCAGTAGTTCGTGCGCTATTTTCGCCATACGTACTTCTGTGTAACGCATAGCGGCAGGTGGATCGCCATCAACTGAACCGAAATTCCCCTGCCCATCAATCAACATATAACGCATTGAAAATGGTTGCGCCATCCGAACCATGGTGTCATACACCGCAGTATCACCATGTGGATGATATTTACCGATGACATCACCGACGATACGAGCTGACTTTTTGTAGGGCTTATTCCAATCGTTTCCTAGCTCACTCATTGCATACAAGACGCGCCGATGAACCGGCTTAAGACCATCTCTCACATCTGGGAGAGCTCGACCAACGATAACGCTCATGGCGTAATCAAGATACGACTGCTTCATCTCATCTTCGAGATTGACAGGAATAATTTCTTTAGCGAAGTTTGACATTGATCCCTATATAAACTGTTTACCAATAACACTGCATCGGTATGGTTTTTTGACTAAATATGACCGCAAGTTTTTCGATTCCTTTCGTTTAATGCGAGACCATAACTTTTAATAACTTGCAGATTATAGCACACGTCCATATTGAGTCTAAGGTGTTGATACTTTAAAGTTGAGTAAAAATTTCAGCCAAGAAATTTTCCATTAATATCCATGATCGCTTATCTGCTTCAGGCTGATAAACCGTGCCAAAATCAGGATTATTTGCTAGCGGGTTGGTAAAGGCATGCTGAGTATTACCAAAAGCATGTAACTGCCAATCTGCGCCTGCTTTTGTCATCTCTTTCTCAAAAGCAATGACTTGCTCAACAGGCACCATAGGATCATCATGCCCATGTAACGCTAAAATCTTTGCCTTAATTGGATGGCTATTATCATCTAACGCTCCCAACAAACCATGAAAACTAACCACACCCTTTAAATCAGCGCCTGCTCTGGCTAAATCAAGTGAGCATAAACCACCAAAACAAAAACCTATCGCTGCAATTCGACTATCATCAACCCAAGGCATTAGTTTTACAGCGTATAAAGCTGCCATCATACGCTTTTTAATTAACTGTCTATCCTGCATAAAAGGCTGCATGAGCTTTGCGTTTTCTTCAGCATCAGAACCCAAAACGCCTTTTCCATACATATCAACTGCAAACCCGACATAACCTAAAGCAGCCAATTTTTTTGCTTTCTCTGCAACAAAATCATCTCTTCCTGCCCACGTATGATTTATAAGAACAGCCGGCCTTCGACCTGACAAGGAGTCATCAAAAGCAAAGAAAGCTTCCAACAACACATCACCATCCAAATAACCAACGGTATTTGATATTATCGCCACACTGCCCCCCTATAATTTAGATTTTTTCTTGATATGACCTGCTTTATAAAGCATCGATAAAAATCCCTCTGAAGCAATTTCTATCATATCCAATACACCTTCAAAACCATACTTTCCACCGTAATAAGGATCAGGCACCTCCCGAATAGTTAGCTGTGGTGCATAATCAAGAAAATAACTTATTTTATTTTTATATTCATCAGGGCAAGCATTCATCATAATCTCATAATTATCGGCGTCCATTGCCAACAAGTAATCAAAATCCTCAAAATCACCTTTAATCACTTTTCTTGAACGCAGATGATCGAGTTTAATACCTCTTTCCAAAGCTGCGTGTTGTGAACGCAAGTCTGGCGACTCGCCAACATGATAAGCATGAGTCCCTGCAGACTCGATCAAAAAAAACTCTTCAAGCCCTTGTTCTTTAATGAGCTTTTCAAAAACACCTTCAGCGGTGGGAGATCTGCAAATATTACCCATACAGACAAAAAGAACTTTTATTTTTTCCATTCCAAAATTAAGCAAATGGATGTTCAAGAATAATAGTTTCGTCTCTATCCGGCCCTGTTGAAATAATAGTCACCTTCACGCCAACCAATTCTTCAAGTCGGTTTATATAAGCTTTGGCATTATCAGGCAATGTATCATAATCGGTTACTCCCGCCGTGTTTTCAGTCCAACCCGGCATTTCTTCAACAATGGCTTCGCATTGCTCATACTGATCAGCACCTAATGGCGCTGTTTCTGTCAGTTTGCCATGCAACTTATAAGCAATACAAATTCCAATTTTTTCCAGCCCATCGAGGACATCCAGCTTGGTCAAACAAATACCGCTCAAACTATTTAATTTAGCTGATTTTCGCATAGCAACGGCATCAAACCAACCGGTACGACGTTTACGTCCAGTAGTGGCACCAAATTCATGACCCTTTGTTCCAAGATGATCCCCATTGGCATCATGCAATTCAGAAGGAAACGGACCATTACCTACGCGAGTCGAATAAGCCTTGGTTATTCCCAGAACATAATCCAGATCAAGAGGCCCAATACCACTCCCTGTTGCCGCACCACCCGCAGTTGTGCTGGATGAGGTAACATAAGGAAATGTACCATGATCAATATCAAGTAATGCACCTTGCGCACCTTCAAACAGTAAATTTTTTCCCTGTTCTTGATATTTGTATAACTCTTCACTGACATCAATCAACATGGGCTTAATTTGCTCACCCAAGCGTAGCGCTTCATCCAAGGTCTGCTCATAATCGACAGCATCGGTATGGTAATAATTAGTCAGCATAAAATTATGATAATCAACCAACTCTTTAAGTTTTTCAGCAAAACTCTCGGCATTTAGTAAATCACCTGCACGCAAACCTCGTCGCCCTGCCTTATCTTCATAAGCAGGCCCAATACCGCGGCCAGTAGTGCCAATGGCTTTTCCGCCCCGTGCTTTTTCACGTGCCTGATCGATGGCTACATGTACAGGTAAAATTAAAGTACAGGCTTCGCTTATTAACAAACGATTTCTAACAGAAATGCCGGCTTTCTCAAGAAACTCAATTTCTTCCATTAATGCATTCGGTGATAGAACAACACCATTACCGATCATACATAGAACATTATCCCTAAGTATGCCTGATGGAATAAGATGTAATACTGTCTTTTCGCCATGAATGACTAACGTATGTCCGGCATTATGGCCTCCCTGAAAACGTATTACCGCCTCAACTTGTTCGGTTAACAGATCAACCAGCTTACCTTTTCCCTCGTCACCCCATTGAGTACCGATAATAACGACATTTTTTCCCATAACTATTCCAGGCTTAAACTAAAGGTCTTACGACCCAGCTTTGATTATCTTGTTCTAAAATAGAAGTGCAACCCAATTCTTTTGCACTTCCGGTTTGCCCTGGCAACTGTTGAACAACAGCTTGTTGCTGAGCGCGTAAATCTCTAATTTTCTGATTTAACTCCATATCTTCAGAGAAAGGTGCAAAAATTAACTCTCTACGTACTATTTGACTGAACTGCCTGACAAGAGATGACAATAATTTTAAATCTGCACTAAAACCGGTTGCCGGACGCGCACGCCCAAAAACAGCGCCAATATTATCATAACGCCCGCCCCTAGCAATCTCCCTTCCTACTGAGGGCACAAAAGCGGCAAACACAATACCTGTATGATAATGATAGCCACGCAACTCAGCTAAATCGAAACTAATTGATAGTAAAGGGAAAAGGCCTGCCATCTTTTCAGCAATTGCTTCCAAATCTGCCAGCGCACTTTTAACCTCATTATTAGCTTTCAATAACACTATTCGCGCTTTATCAATCGTGTCTTTACCACCATTTAACTCAGGCAATTTTAACAACATTTGCTTAAGATCATTATCAATAGGGTAGCTTTCCATCAACTCCCGAAGCTCAGGTCGCGCTTTACGTTGCAAGACATCAAATAACTCACTTTCTTGTAACTGTGTTAATCCCGCCTGTTTAGATAAAGCCCTGTAAATACCAACATGCCCCAAATCCAGATGTATATCTTGCAATCCAGTTATCGCTAACATCTCCAGCATTAAACGAATAACTTCAACATCACTCTCTTTGCCGGGGTGCCCGTAAAGTTCAGCGCCAATTTGCATTGGACTACGTGTTTTCTGAAGCGGATCTCCTCGAGTATGTAAAATAGTGCCCACATAGCATAAGCGTGTCGGCCATTCGTGCTTAAGGTTATGAGCATCTATTCTGGCTACTTGGGGTGTCATATCAGCTCTTACACCAAGCATTTCTCCGCTAACCTGATCGGTTAATTTGAAAGTTTGTAAATCCAGATCGTGACCTGAGCCGGTCAATAGGGAATCTAAAAAATCAATAAAAGGAGGAATAACCAGATCATACCCCCAGCAAGCAAACAGCTCCAACAGTTTACTGCGCAAATTTTCCAGATGATTAGCTTCTTCCGGCAAAATCTCCTCTATGCCATCGGGTAAAAGCCAGGAATCTTTTTGTTGCATATTTTTTTATGTCCACTCAAACAAAACGCCCCGCAAGCGGAGCGTTTTGATATATCGATAAAAACCCGAGAGAAACTTATCCCGAAATTTTTATCTGTCATTGTTGGGTTACTTTACACTTGGCAATATAGCCTGCGTCAATGAAGCCGTAACCCGACCTATTTTTGTTTATTAAAATACTGAAAGAAATCAGATGCTGGATCTAAAACCATCATACTTGAACTTGAGAAAGTCTTTTTATAAGCATTCAAACTACGATAAAAAGTAAAGAACTCAACATCTGCACCATAAGCCTTTGCGTAAATTTCTGCCGAAGTTGCATCACCTTCACCACGTACTTTTTCAGCGTCACGAAACGCATTAGCTAGGGTCACTACCCGTTGTCTATCAGCATCGGCACGAATTCTCTCGGCAGCTTCTGCACCTTGCGAGCGAAACTCACGTGCAACGCGCTCACGCTCGGCTTCCATTCTACGGAAAACCGACGTACTAACTTCAGGAGGCAAATCAATGCGCATTACTTGAACATCAACAATTTCCATACCCAAATCAGCTGCAACAGCCTTGGAGTTATTGGTTAAAATATCTCGAATTGCACTACGATCGGTTGAAATAAGCTGCTTGATGTTTCGTTTACTAAACTCACTTCTAAAAGCATCTTTAATGATTTGATCCAAGCGTAAGTTAGCTTGATCTATATCACCTGCAACCGTTGTATAAAAGGTCGCTACATTACCAATCCGCCATTTCACAAAAGAATCAACAATAACGTTTTTCTTTTCAGCCGTTAAAAAACGCTCAGGTTTTGCGTCCATGGTTTGAATACGCGCATCAAATTTCTTGATGCTATTAAAAATCGGAAACTTAAAATACAGCCCCGGCGCATAATCATTTTTTACTATCTTACCTAATTCAAATTTAATGGCCTTTTCAGTTTGATTAACTGTAAACATACACATAAAGCCAACAAGCAGCAGTGCTACAAAACCTACTAAAATTTTATTCGTATTCATTAGCGTCCCCTTGCATCACGGCTACGATTTGAAGCACGCTCAACGGCTTGCTCCGGAGCCGCAATCTGTTGTGACTGAGATTGAGGTTGATCAGCAGAACCTGATTGTGAGTTCATAGACGGCGCCTGCATTACAGGTTGATGCTCCATCATTTTATCCAAAGGCAGATACAGTAAATTATTTCCGGCTTTAACATCAACCAAAACCTTACCGGTTTCAGACATTACAGCTTCCATAGATTCAATATATAGACGTTTACGAGTCACATCCGGTGCCTTAACATATTCTGCAAGTAACTTGGAGAAACGATTGGTTTCACCTTGAGCTTGGGCAATTACCTGTTCTTTATAGCCTTCTGCTTCTTGTATCTTTCTAGCGGCAGCGCCTCTAGCTTTCGGTACAACATCATTTGAATACGCTTCTGCTTCATTAATCAAACGCTGTTCATCTTCACGCGCTTTAATAGCATCTTCAAACGAATTTTGAACCTGCTCTGGTGGCTGGGCATCCTGCAAATTAACACTGGTTACCTGAACACCTGAATTGTAACTGTCCATTACATCCTGAATTTCTTTTTTTATCAGGGTTACAATTTCACTTCGACCTTGTGTCAATACAAAGTCCATAGTGCTACTACCGACCACACCACGCAGGGCACTTTCAGTAACCTGCTTTAAAGTCAAAGCGGGATTAACAACATTAAAAATAAACTGCTTGGCGTCTTTGACCTGATACTGAACTGCAAGGCGGACGTCCACATAATTTTCGTCTTTAGTTAACATCAGAGCTTCTTTAGGAACTGAACCAGTCGCTTGTTCAGAGCCACCACTCCGATACCCCACTTCAATGTAGCGCTGTTGTTTGACATTAACTATATCAACGCGTTCGATAGGTGCAGGCAAATGCCAATTCCATCCGGACTGAGTGGTAGCGATATATTGTCCAAAACGGGTTTCAACTCCATGATTACCTTCATCAACGATATAAAAGCCACTTAAGCCCCACAAAACTACCGCACCACCCGCAAGAAAACCAAGGCTTTTAATTGAGTTGCCGGGAGCAAAATTTCTAGGCGAACCATCATTATCTCCATTGCCGCCGCCAAAAAACTTACCTAATTTTTCTTGCAACGAACGTATTGCTTCATCTAAATCAGGCGGTCCTTTCTGGTCACCACGACCACTCCAAGGGTCCTTCTTATCGCCACCAGGCTCATTCCACGACATACTTATGCTCCACTATTGGATTACTTGATTAATTATCACGCAAGATATTTGTAATGCTATTCTATCGTAAATATCAATAAAAGTGAAAAACACAGACTTCAAGTTTAAAGACTTACCTACTATAAAATACCGCTATTACTTGGTTATTTCTTCAGTTATGACTTCTTTTAACAGCCCCAAATACCTCACATCAATTTCAATGACTAACTCATTCGCACCGAAGTCATCAATATGCTCGTCAATTATTTTTGCGCAAGTAAATAATTTAGCCCTAATATGACCTTGATCAGGCCTTAAATAACAACGTCTTTTAACTTTAGTAACCGAAAATAGTTCTGCCAGAACTTGAAAAAGCAAATCAACACCCTCTCCGGTTTCGGCAGATAACCAAACTCGAATAGGATTTCCACTGTCATCACGATCAATATGAGGCTGAATATTGTCAAGCAAATCAATTTTATTGAAAACCTCTAACTGCCTGACTTTATCTGCTTCTATATCTTCGAGTACATTATTGACTTGAACAATAATTTCATCCCTATCATCACTGTAAGCATCAATAACGTGGAGTAATAAATCTGCTTCACTAGCTTCCTGTAAAGTTGACTTGAATGCAGCCACCAACTCATGTGGCAAATGACGAATAAAACCAACAGTATCTGCAATAACAATCTCACTGTTATTAGGCAACTGACAACTACGTAAAGTTGGATCTAAGGTAGCAAACAATTGATCGGCCGTGTAAATATCAGCCCCTGTAAGCGTATTAAACAAAGTAGACTTACCCGCATTGGTATAACCCACCAATGAAACAGATGAAATTTCAGCTTTTTTTCGCTTACTACGTCCTTGATGACGCTGTTTATCGACTTTATCCAAACGCTGTTGAATTTGCTTGATACGCAAACTCAATAGTCGCCTATCAGTTTCCAACTGGGTTTCACCCGGCCCCCGAAGACCAATCCCCCCTTTTTGACGCTCTAAATGCGTCCAGCCTCTGACCAGCCGGGTTGACAAATGCTTTAATTGCGCCAATTCAACCTGGAGCTTGCCTTCAAAAGACTGTGCACGTTGAGCAAATATATCAAGAATCAAGCCGTTTCTATCAACGACTCTAACTCCCAAAGCGCCTTCAAGATTCCGTTCCTGACTCGGTGCAAGTGGATGATTAAATAAAACAACATCCGCACCATAGGTTTCAACTGCGGCTTTAAGCTCTTCTAGCTTGCCTTTACCAACAAAATATTTTGGGTCGGGTCGTTTTCGACTGCCAGTGATGACAAAAACAGGATCAGTTCCGGCAGATTTGGCCAATTCTTTTAATTCTAAAAGATCTTCTTGCCCGGAACGAAAAGTTAGATGAACAAGAACAGCTCGCTCACCTGATTCTGGACGATCAAACAATAAAATACTCCATCAATCGAACCATTAAAATGCTATTTTGCAAATTAAAATCACTCATTCTTCAGTTACTTCGTCTTCACGTGTTATTTTAACGGCTTTACTTGGAACAATAGTTGATATTGCATGCTTATAAACCATCTGACTGATAGTGTTTTTTAACATGATTACATACTGATCAAATGAGTCTACTTTTCCTTGCAATTTAATACCATTAACAAGAAAAATTGATACGGGAGTGTGCTCTTTTCTTAGAGCATTAAGAAAATTATCCTGCAAATTCTGACCTTTTGACATCCGATTTCACCTTATTATTTTATTGAGCTAAAGACAACTGCAATTACATGTCCATACATAATAAATATTTATTAATTGTATTTGTTTTTATTTTATCAGAGACAGCTTGATTTATGTCTAATTATATTACTGTCATCTTTAGTTTTACAATAAGATAACGATAATCCTCTTCTGCCAACGCATCATTTAATACCAGAAGTGTTTTTTTGAGGCTGGTTTTGTAAAATTGCCTTGAGAGCGGTAATTAAAATGCAAAAAGAGAACTTTTGTTGTAATAACAGTGGTGTTCAAGACATCAATTGGAACAAAATCTTGCCCTTCTGATAACTGCCAGCCTAAAGCTTCAGTATATTTAATAATATGGCTTAGACGGCTTAAGGCGTTTAAGGGTTATCCAGCAATGAATGCTAACCAAAACATACAAACTAATTTTAATAGAAAAAACCATTGTATTAATCATGCTGGCAACAAAAGCCAACCCATGAATAAAAACTATTAATTTTCTTAAATTCATCGAGGGCTTGATTGATAAAACCAGATTCGTTTTATAGTCATTTTGCATAATTAAAACACTAAAAAAATATTAAAGTAATTCGTTTAACGCTTACCTTCTCACCTATATAGGACACTTACTATATAATCCTATGCACTATTAAATTTTTCTACTTTTATCTATGAATCAAATTTGGAAAACCTTTCTCCTCACTCAAAAAGCAACGTTTGAAAGTGATGCTCATATTACTTTTCCTATGATTTCTGATGGTAACGACAAAAAAATCTACCCGATTGAGCATTTGGCAATTTTGAAGATTAGCGGCAATGATGCCGATAAATTATTACAAGGACAAGTGACTTGTAATATTAACGACATTACAGAATGCAAAAGTAGCCTGGGTGCTTTATGCAACCCCAAAGGGCGGGCCATAACCACTTTTTTACTGGTCAAAACCCCTGATGCCTTTCTTATGGTTCTACCCAAAGAGCTATTGGCAACCATCCAAAAAAGATTGCAGATGTATATTTTAAGATCTGCCGTTACCTTGACAGATTGCACCGAAAAACTCTGTTTGCTCGGACTATCGCAAGCTAAAAAGGAAGATGAATCTTTATTTGATACTAGCGAGCAAGACGTCATTAGTGTTAATTTTTCTGTAAACGAATGTCGTCACTTAATCATTGCCGAAACTGACAAGGCCATTAATATCTGGTCGGAGTATGTCAATAATCAAGAATTTCTTCCGACCAGCTCTGAGCAATGGCGCTATCTGGATATATTGTCAGGCCTACCTTGGTTGACAACAGAAACCACTGAAGAATTTATCCCACAAATGCTTAATCTGGATCAATTGGGTGGCATCAGTTACAACAAAGGTTGCTATACCGGTCAAGAAATTGTTGCCCGCACTCACTATCTAGGCAAAACCAAAAGAGCTTTATTTCTGGCCGAATGCATCACAACGATCACGCCAGCGCCTAACTCAACTATCATTGACATTAGCACCGGCACAGAGCAAACCATAGCCAAAGTGCTTCTGGCCCAACAATCACCGTTCACAACTGAAACCAGTGCAAATAGCGTCAAAATGCTCATCGTTTTACAACTTGCTGAAAACGAAACTTATAAGCTTATACTAGACGACGATAATCGAACTCAAGTTACTTTATTAACACAACCATTATGATGAATTCTCAAGCTGTTTTAAAATTTCGTCGCATCGGCATTTTAACTATCTTTGCGGTTTATATAGTCATCCTAATGGGAGGTATCGTTAGGGCTTCAGGTGCCGGCATGGGATGTCCTGACTGGCCAACCTGCTTTGGACAATGGATTCCACCTACTGAAGAAGCTCAATTGCCCGCCAATTATCATGAGATTTATGCTCAACGCGGTTATCAGAACACTCAATTTAATCCCGTTAAAACCTGGACTGAATATTCCAACCGCTTGGTAGGGGTAAGTATAGGTTTTTTAATTTTCCTGACTGCTTTGTCATCACGCATTTTTCTTAAAGGTGACAAAACCATTTTTTATTTATCACTAAGTAGTTTTTTTCTGGTTGGTTTTCAAGGTTGGTTGGGATCTACCGTCGTTGCCAGTAACCTTAAACCCGTCATGATAACCATACACATGCTATTGGCTTTGGTGATAGTCGCTTTACTGATTTATACCATTGCCCGCTCGCAACGTGATTTTCTTAGTCAAATCAATACCCGCTTGTTACCCAATAAATTTAAAACGGTTCTAATCGCCGCCATGATAATGACCCTATTACAAATAGGCATGGGAACCCAAGTCAGAGAAGCCGTTGATTTTATTTCACAGACTCACATTGAGCGTCAATACTGGCGCGAAGATTTTCCTGTTATTTTTTATATACACCGATCATTTTCATCCATTATTCTTTTTACCAATGCTTGGTTAGTTTGGAAGATTTATCAATCAGTTGATAAACAAACGTTATTATTTCGAACAGGAATAACCTTAATATTATTGGTAGTCACTGCAATTCTGGCCGGCGTCAGCCTTGACAGACTAAACGTACCGGCATTTGTTCAACCTATCCATCTGTTAATGGCCAACCTCATTTTTGGTGCGCAGTTTTTTCTTTATAGTTGCCTAAGTTATGCTGCAACAAACAAGGGTTTTATTAAAAAATCCCATACTGAATAATAATTAACTGACGAAGGATACGAAGTTTTTCTTCCTGTCCTTCGCACTTAGGCAATTTAATATTGGGCTATTTTAGTTTTTCATCACACCCAACACCAGCGCAATATGCGCTAATTCTGCGACTGAAGATACTTTAAGTTTATTCCTGATTTGTGTTCCGTAATTGGCAATGGTTTTATAGCCCAAGCAAAGCTCATCAGCTATTTTATGAGATGTTAAACCTTTAGCGAGTAACAAAAACACATCAAATTCACGAGGTGACAAAGCGTCAATAATAGCTTTATAAGCTTCATTACTTGTTTCAAATTTATCACTACGCAGCGCATCATCTTTGAGCAAACCTGGCTCAATATAAATCTCTCCCTCTGCTATTTTCTTTATTGCGGCAATCAAAATTTCAGGATGGGCATGTTTGGTAATATAGCCTTTTGCACCCGCACTTATGGCTCTATCGATATAAACCTTTTCATCGTGCACACTAAACACCAAAATTTTGGCCTTGCCATCACGATTACAAATACGCCTGATTGTTTCTAAACCACCAATTCCAGGCATCGACAAATCCAGCACCATCAAATCAGCTTGCGTCTCAAAATATAACTGACAAGCCGACTCTCCGCGTTCCGCTTCGCCTATTACCTCAATAGCCTCATCGGTTGCCAATAACATGCGAAAACCGGCACGAACGATAGCAT
This sequence comes from Methylococcales bacterium, assembly GCA_026399095.1. Lineage (GTDB taxonomy): Bacteria > Pseudomonadota > Gammaproteobacteria > Methylococcales > Methylomonadaceae > Methylobacter_C. Next base: position 12,375 of record JAPLRP010000079.1, on the reverse strand, counting down.
GATCATCTACCAAAATTACTTTTATCTGCTTCGTCATTATTTTAAAGGAATATTTACGATGATAGCCATACCCTGATTTGGTGCCGTCTTAATGGTCATTTCCCCATCCAGACTGTTGATTCTTTCCCGCATACCCAACAAGCCAAAACCTGACTTAATTATTTCAACCGAACAACCTTGACCCTCATCGATTACACTTAACAACAGTGCCCTTTCCGTTTCTGATAAGCTTACAATTTCCAAACAAATGCTTGCTTGCTTTGCTTTTGCATGACGGATAATATTAGTTAAACATTCCTGGATAATTCTAAATACCTGAATGATTATTTTATGCTCAAGAACATCAACTTCATCCGGGCAGTTAAGAGAGATTATTAATTCCGGATACCGTAGGGCCCAGTTATTTAACAAATCCTCTAACGTCGCCTTTAAACCCAACTCACTTAATATCAACGGATGCAACTGATGCATCATAGAACGCACCACCTTCATTAAGTGATCACATACATTAATAATGGCATCGGTACTTTTTTTAATATCGTTGCTTGCACCACTAACAGCAAACCGAGAACGTTCAGCTGTTACAGCCATCACTTTAATTGCGGTTAACGATTGCCCTAGTTCATCATGCAACTCCTGAGAAAGTCTCTCTCTTTCATCTTCTTGTATTTCCAAAGAATGCTGAGTTAATGCCCTATTTTCCTGCCGACTGGTGTTTAGCTCGCTGGCCATATGATTAATCGCTTTAGCGATACTGTCATATTCCTGAATCGAGAAATCAGGCAACTCTTGCTGATATTGGCCCTTTTCAATGATCTTTAGCGCATTAACAATCACGGCAATCGATTGAAGCGCTTTATTGAAAGCCAAATTAACCGCTAAAAAAGTTAACAGCGTTAATAAACCAATCGCGCTAAAAAAACCGATACTCTCCTGCCAAACTTCGGTTATTTCATCTAACGAGTTAGCCTCAATAAGCAGCGTAAGCTGCTTACCACCCAAACGGGTAATTTTATGCTCAGTTTTTAGATGTTGCCCTTCAACCAACTGAATAAACCATCGCGGCGGCTTATCTTCAGTGCTGGACTGTAGGTTTTTACTGACCACATTAATGATTTCACCCGAGGGTTCCTTTAGTACAATGCTTAGATGCTTGGTCTGATTAAGTGCATTTAAATGAAGTAACCAGTCGTTTTGATTAAATGGTGCTTGCGAATCCTTTGAAAATCCGAAACTTATCAACTGCACTGCCAAATCAACAGATGAATTGATCTCCTTATCGACCGCATTACGCGCATGCCAAATAGCAATCGAACCACCCAAGAGCAACATACAGAATGACGAAAACAAAATGCGTAGGTTGATCTGATAACGCAGACTCATGTGCTTTTAAACAATCACCACTGACAATTTTAAAAAATGACTAAATACCCTGCCCCCATAGCCCTGAATAAAACCTTTCACCCAATGCTTTCCTAGAACGTTCCGCTAATTCGGCCTCTTTAAAATCTTCGTCCAGCACATCAACATTGGCTTGATATCCCACTGCCAACATTGCCATAGGCATACAATCATCGGGAAGATTAAAAACCTCATGGGCTTTTTTAGCATCAAAACCACCCATTTGATGCACAATCAATCCTAACGCAGTGGCCTGAATACAAAGATTAGCGCTTGCAGCTCCTGTGTCATACATTGCCCAACGATTAGCCTGACCATTATGATTAAAGTTTTCCATAGCTACTGCGAGTATCAATAGGGGCGCGTTCTTGGCCCATTGCCTGTTTTTTTCAACCACGACGTCCAAAGCCGTTTGCCAACTGATTTCATCAGTCGCTTTATTGCACACCACAAAACGCCAAGGCTGATCATTAAAACAAGAAGGCGCCCAACGTGCGGCTTCCAGTAGTGCTAGTAAATCTTCATGTTTCACTAACTGATTGGCATCAAATGCTCTGGGACTCCATCTGTCTTGAATAATATCGTGAACTTTTACACTTGTTGTTGCGGGTTTATGATGCATGTTTATTTCCTTAAATTAGTTTGATAAAACAAATACTCACAAGAGTCGATAGTAAAAATTTTAGTTATAAAGTCAACACGCCGTTTCGATAATCACTAAACGCTTGTTCAATTTCTTCAATGGTGTTCATCACAAAAGGACCCGCCTGCACTACAGGTTCTTTTAATGGAAGACCCGCCAAGACCAAAAAGCGCGCCGATTGTTCCTTTGTTGTCAATTGCAAGTTATGACCATTAACTAACTGCCCAAGTTGTCCGGCTTTTAAAGTTTTATTCGATTCATCAATAGCCAATTCACCTTTATAAATATAAACCAAAACGGTGTGTTCTAGGGAAACCGTTATTTCGAGGTGTTGCTGTGAACTTAACAAGACATCGAAATACAATGGCTGAGTGGATACGCCTGTTACCGGGCCAATGATTTTTTCTGTTTCATTTGTATATTCACCCGCGATAACTCTAAGATAACCACCGCCAGCCAAATCAATATGAGGTATTTTATCAGCGCTAAATTCCTGGTAATGCGGTGGCTTCATTTTTTCTTTGGCAGGCAGATTAATCCATAACTGAAAGCCATGTAACAATCCATCTTTCTGCTCCGGCATCTCTGAATGGATAATGCCATGCGCAGCGGTCATCCACTGAACATCGCCAGCACGTAAATGTCCTTCATTACCTAAGTGATCACGATGCAACATAGCACCTTCAAGCATATACGTGACTGTTTCAAAACCGCGATGCGGATGATCAGGAAAACCACCCACGTAATCCGTTGGCTCATCCGAGCCAAATTCGTCCAGTAAAACAAACGGATCAAAGACATTTTTTTGCTGCTGACTGACGACACGCTTTAATTTAACACTAGCACCATCGGTGGTATTTTGCCCTGTGATAATCGCAGCCAGTTGTCGAGTTTGCTTAGTCATCATGTCAATCAACTCATCCAAAAATATAAGTCATGCTATTTTTTAAATATCCATAAATAACATGGGAATGCCGTAAGTTAAGATAAAATAACTAAACGCCAAAGTAACACTAACACTCATTTTAGTCTCAAATGCCTGACGCAAAATATAACTGATAATCGCTATGTACCAGCCAACCAATACAACCGCTATAGCGATTGATATTTCTTCGGCACGCACATTGTGATTCATCACCATATAAAAATACAGCCCCTCGGTTAGGGTAGCCAAGGTCATGATAAAGTTTTCGCAGATAAAAATAGCAGTAAACATCTGATGAAAATACTGAAATTTTTTAAAAATAAACAAGTACGTAGCAATAGACGAAAATGCCATAATGGTTCGCAAAGAGACTTCCAGCGTTCCATCAGCAGGATCAGCAATCAGGCCTTCTACGATAATGCCTGAAATAAGATAAAAAATTACCGCTTTCCACATAAATGCTTTTGAGGGAAATAACTCAACCGGGTTATTTTTAAACCAGCAAAGGGAAAGGTATTTAATTAATAAACTCATGGGGATGGATGCTCTAACTGAAGTGAATCTTGTAATGGTTAACCGCTTTAATGGCTTTATATTATAACGGTTACCTTGTAATCAAGCGCTTAAGATTTTTTGCTGAAGTGAATTTCGATGTTTTTTTAACAGTACCGCATAACTATCAGGGTCGTTCAAGCTGAAACACACGGCCTTGATAATCAATCACCAAACTATCTGGCCGAATCGCTTTAAGTATCATTCCATTTTCTAAATGCTGACCGGCTTTATACTTCACCATATCAATCATCACAAAACTTTCCTCAGTATGCTCTGAATAAACAAAGACATTAATGTTTAGTTTTGGTATGGCTCGGCTATCGTCAGAAGGCAGATTACTTAAAAAAGGAATATCATTTTTTGCCGGTTCGCTTCCATGAAAACTCGCTGATGATGGCTCATCTACTTTTATGTCAGGCTTAATTTGTACCACTGAATCAGATTTATTACCAACAGGCGATTGATTTATCGACTCAACCTGTGTTGCTTTTGGAATCAACGGCTTTTTGATTTCAGTGGTTACTTTGGGCTTTTCTGCGCCGACCAAAGCCTCAATAGAAGTGTTTTTGGTAGCAGATGATTGTATCTTTTTTTCGGGCGATATAACTTTAACCGCTTGCTTTGCCTTATCGCTGACTTCAGGCAAAGGTAAATTGGTTAAAACTGCAGGTGTTGTTGGATTAACCGATAGAACCGAGTTATTTTTCAAAAACCAAACAATGCCGACAATAAGCAACACATTAACAATACCAATAATGGCATAAAGTTTTACAGCCTTACTTTTATCTTGTTCAGGTTGATTAATTAAAATTCTGTCAGTGACCGTCTCAGCGTTTAGAGACTGCCTTTCCTGTTCTGATTTACGTAAGGCATTTAAAATAAAAGACATAACTAATCCGTTATTTCAAGGTGAGAAAATTCAAGCTGACGCGCTAAATTTTTAAGTTGATCCATAGTCTTGGCGCCCACTTTACCATCCTCGGTCAATTGATACTGCCGTTGAAAATGCTTAACATGCTCAGCCAACTCATCATCATAAAAACGTGGCTTTTCTACTAGTGTACTTTGCCCATCAAACGAATTTAACACGTAACGCAACCACAACACTTTATCCGATGCCTGATGAATAGGAATCAAATTGGCATCCGGCATTGACGGCGACTCTAACAATAAATAATAACCATCCCAATACTTAAGCACATCAGCCACTGGAAAAGTGACTTTATCTAGAAAATGAATCAAAGATTGATTTTGTCCCAAACCGGCCAGTAAAGCATGGTGTTTGTCTTTATCGGCTAAAGAAAATTCTAAAATAACCGGCCGATTAAGCGCCAACATGTCTTTCCAATTGGCTTTACCAAATACACACTTAAGACCTGTGGCCTCTACTGAATGACAATCAACTTTATTATTTTCAGGCATTTTCTTGCCCCAAGCTTTTAGGGCATTTATTAAAGCGGCATCCAAAGAAAATTGAGGGTTACTAATCCACTCATTAAAACTTTGAGCTTTAACAAGCGGCGTGACAACGGCTTTTTCAATCGGCAGAGGCTTTTTGTCTTCCGGCTTTGGGGTAATCGGTTGCACAACTTTAGTGGCAGGTAAATTTACGATGGCTTGTTGATTTACTTTGGGCTTCTCATTGAGAAAATAAATACCCGCAATTAAACACCCTAAAAAAAACAGACTAAAAAAAAGACTCAGGTAAGACGGTTTATTATCTACAGTAGCAACCAACACTTCCCTGGCAGCAGCCTTAACAATTGCCGGCGTAACAAGGGTTGCGTTGGTTGAATAAGCACCCAGCAAGGCACGATCACAAAGAATATTAATCAAGCGGGGTATGCCTGAAGACAGTTTGTAAATTTTACGGATCGCTGTTTCTTTAAAAATATCCGGTTGACCGTTACTTACTATCAAACGATGGCGAATATAAGCGCGTGTTTCTTGTAGCGACAAGGGCTGCAAATGATAGCGGGCAGTAATACGCTGATTTAACTGACGCAAATCTTGTCTTTTTAATAAATCCTTAAGCTCAGGCTGACCAACCAGAATAATACGTAACAATTTTGTTTTACTGGTTTCAAGATTAGTTAACAACCGAATCTGTTCCAGCACATCCATACTTAAATTTTGTGCTTCATCAATTAACAAAACAGTGCGCCTGCCATTGGCATGAGCTGTCAAAAGGTACTGATTTAAAAGATCAATCAGATTTTTTAAGGACTGTTGGCTTTTGTCGTAGTCAATACCCAATTCATCACAAATAGTCGCTACCAACTCTAAGACATTCAGCTTTGAATTTAAAATCAATGCAACATCTATATTTTCGGGCAATTGTTGCAACAGGCAATGGCACAGCGTTGTTTTTCCGGTGCCCACTTCACCCGTTAAAGCGACAAAGCCACCACCAAAATCCATACCATATAAAAGATGCGCCAACCCTTCCTGATGACGCGCACTCATATATATAAAGTGCGGATCAGGCGATATGGAAAACGGTAATTCGCTAAAATGAAAGTGTTGTTTATACAAAATTTAAATTTTTAAGAAAAACTATGAAATTATTAATTATTGTAACCTACAAAAAGAATGTAAGGTTTAATTGCTAACTATCTTTTGATTTTAAAAAACTGCTTTTTATTTACATTAATACAAAATAATGATAAAAATTGAAAATATACACGCAAAATTGATTTAATCTTGCAACATACCATCCGTTTTATCTCTTTTAAAAGCGAAATAATATGTCAAAAAATGTACATACAATTCTTACCCTACTTGGATCAACTGTTTTTGCCCTAACGCCTCACTCCGCTTTAGCTAAAAACCCAAAAAACATCGACAGTTTCGCCGACATTCAAAAAGCAAGTCCAAAAGTTCTTAAAGCAAAGGAACATATTTATGACCAATATATAGTTGTTTTTAGAGAAACCGCAGTAGGTAAAAAATCCATTTACTATACGGGTAATCTAGCTGCCGATGTGGATGATTTGGCGGATACGCTTACCTATCGCCATGGTGGTTCACGTGAAAAAACCTGGAGCCGAGCGCTAAAAGGCATGGCGGTTCACATGACTGCCCAACAGGCAGAGAACCTAGCCAATGATCCCGATGTTGCACTGGTTGAACAAGATGGTGTTGTTCATGCCAATACCACACAAACTGCTGCAACTTGGGGATTGGATCGTATTGATCAAACAAATCTGCCACTAGACAAAAACTATAACTACACAGCTTCTGGCGCGAATGTTACCGCTTTTGTAATTGATACGGGCATTAGAATTACACACAAAGAATTTGGCACCCCCAGTCGCGCCACCTGGGGAACTAACACCGCAGATACTAATAACACAGACTGTAATGGGCATGGTACTCATGTTTCTGCAACGATCGGAGGTACTACGTACGGTGTAGCAAAGAATGTCAATTTGGTCGCTGTAAAAGTACTTGACTGCTTAGGATCAGGGAGTTATTCTGGAGTTATAGCAGGCATTGATTGGGTAACTATACACAAAACATCAAATTCAGTGGCTAATATGAGTTTGGGTGGAGGTTATTCTGCTGCCATCAATACTGCAGTAGAAAATTCCATAGCGGCTGGTGTTGTGTATGCGGTTGCAGCAGGTAATGACAGTACAACCACAACCACTTTTAACGCTTGCAATAACTCACCTGCCTCAACGCCAAATGCTATCACTGTCGGCGCTACCGAATCTTCAGATGCGCGTGCCTACTATTCTAATGTTGGGGCCTGTTTGGATATTTTTGCCCCAGGCACTAACATCACTTCTGCCTGGAATAATAGTGACACAGGAACAAGCACCATTAGCGGAACTTCAATGGCTACCCCACATGTTGTGGGTGCTGCGGCTGTTTTTTTATCAACACATTTAGGCTCAACACCCACTCAAGTCACTGCGGCCTTAACTCAAAGCGCCACCTTAAACAAAGTCACCAATGCAGGAACAGGATCGCCCAACACATTACTTTACACCAGCAATCTGTTGTCATCTGATTTAATACCACCAACAGTGACCCTGGATACTCTTGCAAGCTCAACATTAACCGATACGACTACACTTTCAGCAACTGCTAACGATAATGCAGCGATTGCCAAAGTTGAGTTTTATGCCGGCACCAATTTGCTAGGCACTTCAACTGCTTTACCTTATACAGTAAACTGGAATACGCAATTATTAGCTAACGGAACTTATAGCTTAACCGCCAAAGCGACTGATACAGGTGGCAATACCACTATTTCATCACCTGTTTCTGTTACCGTATCCAATACAGTTACAGCGTGCGCGACACCTATCCAACTCGTCGATGACCCAGGTTTCGAGAATGCCTCTCAATTGTGGATACAAAACAATGTCATTTGGAATGTGGGCACGACTAAAACTCACACTGGCTCTTGGGTCGCTTGGTTAGGTGGCGTTGGAAAAGTTAACGTTGATGATTTATATCAAGAGGTTACCATCCCAACTAATGCTTGCTCTGCAACCTTTAATTTCTGGATGAAGATCACTACTGCGGAAACAAGTACAAAAGCTAACGACACGATGTCAATTAGTGTGACAAACACTTCAGGTAATGTTTTAAGCCAGCTTGCAAGCTATTCAAACAAAAACAAATCATCCGGCTATGTACTTAAAACCTTCAACTTAATCGCTTATAAGGGGCAAACTATCCGTTTACAATTCCATTCAATCGAAAATGCTTCCGGTGTGACAAGCTTTTATGTAGACGACCTATCTTTAAATTAATTAAAGCCTTTATTAACCAGAGCGCAGAACTTAGCGCTTTGGTTAATTATCTATAAATCAATAAATACGGGTTGCCATCTGTGATTGTTTTTTATATCACTAAAGCGTCTTTATTTACTCCAGAGAACTAGTAATGAAACTCAATTGGCTTTTCGTTTTATTATCGTTAATGATATCCGGAACTCAAACCCTAGCATTTGCACAAGGTAACCTACCCCCCAAGTCAGAAGCTTTTACGATACTAGTCAAAGGCAATGAAAGCGGTATTGAGCAACAACGTTTCGAAGTTATAAAAGATGCTGTCGCTTTCCAAAAAACCTGGGATTTAAATTTTCAAACTGTATCACCCAAACCTCCAACACCCAAAGTGGATTTTTCTAACGAAATGGTGATCGCGGCTTTTGCAGGCATCAAGAGCACTGGAGGCTACGAATTAAAGCTTACAAAAATCAACAACTATTCCGATAGTGTACAAATAGATTTATCCTTGTTAGCACCTGACGGCGACTGCATGGTTTCCGGTGCACTAACACAACCCTTTGTATTTGTTAAAACGATCAAATTTACAGATATACCGGTTCACTTTAATCTTGAATCAAAAACTCACGCTTGCGGTGCTATAAAGTAGCCATAAAAGCCCATTGATTGCGGATACAAACTATTGTAATTCGGAATTTCTTTTAGAATCATTAAAAGACGATTAACGGTATAATTCCGCATCTTTTATTACCCCGAATAAAAACCATCATGACCACCGTTAACTCAGAAAAACTTTCCAGCGCACGTTTTGCCCAAGCAACGGACGCTTTTGTTGAAGTATTTACCGCTTCTGTTGATTTTGACAAACGCATGGCCGGGCAAGACATTCAAGGCTCAATCGCTCATGCGACCATGTTGACGCATTGTGGCATTCTGACTGAAACCGAGCGTGACTCGATTATTAGCGGCCTGCACCAAATTAGCGATGAAATCATTAACGGTGAGTTTGTTTGGTCGATTAAGCAAGAAGATGTGCACATGAACATCGAAGCCAGACTCACTGATTTAATCGGCATTGCCGGTAAAAAACTGCACACCGGTCGCTCTCGTAATGATCAGGTTGCAACCGACATCCGGCTTTACTTAAGAAGTGAAGTCACTCATATCAATGACCAACTCACCCGCTTGCAAAACGCCATTCTAGATTTGGCCGAGCAACATGCCGATACCATTATGCCCGGTTTTACGCATTTACAAGTCGCCCAACCCATTACCTTTGGCCATCATCTAATGGCTTGGTTTGAAATGTTGGTACGTGATAGGGAAAGACTGCAAGATTGCGTTAAACGTATCAATATTATGCCCTTAGGCGCTGCCGCCTTGGCTGGAACCAGTTACCCGATTGATCGTTATATGACCGCTGACTTGCTGGGTTTCAGCCGACCTTCTGCCAACTCGCTGGATTCGGTTAGTGACCGTGATTTTGCCATTGAATTTACCGCCGTGGGCAGCATCATCATGATGCACTTATCGCGTTTCTCAGAAGAATTGATCTTATGGTCCAGTGCCCAGTTTGATTTTATCGACATGCCTGACGCCTTCTGCACCGGCTCATCTATTATGCCGCAAAAGAAAAACCCGGATGTGCCTGAGCTGGTTAGAGGAAAATCAGGTCGCGTAACAGGTCATTTAATGTCCTTGCTGATGCTAATGAAAAGTCAGCCGTTAGCCTACAACAAAGACAATCAAGAAGATAAAGAACCGCTATTTGATACCGCTGATACGTTAATTAATTGCCTGCGAGCTTATGCCGACATGGTGCCGCATCTTAGCGCAAAAAAAGCCAACATGTACAACTCCGCCAAACGCGGCTTTGCCACCGCAACCGATCTGGCCGATTATTTGGTTCGTAAAGGAATGGCTTTTCGTGATGCCCATGAAGTCGTAGGCTTGGCCGTACGTTTAGGCATTGATAGCCAACGCGACTTATCAGAAATATCCTTAGCCGAGTTACAACAATTTTCAGCATTGATTACTGAAGATGTCTTTGGATATTTAACCCTCGAAGGCTCCGTTGCAGCCCGTCAACATATCGGCGGCACCGCTCCTGATACCGTCAGAAAAGCCATTCAAACCGCACGTTTGGCCATGTAGGATTTATTAGAAAAGACAGTTGACCCAACGGTAATATAAACTGGGTCTAAGCCCACGCAAACATCCACCTAAAACAAGCTTAGATTCAGGATTATCGCCAAAGTACCTTGGAAAGCCTTATTAATAATCAACTGATTTAAATAATGTGGACATCTTAATCATATTGCCATATTACGTAAGAGTTTATAATGCCATGATGCTTTTTAAGCAAGCCCAGCACTATGGTTAACAAATAATACTGTTCAGCAATAAGTTAAATGATACATTTCTACGACTAGACTCGTCACTAACTGATAAAAAGAGGTATTTATGCAAACAGAAAAATAGTCAATACAGGACGTTAAAAATAAATTACGGGCCGTTGTTGCTGCCGCTAAAACCGGTAAGGCACAGATAGTTACTCCTCGTGGTGTACCAACATCTGTAATTTTATCAATCGAGGATTTTGAAAAACTACAACGACTAGAAGCCGCCCAAGCACCTACATTTATAGACCATTTACTCAGTATGCCTCGTGATGATGGTGAATTTGAGCGAATGAATGTGCAGCTAAGAGATTTTGAATAATGCCTTACCTTTTAGATATCGATATTTTATCGGCTATCCGTTAACCAAATGAATTTCACCAAACAATTGTGGCAGCAGATGAAAACATTGAATGCTGCTCAACGCAATTATTGGTGTGGTATTTGAAAATACGATCATAACAACGCTGTCTCTCGCGCAAAATCATCAGCGGAATCTTCCAGTAAGGTAGCACCTGCATCAAAAGCAAGGCGCAAGAACGAAACTCTACCGATACCTAGCCAAGTAGCCGCTGTACCTGACGAAAGTTTACCTTCTTTAAACAGATTGATGGCGGCTTGTTTTTTTTAGGTAATCAGCAAAGTCTTCTGCATTTAGATGAAGACCCAGTAAAATTTCTGGCGGACAGTCAATAGTGACGCTTTGTTCCATGGTGGCTCCCAAAAGTAATAGCCTCTCAAATTAAATAATCAAAGAAAAGCATAATGATTTAATTGGATCAGTATATAGGCCTGTTCAAAGTTAAGTTCTATCATATACTTGATTAAGTACCCGTGTTTAGAAAATTAGTTTAGCAAAGCTGATTATTGTAAGCGGGGGCTTTTGTGTTTGTGGGTATTTTGGAAAGTGCTAATAGTAAAGCGTATTGCACCGCAGGGAGGGAAATAGACAAGGATGGCGCAGCCAACCATTCCGGACTTTTACTAAGTGCGTGGCGCTTAAGCCGCTAATTAAGAAGATGTTTTAAACGGATCTTTTTTGTGCCTGGCGATTTTTCACTATACAATGTTATTTGATTTCATAGTGAGTAATAACACAATGACGAGATTAACTTTTGATACCCATGAGTTTGTCACAGAATTAAAACATGCTGGTTTAAGTGAGTCACAAGCAGAAGCTATTACACGTCTACATCAACAGGCCGCTAATGCGACGATTGATTATGTTAAGCATGAACATAGCCTTGAAAATGTTGTGACCAATAAAGATTTGGACGCAAGAATAAAAGAGACTGAATTAAAAATCGAATTGGTAAAGTCTGAATTGAAGCTTGATATTGAATCCGTTAGAAAAGAAATAGCCGAAACTAAAGCAGAATTAATACACTGGGTAGTCGGTGTAGGCGTTTTGCAAGTTACAATTATTACAGCATTATTATTGAAGTTGGCAGGCACGCTTTGACATCCTCACCGCCCTAAAGAGACGGTGATTCCTGTTTTACTAGGAGCGGTCTTGCATCGCTGCTTACCGCTGATTCCTGCTGCTGACGGCATTACTGCACCATTCACTTCACAGGCTAACTCCCGACTGGCTAACGCCATGTGTCCTCGGGTTCTTACATTTATAGCGCCAACATCATCCGCATTGGCAGTATATCCGCACTCGGTACAAACAAAATCAGCTTGTGTGAGCCTGTTTTGTGC
>JAPLRP010000082.1 GCA_026399095.1 Methylococcales bacterium | reverse complement strand
CTTGTTAAAACGTACCGCGTGCTTTGTTGAAAAACAAAGTTTGGGTGTGGAGTGCCACCCAAAGCAAACAGATATTCTGTATGCGTAAAACTAGACGATTAATAGCGATATGTTCGAATTATTACTATTTAATGTTACTCTGGGACGTATTGCAAAGCTGTAAGCGATTGGGTAGTTTGGATGCCAATATAAAGCAATCAACGATTGTAACCAATGACTTCGCCTGTTTTTTTTCTGAGAATAAGGGCATTAATCGGGTATTTTTTAACGGAAAAATGGCTGAAAAGGTTTATCAAAATAAAGTATTGCTTATGTTAAACAATCGTTTTACCCATCTTGAGTATCAATGTTTGCCGTCGACAAGTCCGGCTAATGCCACTCTAAATTTAGAGCAAAAGATACTGTCGTGGAAAGTGATTAAGCAGTCTGTGGTAAAATAATAATTATTTTTTAAAGAGTGGCGATGATAGCGGCATTTCTATCTTGGAAAATGCTAAATGCAGAGCTGGACTAGGCTATTTATTGGACTTTGGGTTCTGTGGTGTTGTTTTTTGTGTGTGATGGTTTGATATAAAGATGAGTGAAGAAAACGAATATGATTACGAATATGAGTATAACTCGAAAGGAGAAATAGTCTATTACGCTGTTCGGCCCAATAAAACGCAACTAAAAAAAGACTTGGCTGTCCTTTTTGCGTTAAGCGAAGAAATGACCGAGTTGTCTGCCGCTCAAGTAAAATATCTTGAGCTTCCTGACAATATTCATAAGGCGGTAGTCGAAGTCTCTGGAATGCCTCATAAAGGAGCAAGAAAAAGACTCCTGAAGTTTATTACCGGACAACTTAATAAAATAGACATAGAGCCAATTTTAGAAAAATTGTCACGCATGAAAAACAAAAGTGCTCATGCTGTAAGAGAGCACCATATCGTTGAACGTTGGCGCGATCGGCTAATTGCCGGAAGTAACGATGTGCTGACAGAGTTTCTAAATGAGCAACCTGACGCTGATCGGCAGCAGTTAAGGCAATTATTGCGTAATATTAAAAAAGAAGCCGAGTTTTCCAAGCCACCTAAATCCTCAAGATTATTGTATCGGTATTTGAAAGGCTTGTTTAATATTGATGGCGAAACTGACTACGAAGATGACGTTGAGCATGAAGATGCACAATATGAAGACGAAGAAAACGAGTTATTTGAAGATGAACAAGACTTTGAGGATGAGTTTGAAGACGATAAAGATTGATTAATACAAGTAAAGGAGCAAGGTAAGTTTTTACCTCGCTCCTTTATTTTTTAAGCCTTATTTTTCAACAGATTTGTTTTCGGATAGCTGAAGTTCTGCAGTCAAGTTCCAAGCAGAAAAAGGGAAGGGTAGGGCTTCAGTATTAAATGTTAGAAACAGCAGTATATGGTAAGTATAGACTGACAGGCTGCGACCAAAATTTAAAATATTTGGGTTGGCTTTTCCGGTCAATAGGGTAGACCCTACCTGTAATATGATCACTGCCCAAATTATCATTCTGACTAACGAACCAATGGCGGCAAAAACCAGCATAAAGAAAATTCGTTTCCAGGTGCTAAGTTGTTTGAGGTTATAATTTATTTGCTCATCCATTGTATTTTAGCCTCTGTTCATAATGTCACGTAAATCAAGAGCGGCTGCATTTGCGCGAGATATATAGTTTGCCATAGTCAACGAGTAGTTGGCAAACAGACCATAACCGCTGCCGTTTAAAATCATAGGGCTTAATATTGGCTCAAGGGCATTTTCCATTGCTTTGATCATGATATCAACGGTACGCATCGCACGTTTATCCAACAGAATGTCGGCAAAGTCATGTTTTATGGCTCTTAAAATATGTAATAAAGCCCAGCTTGCACCGCGTGCTTCATAGAAGATATCGTCAATCTCTAGCCAAGATACCTTAACGACAGGTGTGCCTTTTTCATCGGCGGCCTGTTTTTCAAGCTCAGATAGTCCCGGGCCATAATTGCCGCCGGAACTGTTTGCGCTTAATCGGGTAGATAGTCCGCCCAAACGTTTTATCACCACTTCAGTATATTGCCAAAGGTTATCTGCTCTTGAATAAAATTGAGCTTTTTTGACTGTTCCGCCATATTTTTGCAAACGTGACATATATTTATGCAGCGAATCAATGCCTTTTTGATATTCCGCTTCTGTCGATGGTAAAGCCCAAGAATTATGCTCGTAATAAAAATAAGGCTCAGCTATTGCTAAATCAGGATCTTCAGCCGATTGTGATTGATCTCTGGCAAAGTGATTTCTTAATGCGGTTGTGCCATCTCGCAACATAACCAACGCCCCATATTCCCAGTTAGAAATATTGTCAAGCAGCACGCCTGGGGGGGCAACGTCATTGGTAATGTAGCCACCGCTTTTATGTAACAAGACTTCGGCAATATGAGCCAGCGTGTTGGTGTAGGTATAACCAATTGGCATTTCCGAGACTTCAGATTCTCCTGTTGACTTGGCGCCTTCAGCGGGCGTCGCTTCTTTTCCATGTTCGGCAGTCTCTGTTTTTGAGTCTTCTACTCGCTTATGGGCCTCATCAAGAATATTAAACTGTCCCGGTTCACTACCCCACCAAGTACCTAAAATCAATAAAATGACAACGGCTGCAAGTGTAACAACACCAAAGCCCCAGAGTATACCTTTGGATTTTATATCATCTAGTGTTTCGCTTGCCATTTCCGGTATCCTGTAAAGAGGGGTGTTTTTTTGATCAAACAGATTACTTTTAAGTAATTAATAAAAGCCATGTTAGCAGATTTTTTAATTTATTGCTTAAGGCCAATGACTATTCAGGTTTTTTTTTGGCTCTTGGGTGTGCTTTATCATAAATATCAGCAAGATGCTGGAAGTCAAGATGGGTATAAATTTGCGTTGTACTGATATTGCTATGTCCAAGTAATTCCTGAACGGCTCTTAAATCTTGACTCGACTCCAGAAGATGGCTGGCGAAAGAATGTCTTAACATATGGGGGTGAATGTGTTCAGCAATGCCCTTTTTTTTGCACCATTGCTCTAGTCTCAGCTCAATACTCCGTTGCCCCAACCGTTTACCCCTTGTTGACGTAAATAAAGCAACTTCAGATACTGAAATATTTTTTAATCGTTGAGGTAGCCAGTTATTTATCGCCGTTATTGCTTTACTGCCTATAGGTAGTATTCGTGACTTGCCTCCTTTACCTGATTTGACCATTAGCGAATGATCGGTAAGATCAATATCAGCCAAATTAAGAGCAGTTAGTTCGCTAAGACGTAAGCCGGAAGAGTAAAACAGTTCAAAAATCGCTAGATCACGAATTTCTATTGTGGAACTGGCGCCTGCCTCCAGTAAGCCACTTATCTGATCAACATCAAGCGTTTTAGGTAGTTTTCTGGCCTGCTTCGGAGCTTTGATATGCTGAGCGGGATTATTGTCAGCAAGACCTTTTTTTAGTAGAAAGTTAAAAAAACTCCTGATGGCTGACAATTCTCGTTGCAGGCTTGTACTACCAAGTCCCAGTCGGTGACGACTGGCAATATGTGATCTGACATCATTTTGTGTCAGGCTAGCCCAGTCAGGTATCGACTTGGCCAAACAATATTTGCCTAAGTGATTAAGGTCTCTTTGATAGCTGTTAATAGTATGCATGGAAGCACGCTTCTCTATCGTTAATTGATCTAAAAAATCAGTCAATATCTGCTTTGAGTCAGATTCCATCTTTTAGCGACCGTAGTAAGGAGATCAATCGTGTACCAATAATTTCACTCATTTGATTTAAAAACAGATTACCCATACTGTAATGAAATCGATCTTCTTCGCGACTACCAATTGCTAAAATTCCTTCAAGTTCGGTAAAGTTCATCGGGATAATAGCGCAAGACTTAACCTCTATTGCAGAATCGCCGAATAGGACTTTTGCCTGTGCCAAAGTGGGTCGTCCACATTTAGGTTGATTGCTGGTAAGTTCTTTAAGAAAGGGTAGCAAATCTTCACTATTAGGCGTGATAAATAAATTGGTAATCGCTGAATCCGGACAATCTTTAATGATACGCACGGCGACAAAATCAGTTAAAAAATAATCAGCCAAGACTACGTCAATGTTAGCGATAGCCTGTTCCAGTGTGGATGCTTCCAGCAACGCCAGCGTTAGTTTGTGCATACGAATAAAAGAAATATCGTTGTCACGGGCAATGTCAATCAGAGAGTTAAGTTGGCTTTCTAGCTCTAGGTGTTTGTTTCTGAACAGCTCTAGCTGTTTTGAAATTAGAGAGATGGCCGTTCCACTGGGATGCGGAATACTCATTTGCTCTAGTAAGTGTAAATGTCCATGAAAGAAATCCGGATGGTGCTTTAGATAGTCTTCAATTTGAGCGCTACTTAGGTTAATTTTCTTTTCACTCATAAAATAATGGTTCCATCAAAAACATGACATGCCGGTCCGGTCATCAATACGGGCTCACCTCGTCCCGACCAGCTTATTTGTAAATTACCACCCGGTAGTTCAACACAGACGTCGTTATCAAGCAGGTTTTGCTCAATGCCGATAACAGCCGCCGCACAGGCGCCGCTTCCACACGCCAAAGTTTCTGCAGCGCCGCGCTCATAAACACGGAGTTTAATCGCCTTTTTGTTGAGGATCTGCATAAAACCAATATTCGCACGCTCAGGGAAAATGGTATGATTTTCCAAGATATTTCCTAAAGAATTCACTGGTGCATTTTCAACATTTTCGACTTGAATAACGGCATGTGGATTACCCATGGAAACAGCACCAAAGCTTATATTTTCATCATTAACAGCAACCTTATAAAGCATCAACTCCTGCTCTGCCAATAGAGGAATTTCAATAGGATTGTGTTTTGGGATACCCATGTTGACAGTTATCAGATCTTGCTCGGTAAAACGTAACAGCAGTTGTCCTGAGTTGGTATCAACACATATTTCTTCTTTACCTGATAATTTTTTATCTCGAACAAAACGGGCAAAACAGCGGGCGCCATTTCCACACTGCCCGACCTCGCTGCCATCAGCATTAAAAATCCGGTATTTAAAGTCCGCATTGTCACTGACAGGTTTTTCGACCAGTAATAGTTGGTCAAAACCGATGCCGAAATGACGGTTAGACATAAATCTGATTTGCTCGGATGTTAGGGTTATGTGTTGATTGATCGCATCAATGACTACAAAATCATTGCCTAAGCCCTGCATTTTAGTGAAGTTAATCATTATATTTAAGATAATTTGTTATTCGTGTTTAATAAGCCAATGCTTGTTATCAAGGTAACAAATGCTCATTTGCCCAAAGTTGAGTAACAGTCTCTCTTTCTCTTATCAAATAAACTTGATCGTTATCAACCATTAATTCAGCGACGCGCGGTCTGGAATTATAATTAGAGCTCATGGAAAACCCGTAAGCACCTGAAGAGCGTATGGCCAATAAATCCCCTTGAGTTAAGCAAAGATTACGCTCTTTCCCCAAAAAATCACCGGTTTCACAGACGGGGCCGACGATATCCCATGTTTGTTCTTGTGCCGTGCTTAACTGGTTGACAGGAATAATTTCTTGCCAGGCACTATAAAGCGATGGGCGTACCAGATCATTCATGGCTGCATCGACAATGGCAAAGTTTTTATGGGCAGTGGGCTTTAGGTATTCAACCTGAGTCACCAGAATTCCAGCGTTACCTACAATGGCTCGGCCGGGTTCCAACAAGATTTCAAAATCAGTTTTGCCGAGTCGTTCCAAAACCGCTTTAATATAATCCGCCGGTTCGGGTGGTTGCTCATCATTATAACGAATGCCAAGTCCGCCACCCAAATCCAGATGGTGTAGATGAATGCCCTCAGCTTTTAAGGCTGAAACCAGCTCAAGGAGCTTATCCAATGCATCCAAAAAAGGACGTGTTTCGGTGAGTTGTGAGCCAATATGGCAGTCAATGCCGATAACGTTAATGTTAGGCATAGCCGCTGCGCGACGATATTCGGATAAGGCCTGATTGATGTCAATGCCGAATTTATTTTCTTTTAAACCCGTAGAAATATAAGGATGAGTTTTGGCATCAACATCCGGATTGACTCGAAAAGAGACGGGCGCCATAACACCTAAATGTGCTGCCAGCCGATTAATTCGATCCAGTTCACCACTGACTTCGATATTAAAGCAACGGATACCAACTTTTAGTGCCGCTAAAATTTCATCTTCTCGTTTACCAATACCTGAAAAAACAATTTTTCCTGCATCGCCTCCGGCGGCTAGAACACGTTCTAGTTCTCCCAGTGACACGATATCGAAACCAGAGCCTAAGCGCGCAAGTAAATTAAGCAGGGCAATATTGGAGTTTGCTTTTACGGCATAGCAAATTAAATGCGCATGATCGCCAAAGGCTGTGTCAAATGCACGCCAATGTCTTTCTAGTGTAGCTCTGGAGTAAATGTAACAAGGGCTGCCGTATTTAAAAATAATGTCTTGTACAGCAACATCTTCTGCAAATAGCTCATTATTTCGGTAATTAAAATAATCCATAATTTATTTGGTTTTTTCTGCGTCTTGATCAGGTGTGGGGTTGGGTTCGGGTTCATGCGGCACATAAATAGGTGGAGGCGAACCGGGTAAATAGAGTGGTCCGGTTTGTCCACAACCTGTTAAAGTTAAATAACAAGCTAAAAAAAGAAATAATTGAATAGTTTTCATAAGACAGCATCATAAATCATTGTTGGAGACCCTGCGGAAAAATGCATTACATAATAATCTATACCGATAGCTTTAAAGACAGGAATAAACTTTCTGTTATTCTCGTTAATAGCCTATTTTGCTATAAAGTTTACAGTAAAACAGCAATAAGATTTACTAAACTGATTGAATTTTAGAAAAAAGTAACGCTTGCTTATACTTTTAATAGTCTATTCTTAACATAAAGATACTAACATTTGATTGTGTGAAAACAAGTATGAACAACCATCTAAAATTAGTTAGAGAGTTTCATAGCGCCTTTGCGTTTCCTCAGGCAGAATACGGCGAAAATAAAAGCTTACCTGAAATGACCATCATTTTTCGTCAGGCATTGCTAATGGAGGAGGGTGGTGAGCTTTTTAGAGCGATTAAAGCCGGTGATATGGTAAAGGTTTTGGCGGGAATGATTAACCTGTCCTACGGTGCATTAGGTGCTATTGCTATTCAAGGTGCTGATGTATTAGAGCAACCGGTAACATGGAGGCATGATGGCTTTGTGATTTCTTTAATGCGGCTTTTTTCAGAAAAAATTAATCAATGTACCTCCGGTAACCCTAAGGATTATTCAGAGGTTTATTGTCTGTGTGATTATTTATCCAGAAACTTTATCAATGCAGATTTTAATAAAGCCTTTCAAATAGTTCATGATAATAAACTTTTCAGATTGAGTAATAGCGTCAATCTTATAGAGCAAAATGCTGAAGATATTTTAAATTCAACATTTTTCAAAATGCCTGATTTAAGTGATTGCCTTTACGAATAATAGACCTGTTTTTTAATAAATCAGGCCAGTGTTACAATAACTAAACGTAGTGTTACTAACAATTATTAACTTATTACAGGTCAATTATTATGGGATGGAGAGAGCGTAAACACGAGGAAACTTATACCAATGAAGAAGTAGAGGCTCGATTAACCAACGAGTTACCACACTGGTATTTAGAAAACGGTTGGATCCGACGTAAATACAAAACCAGCGACTGGAAAAGTACTTTGATGGTTGTTAATACTGTCGGACACTTGGCGGAGGCCGCATTTCATCATCCAGATATGACGGTATCCTATGCTTTTGTGATCGTTAAATTAATGAATCATGCCGCAAAGGGGATTACCAACAAGGATTTTGAATTGGCCCGCAAGATTGAAGACGTGATTATGTGGCAACCGGGTAAAGAAGGAGGCGCTTTGGAAGGTACGCCCGATGATCCCCGTTTTAAATATATTAAATATGATTAAACACGTTTCCCTAGG
>JAPLRP010000001.1 GCA_026399095.1 Methylococcales bacterium | reverse complement strand
TGCCTTTTTTTTAGTTTTTTTTAAAGCTTGATAGGGAGAGGAGTCGTTATAACTAATTGTTTTATTTTATATTAATTTCATTCACTCGACAGATAGGCTATTGATTTTCGCATCCATTAAGTACCAAAGGTTTAAAAATTTGTAACTACTCGCCCCGTATAGATCCTAGTTCGCCAACCAGAGCCATTTGAACGGCAATAAGCGGGTTATATCCTTTGTTCGCCATCGTTTGTAGATAGCTCGATATTCGACAATAAGCCTGCGCATAAAGTTCTGTCCTGAAACAACCGGACACTTTTTGCTTCACCTTGGACATACGCAAATCCTGTTCAGCTCGGTTATTGGTAAACGAAACATGCGGATCTTTTGCAAACATCAACACCGATGTCTCATAAATTTGCATGCGCTCTAGCAGATTATGCGCAGTCGATTTAGCCAGCTTGCCGCGTTTTCCGCTCGGCTTGGGCGGTATTGCTGGCAGCTCTTTTGCGCCGCTTGTTAAAATAGCTCGGTAGCGTTTGTGCAAATCGATCAAGTCCTCATCATTTAATTTCTTTTCCTCGCTTTTGGAGACCTTGATGCAGGCTTCCTGCAATAGGCGTTTCATATTCAACGCCCAGGCATAGCTGTTTGACTCGAAAATAAAAGTCAGTTCGCGCAGCAAATGCGACCCGCAAAGTCCGTGACCACAGTGAGCATAGGACAAATACGATGCCCAGCAATCATGAATGATCGTCCCGCCATAGCGCGGAATAATATCAATCGCTACTATCGCCTCCTTACCCCGCTTTCGGTGCAGGAATTTGAGCGTAATGTCCCCAGCCGAGTACACATGTAGCCAATGGTTAAGCTTATCGACCCGCATCGATGTTTCATCGACGTTAATAGCCGAGGCTTTAAGAAGTTGTTCTATCGCGTCAAGTTCCCAGGCTTCTAACGCCTGATGCAGACGTAATACAAACTTAAGTAGCGTGGATTCGGCAATAACTTCGCCAATCATGGCGTTGACCAACTTTTGCACGCGGTTCAGCGCAACCATCTGGCAAATCAGCAAGTTGACGACAAACGCCTTCAGGCCATCGCCATATTGCAAAGGGCCATGCATATCGCTAGGAAACTTACCTTTGATCGTTGCCTTGCAGACTGGACACTGCTTAATCTCTGCATCCACATGTTCAACGACTTTTTCAAAAATAATGTCAATCTTGGTGCGTCTTTCGTGATGCGTACAGGGAACACCGGTGAGGTCTTCTGCGCAGACATCGCAAGTGCTGACGGAAGAGACTGTCACGTGCTCACGGACTCGAGTATTTTTAGCCAAGGTATCCGATTCTTTTTTGCCCTTACCGTTACTGCCTTGATGGCCCAGCGAGGATTCATCCTTTTCGGTTTGCGAGGAGGGTATGCTGGAATTGTTGTTGTCTTTTTTAGTGATTTTTTCAAGGAAAATGGACAGTATCAATTCAACAATCAGGAACATGCTCAGCATCAGCGCTTTGCTTTCAGCGGTTATTTTTCCGTCGGCACAGAGTTGTTCAAAATCGGCTTTCAACCGACTGACTTCTGTTCTGACCGAGGTTTTATCTAAGCTTGCCATTAAGGTGAATACGCTATATCTCTGAATAGTTGACGTATTTTATCATGGCTTTTTTCGACCCCCAGGAAGTGCTCTTGGCGGGCGGCAATCGTTATTTTTGTATTCGAAAGGGTGAGCTAAGGATTAAACCTGCTGGTGTTATTTGTAATGAGCCGTGTAGATAGATTTTATGCAATCGTAAAAAAAGATATTTTTTTGACGGAAAAAGCTGTCAAGCAATTTTTTATTTATTTTTCAATGATGATGGCGCGAGTAGTTACATATTTATTAATAATAATGACTTTGAAGTTGCAGATTCTTTTTTTGCGACTTCAAAGTATCGCCCTTTTATAGGGATTAGCATAGGCTCTAAGTCCCCTTCTTTAGAGCAATGCTTGGATATTTTGAAGTTGTTATTAAGG
>JAPLRP010000036.1 GCA_026399095.1 Methylococcales bacterium | reverse complement strand
GCCTGCAATAGCTCAGCGTTATACAAACCATTTCTTCAAATTGTTGTTACAAAAAATAAAACAGATCTTTATATCGCCAGTCAGATTAATCACGAAGGGTTATTTGAATTCCTGGCTTCTGAGTTTTTGAGTGAACTCTAATTAACGTTTATTTTGTCCCAGTTGTTTTATGTTTTATGTAAAATAAAAGTTCCTTTACGGTCCTTTTAGGTATAATATTATGTTTTTTTTTACAGGAGAAGTGTTATGTCCATTAATGTTAAATTATCAGAAACCTTGGTTGACCAAGCCAAACACTACGCTGTTATTGAGCATCGTTCTGTGCCTAAACAGATCGAATATTGGTCTCAAATCGGTAAAATAGCTGTAGAAAATCCAGATTTGCCTTTTGCTATGATTCGCGACATTCTTATTGCGGATCAGGAAGTGCCTGTCGGTGAATATCGGTTCGGCTAATGCGTATCCTTGTTACCCCGACTTTTGAGCGCACGGTTAAAAAGTTACACGGACAGCAGAAAGCCGATCTTGACTCAGCAGTAAAAGCAGTGGCCTACGATGTTTCTATTGGTGAGGCAAAGGTAGGTGATCTTGTTGGGATTAGTGTGTACAAATTTCGGATGGTCAATCAATTGTGCCTGCTCTCTTATCGGGTACTTGATGCAAGCAGCATCAAGCTTTTGGCCGTTGGACCACATGAAAATTTTTACCGTGATCTGAAGCGCTTGGATAACTAATTAGGGATAACTAGGGACAGAGTAAGGTTATATTTCTGATGCGTCAGGATTAAGCTCAATTGAATTTCTAGTGTTCATTCCTAAGATGGTATTTATGTTGATTTAGTCTAATCTTTTTATTTGTTATACTAGGGACATATTGAAATTTGCTGGGGTTTTTTATGGCAAAGATTACATTTGATACATTGAAATTTGTCGACGGCGGGTAAGCGTTCGAATGGCAAGGTGATGTCGTTCAAGAGGAAAGAAAAAACTCATCATGCACGATAAGTAATAATTGGAGTTAATTATGCTTATTATATCAATTTTTTATGGGATTATTATTCGCATGTATT
Source organism: Methylococcales bacterium (assembly GCA_026399095.1). Classification (GTDB taxonomy): domain Bacteria; phylum Pseudomonadota; class Gammaproteobacteria; order Methylococcales; family Methylomonadaceae; genus Methylobacter_C. The sequence continues at coordinate 17,750 of JAPLRP010000036.1, read as the reverse complement.
TGCTGGATAATAAGCATCATAATTTGCCACGTAAGAAATTACGCTTGGTGCAGGCTTGGGTAGAGCTTCATCGTGATGAATTAATGGCTGCTTGGGAGTTATCAGTCAGTAATGAAAATCCATATAAAATTGCTCCGCTGTGAGGTTTTTATGTTTTGGGATGTGAAATTAGTTAAGCCTTTGTCCGATTTTTGTATTTATGTAGAGACAGAAAACCAAAAAAAAGGGATTTTTGATCTTAAGCCTTATCTTGATAAGGGTGTGTTTAAGGAATTAAAAAATATACATTATTTTAATCAAGTAGGTATTTTGTTTGGTGCTGTAACATGGCCGCATGAGCAAGATATTGCCCCTGAGACTTTATTGGCGGAAATGGTTTTGGTTGATGCTGAAGTTATTACTTAAATACTTAAATAACGGGGCAGAGTAAGGTTATATTTCTGATGCGTCAGGATTAAGCTCAATTGTAAGATAACTAGGGTCAGAGTAAAGTTATATTCTTTCTATATCTCAGGTCTGACTCTTTATTCTTACTTTCTTTTTGACTCGAGCATTTAATGCGCATAATATGTGCGCATCTAAAATATTTTGGGGATGTGGGAATGAGACAAATTTATAATATAAACGCTCCAAAAAAACCTACAAACCTAAGTGTTAACAGCGACTTGCTTTACGAAGCGAAAGCGCTAAAGATAAACTTGTCGGCCACATTTGAAGCTGCATTGCTTAATGAATTAAAAGCGGCTCGCCGAGATAAATGGATAGCCGAAAACAAGCAGGCAATAGATACTTGCAACAAACTTGCAAATACCTACGGGCTTTTCGCTGATAAGCACAGAGAATTCTGATGGCTCAATTTGATTATTACGCCAATACAGATAAAGATACCAATAAAACTTACCCCTATATTGTTGATGTTCAAGACGCTTTACTAAACGAACTTAACTCTAGGGTGGTAATCCCCCTGACACCATTATCAAACCTCGAAACATCTTACCCAAAAAATCTATGTCCGAAGATTACAGTCGAAGGTAAAGAATACTCACTACTTACTCATCAAATGTCTAGCATATCAAGGCGTGCTTTAAGTAATTACGAAGGATCTTTAACTCATAACAGGGCCGAAATTATTTCAGCGATCGACTTTCTGATTACCGGTATTTAACGAGTAATAAGGCGTCCTGACCCCTTTATTGCTCCTTTATTTGCTTATCCTTGGTAGATGACGCGTTGCTTATTTACTCTGCACGTTATTTTGTAGGGTGCGATAAGTGCGGCGTCATGCACCGGTTGTGGTTTGTTAGTTTGTTAAACCACACGTCAACGGTAATACTAATGACATCGCTCCAATGTCCAACGGGTGCATCATGTAATCGGTAAATAGTTGGGCCAGAATATGCACCAAGCTATTTTCACCCGCTTCCTTAGCTAATCGAGGTGCACTGAAGCCAAGTAAAACAAACCGGAGCAATAAAGGTGAATGCTGACAAAGTAAAGATCGCAGTAAATTGTCAGGTGCCAACGCACCTAAAATATCGCCTTAGGGGCAGAGCCCCAAATATCCACTCTCTTTATTATATTATGCACTGTAAATAACTGGAGTCGTTGCAAAAGCCGTTACTGGCGACAATGCAGCTAACAGCTTTAAGTTTTCTTTTTTCCTATTATTTACTGTAGAGGCAAGCCCTTGCGGTTATCCTGACAACATCCAGGCCTGCTTTGGTTATTGGTAAATACGGTACTGGGGGACATGGATTTCTCCTTGGGATGTCAATATCCCATTGACACTAAAGAAATCAATAGTATTTTAGGATCATTCCAAAGTAATTGAGTATAAATAAAACCAACAATTTTTCTAGGGAGTCGAGTTTTCACTTGTATCCATATATGTACTCCGAACGGTCATGTTTTCGACTTTCTGATTGGCCATTTTATCCAATAGCGGCTTTGTAAAAACAGTTACATAGCTGGCTATGCGCCTATTTTTAAGCCTTGTTCTTGAATAAAATGTCTCAATTATAAATACCGAAAACATGAGCGCGCGGAGTATAGTTCTAATCCGACAAGTAATACTCTACAGTCGATACCACTCGAATCTTTTTAATATGCGGGTTGTTTTTGTCTCTGGGCGTTATTTCAAATTGGCCTTGAGAGGCTTGTTTGATTTTTCCTAATTTACTGTTGGAGTCTTGGGCGAATTTTAAGGCAACTTCGCGTGCTTTGGTAGTGGCTTCTTGAATCATTTCCGGTTTAATCTTGTTTAAACCGCTAAAAATATATTCATTTTGGTTTTGGTAATCTGCACTGGTAAAAGCAATGCCTTGTTTGCCAAGTTCTGCGAGTTCGGTCATAACTTGTCGAACCAAGTCAACTTTTGTTGAATAGACCGTGACGGTTTCAATGGCAGTATAGCGAAACTCGGCTTTGGTGGTATCTGTATATTGCTGGGCAAACTTGTCGGTAATGGACGGTGTTGAGGCAGTTACTTCTGCGGCATCAATTCCTTTTGAACCCAGAAAATCTTTTATTTTTTTAGTGTTGCCGTCAATAGACACATAGAGTGCGCTAAGATCATTGCCCGCTTCAGTAAAAACGATGGGCCAAATGACGATATCGGCTGGGAGTTCTCGTTCGGACAAGCCTTTTACGGTGACGCTACGATCATATTCTTTGTAACTGATCACGGCGCCTGAGATAAAGTATCCAAGTGCACTCAGTCCCAGAAATATAGAGGCACCCAATAAAAAAGCACTGAGCGTGTTTTGTTGGTTCATGTTTTTATCCTCTGTAAGCAAAGTAAAAATCAACTATGTTTTTGTAGGAGCGGCTTTAGCCGCGATTATCGATGCTAAAGCCGCTCCTACTATTTTATTTTGCAATCCTTGTAGAAATTTGTCCAGATGAAAGTAGTTTAGTAGACAAAAAAAAGCCCGTCATAAAGACGGGCTTTTTTATAGTGCTATTACAACCGGTGAGCTTTAGTTTTTAGCTTTATCAACAATTTGATTCGCTTTAATCCAAGGCATCATGCTTCGTAGTTTTTCACCAACCACTTCAATAGGATGCTCTGCATTTAAACGTCTTCTTGCAGTCATCTCGGGATAGTTGGTTAAACCTTCAAGGATAAACTTTTTAGCGTATTCGCCGTTTTGGATGTTTTGTAAGGCTTCACGCATGGCAAAGCGGCTTTCTTCGTTGATTACTTTTGGGCCGGTTACATATTCGCCATACTCTGCATTGTTAGAGATAGAGTAGTTCATGTTGGCGATACCGCCTTCAAACATTAAATCAACAATCAATTTTAATTCGTGTAAGCATTCAAAGTACGCCATTTCTGGTGCATAACCGGCTTCAACCAGTGTTTCAAAACCCATTTTTACGAGTTCAACTGCGCCACCACATAAAACGGCTTGTTCGCCGAATAAGTCGGTTTCACATTCGTCACGGAAAGTTGTTTCGATAATGCCTGAACGACCACCGCCGATGGCAGAAGCATAGGCTAAACAAATTGATTTTGCAGTGCCTGAAGCATCTTGATGAACAGCGATTAAATCAGGAACGCCGCCGCCACGAACAAATTCAGAACGCACAGTGTGACCAGGTGCTTTTGGCGCAATCATGATAACGTCTAAGTCGGCTCTGGGTACAACTTGGTTAAATAGGATTGCAAAACCGTGTGCGAAAGCTAAAACTGCGCCTTTTTTGATGTTAGGTTCAATTTCATTTTTGTACAAAGTTGATTGAAATTCGTCAGGTGTTAAGATCATGACAATGTCTGCACCAGCAACCGCTTTGGCAACATCTTGAACGGTTAAGCCGTGCGCTTCTGCTTTTGCTACTGAAGGTGAGCCAGCACGTAAACCAACGACAACATCAACACCCGATTCTTTTAAGTTAAGGGCGTGTGCATGACCTTGTGAGCCATAGCCAATGATAGCTACTTTTTTTGCCTTGATGATTGAGAGATCGGCATCTTTGTCATAATAAACTTGCATGATTTTTCCTGTTTTTTTTCTGGATGTTAGTAAATAAAAATAGAGCAAAGGTACAAGGATGAAGTGTTTTTAACCTTGTACCGCAGTCCTTGAATTGAGTTATAAATGTAAGCCTTTTTCGCCTCGGGAAATACCTGTTGGGCCTGAGCGAACGGCTTCGATAATAGAGTCCGGGTCTATGGCTGCAATAAAGGCATCAAGCTTTTCTGAGGTGCCTGTCATCTCAACGATATAAGTGTTCGGTGTCACATCAATAATTTTGCCGCGAAATATATCGGCCATGCTTCTGATTTCGTCACGCATATCATGGCTGGTTTTGATTTTAAGCAACATGAGTTCGCGCTCAATATGAAAAGATTCAGCGAGGTCAATGAGCTTAACCACATCAATTAATTTATTAAGCTGTTTGGTGATTTGCTCAATGATTTCTTCACTGCCACGAGTTACCAAGGTCATTCTTGAAAGACTGGGGTCTTGGGTGGGTGCAACCGTGAGAGATTCAATGTTGTAACCACGCGCTGAAAACAAACCCGCTACGCGAGAGAGAGCGCCGGATTCATTTTCCATTAATATAGAAATAATGTGCCTCATTATGCCAACTCCCTGTCGGTTGAAGTGCCTGTAGCCACTCTTAATTTCATTTCATGATGGCCTTTGCCGGCTTCAATCATAGGGTATACATTTTCCGTTTGATCGGTCATGACATCCAGAAAAACCGTGCGATCTTTCATGGCAAAAGCGGCTTCCAGTGCGGGTCTGACTTCTTCCGGTTTAGTGACGCGCATACCCACATGGCCATAAGCCTCTGCCAGTTTAACAAATTCCGGAATGGTATCCATATACGAATGTGAATAGCGGCTTTGGTAAGAAAACTCCTGCCATTGCCTAACCATACCCATATATCGATTATTCAGGTTAATGATTTTAATGGGTGTGTTGTATTGCAAAGCGGTCGATAGTTCTTGTATGCACATTTGAATACTGGCATCACCGGTTACGCAAGCAACATCGGACTCAGGAAAGGCTAATTTAACGCCAATAGCTGCTGGCAAGCCAAAGCCCATCGTACCTAGTCCGCCTGAGTTTATCCAACGACGTGGTTTGTCGAAAGGATAGTATTGTGCAACCCACATCTGATGCTGACCGACATCTGAAGTTACATAGGTATCGCCTTTGGTTACTTCATGTAATTGTTCAATTACATATTGCGGTTTGATTAAAGGGCTGGTGCGGTCAAATTCAAGACAGTTGACGGCTTGCCATTGTCTGATTTGGTTCCACCATAGCGCTAAGGCATTGCTATCGGGCTTTAGTTTACTATCTTTTATAAGTTCCAGCATTTGCTCTAAAACTGGTTTAACGTCACCGACTATAGGAATATCGACTTTAACCGTTTTGGAAATAGAGGCCGGATCAACATCAATATGGATAATTTTGGCGTGCGGGCAAAATAAATCTAATTTACCGGTAACCCGATCATCAAAACGTGCACCGATAGCAATAATGACATCGCTTTCGTGCATTGCCATGTTGGCTTCGTAAGTGCCGTGCATACCCAGCATACCAACAAATTGTTTGTCAGTAGCCGGATAGGCGCCCAAGCCCATTAAAGTATTGGTAATTGGATAGCCCAGAGTATGAGTAAACTCAATCAATTCTTTACTGGCTTCACCTAAAACAACACCGCCACCTGAATATATAATTGGTTTTTTTGCGCTGAGTAATAAATCAACCGCCTTTTTAATCTGTCCTTTATGACCGGTTACTATCGGGTTATAAGAACGGATAGATACTTTTTCAGGGTATTTATAGGGTACTGTAATTTGTGGTGCTGTAATGTCTTTGGGCACATCGATAACAACAGGGCCGGGGCGGCCGGTTGTGGCAACATAAAAGGCTTTTTTGATGGTTTCAGCTAATTTGGTTACATCCTTGACTAAGAAATTATGCTTAACACACGGCCTGGTGATGCCAATCATATCAACTTCTTGGAAAGCATCGCTACCAATAACGGGTAAAGATACTTGGCCGGAAATGATAACCATGGGGATTGAATCCATATATGCAGTCGCAATGCCGGTTACTGCATTAGTTGCACCCGGGCCTGAAGTAACCAATACTACGCCTGGTTTTCCCGTGGCTCTGGCATAACCATCAGCCGCATGTGTTGCGCCTTGTTCATGTCGAACGAGTATGTGTTTTAGCTCATCTTGCTGAAATAAAGCATCATATAAATGCAATACTGCTCCGCCAGGATAGCCAAAAATACATTCTACGCCCTCGTCTATAAGACTTTGAACCAGGATTTGTGCTCCGCTTAGCTCCACGCTAACACCTCAATAAACATGATTGTTTTTAATTTAAGTCGATTATAGTTTTTATAGTCAAGAATAAAGTTCTTGGTTTTTAAATAACAGTTAAAAGACCTTTTAGGATGATTATCTTTTTCAGACAATATAACAATCGACATTTTACTAGGTTATCAAGCAAATTGTAATTATCTCTGACATCATTTTTGATTTTGTCGAAATTTATAGTGACGTTTTAATTTTAACAAATAGTGTATTTAGATGAAATTGCATCGTATTTTTGTATCAGAAGTGCTTGGAATTTTAATCATCATTCATTATCAAAGAGATTTCCTGTGCTGACTTCTGGTTGATTCTAAAGCCACGCATTTCCAGAATTCCTTTGGTGTTTAGTGAAATAATCAGGTGTAAAGCCTGCGGATATGCTTCCAGTTCTAAGTCTTTTGATGACGGTAGTGCGGGTGCGGTGGGATGTGAATGATAAATGGCAAACAGCTCTTCTCCCAAGTCGCGCATTTTAGTCATGGCTGATATGTGTTGTCCGGCATCAAGGAGGAAACGTTGTTTAGGTCGTTCAGAGGCATTTGTTATCGGGTAACAATGGTTGGGAACACCCTTTTTACTGCCGATAAGTCCGCATATTTCCAAGTCGGGTGATATTTGTGCAAGATGTAGTAATTGGTTGGTTATCCTGCGCGGTATTTGTATTTCTTCTGGATTCATAATGTGTGTTTCAAGTTCAAGGTTCAATAAATTTGCTTTATATTTTAAGCCATTGGCCGTAAGTCACACGGGGTTGTCCTGATAGGTCTTTGGCGGTTTTAACGGCTTTATAATCATAATCGATAAAGATTGTTTCAACAGCCTGTTGTTGATCGTAGCCATGTTCGATTAATAAGTACCCCCCCGGTTCCAAGTAGTCGCGAGCATTGTCAGCAATGAGTTTAATGTCACTCAGGCCTTGGTCGCTGGCACGCAGTGCAGAGAGTGGTTCAAAGCGAAGATCACCTTGAGATAGATGCTTATCGTATTCGGCGATGTAAGGGGGGTTGCTGATAATTAAATCGAATTTGTTAGTTGGTACATTAGCAAACCAGTCGCTATGTAAAAACTTGATAGTGGTATGGTGTTTATTGGCATTAAGTTGTGCGATATGGAGCGCAGCCAAGGAAAGGTCAGTAGCGCTAATCTGGGCAAGTGGTCTTTCTGCGGCAAGAGTAACGGCAATAATGCCTGAGCCTGTGCCAAGATCAATTATTTTTGTTGCTGTATTGTCGGGTATCAGCGTTAAGCTGAGTTCAATGAGTAGTTCAGTATCGGGCCGTGGGATTAATACGTCTGGAGTGACCAGAAAATCACGTGACCAGAATTCACGATGGCCTGTGATATAGGCGATAGGTCTGCCTTTTTGTCGTTCTTGTATCAGTGTCCAATAGCGGTCTGTTTGCTCTGTTTTGAGCTCAAGATCCGGCCAGGTGCGAAGATAGGTTCGTTCTTTATTTAGAACGAAGCATAATAAAATCTCCGCATCCAAGGCCGCAGAATCTGAGTCGGTGCTTAGAACTAGTGTCGCTTTATTAAGTGCAGATTTAATGCGTTGCATTAAATTTAATCGTCGCCAAGTTGTGTCAGTAGCTCTGCTTGATGTTCGCGAATGAGTGGTTGAATAACTTGCTCCAACCCGCCTTGCATAATGTCATCCAATTTATAGAGTGTTAAGTTGATGCGATGATCTGTTAAGCGCCCTTGCGGATAATTGTAGGTGCGGATACGTTCAGAGCGGTCGCCACTTCCGACTTGCAGTTTTCGGGTTAAGGACTGTTCGGCATGTTGTTTTTCTTGTTCTGCCGATAATAACCGTGAGGCCAGTAAAGACATGGCGCGAGCACGGTTTTTATGCTGCGAGCGTTCATCCTGACATTCAACTACCGTTCCGGTCGGCATATGCGTTATGCGGATGGCGGACTCGGTTTTGTTAATGTGCTGTCCACCCGCACCTGATGCGCGGTAAGTATCTACTTTGAGGTCGGAGGGATTAATGTCAATGGCATCTACCTCTTCGACTTCGGGCATAATGGCAACAGTGCAGGCTGATGTGTGAATACGACCTTGTGATTCAGTTTCAGGGACTCTTTGTACGCGATGCGCACCGGATTCAAATTTTAATTGTGAATAGACGCCCCGACCGGTAATTCGCAAAATGACTTCTTTGTAACCGCCGTGGTCGCCCTGATTTTCGCTGATAATTTCTGTTTGCCAGCCTTTTCTTTCTGTGTATCGTTGATACATGCGGGAAAGGTCGCCTGAAAAAATAGCGGCTTCATCACCGCCTGTGCCTGCGCGTATTTCCAGAAATATATTGCGATTATCGTTGGGATCTTTGGGTAGCAATAATACCTGAAGTTCATGATCCAATGAGTCCATTAGTTCTTCTGCTTCAATGACTTCTTCTTTAGCCATTTCCCTGAGTTCTGGATCAGAGTCGTTAGCCATTTCTTTAGCCGATGCGAGCATTTTTAATGCCTGTTCATAGCGTTTGTAACAATCAACCAAGGGTGCAATTTGTGCATATTCCTGGCTTAGGCTACGAAATTTGTTTTGATTGTTCTGTACTTCGGGTTCTGAAAGCAGGGCGGCGATTTCGTCGTAACGTTCGCAAAGGTTTTCTAGTTTAAGTTGTATGGATTGTTTCATTTGGATTTGGTTAATTTAAAAATTTCGCGGGCAGCAGCAATCAAGTCGTGGCGTTCGTTTTCTGCGGCTGCTCTGATTTGGGCACTGGGCGTATGAATGAGTTTATTGGTAAGGCTATGAGCGAGTCTATTGAGGGCTTCTTCGGCTGAAACGCCACTCTTAAGAAGTAGCAGTGCTTTTTGTAAGGCTTCATCTCGCGATTGTTCTGCTTGATCGCGGTAGTCAAGAATGGTCGATTGCGCGCCTTGTGCGCGTAACCAGGCTAAGAAATAATCAACTTGAGTGTCTATTATTTCTTCCGCCTGCTCGGCGGCAAGTCGGCGAGAGTTCATATTTTGGTCTATTGTGTGCTGCAGGTCATCAACTGTATAAAGGTAGACGTCTCTCAGTTGTTCAACTTCAGCTTCAATGTCTCTAGGAACGGCCAGGTCCACCATAAACATGGGCTTATGTTTGCGTTTTTTAAGCGCACTTTCGACGCGACCCTTACCTAAAATGGGCAATTGACTAGCGGTTGATGAAATTACTATGTCAGCTTCAGCCAAGTGCGTGGGTAATTCTGATAAAGCAATTGCATAACCGTTGAATTGTGCGGCGAGTTGGTGGGCTTTGTCGTAAGTACGATTAGCGATAATGATACGCCCAATACCTTGTTGTGATAAATGACGCGCTGCTAACTCTATAGTTTCACCCGCGCCAATGAGTAAAGCCGTTTGTTCGCTAAGTTTGTCGAATATTTGTTGCGCTAATTGAACGGCTGCAAAGGCAATTGACACCGGGCTGGAGCCAATAGCAGTATCCGTTCGTACTTTTTTAGCGGCGGTAAAAGTATGCTGGAATAATTTACCTAAACGTTTGCCTAAAGTACCTGCATCGTAAGCCGCTTGGTAGGCTGTTTTCATTTGCCCAAGAATTTGCGGCTCTCCTAAAACCATCGAGTCCAAGCCGCAGGCAACGCGAAATATATGGCGGCATACTGAGCTGTCAGTATGGTAATACAAGTAAGGGGCAAAGTCGGCTGGTTTGATTTGTTTATTATGAGCAACCCAATCAATAAGGATTTGTTGGTTGGCGTTGGTTGATGTGTAATAAAACTCGGTACGATTACAAGTAGAAAGAATGGCGGCTTCACTAATTTCTTTGACACGCCATAGTTCTTTTAATGAATTTTCGAGTATGTCAGCAGGGAATGATAGTTTTTCTCGGACGGAAACCGGCGCGGTATTGTAATTAATCCCAACTGCAAGAAAAGTCATAATGTTGTTGATAGTTTAATTTTACGCAAAAAATACAAAATACGACGTCAAAGATAATACTTTTTTTTGCTTTTGTCTGAAATTTTACAGTTTAACGTCATAGCTTTTAATACCAACAGCGGTATATTATGTCGTCAAGATTTAAGAAATATAATAACTTTATCATGCATTAATAAATGGCGGTTTAAACCGTTATGATAATTTATGATAATCTATTGTTAAATATATATTGAGTAATAAATAGGATTTCGTGTGTTTATTTTTAGATTGCTTTCAGTTATAGCCATTGTTTCACTGAGTAGTTGTGCTGATTCCCCCGCAAAGCCTGGTGGTTCAGAAGAAGCTGATAAGGGAGCTAAAACAGTAGATGCGACAGGCGTAGCTTCGAAAAAAGAACAAAAAACATCCATTGATCCCGATGTGCTTTTTACGTTGTTAACAGCAGAACTTGCGGGGCAAAGAGGACAATATGATATTGCTCTGGAAGGCTATATGGAAGCAGCAAAGCGAGCACATGACCCAAGATTTTCCGAAAGAGCGGTCATGATTGCTATGTACATGAAAAACGCCAGCAAAACCAAGGAAGCGCTGGATTTGTGGCTAAGCCAAGATCCTAAAAATCAGTCGGCACATAAAATTGCGGCATTATTGTCATTGAGGGCTGGAAATAAAGCAGTAGCTATTGAGCAATTAAATGCGATGCTTGATGTTGATCCTGCGGGTTTTGAAAGTGATTTACTTGAACTGGCCGGTGTGTTGGAAAAGGAAGGCAAATTAAATGCGGTTTATGATGCTCTTGAAGCCTTATCAGCGCAGCATCCTGATCAAGCTGAGATTTATTTATTACAGTCCATCCTGGCAATACAAAAGAAAGAAAAAAACCTGGCTGAAATTAAAGTTGAAAAGGCTCTGAAGCTTAAGCCTGACTGGGATAAAGCGCTGATTTTTCAAGCGCAGATAGCTATCATGTCAGGGGATTTAAAAAAAGCAAAGTTAGAATTATATAATGCCTCGCTTAAGTATCCAGAAAATAACAAAATCAGCAAAATGTATGCGCAGGTGTTAATAAAAACAGAGGATTACAAAGAAGCAATTGAGGTCTATAAAAAAGTTGTATTGGCAGATCCAAAGGATTTGGAGAGTCAATTCGCTGAGGGATTGGTGTATTTGCAATTAAATCAATATGACTCGGCTGAGGATATCTTTAAAAAGTTATCAGAGCAACCTGAGAGTCAGTATCAGGCTTATTTTTATTTAGGTAAAATAGAAGAAAAACAAGGGGATATAAAAAAATCCTTGGAGTGGTATGACAAAGTAGTCGATGGTCCCTTTGTCTTTGATGCATCGATTTCAGCGATTTCTTTGCTTCAGAAGGATAAGCAATTAGACGCGGCCAGTTCACGGTTAAGCCTTTTGCAGGAGAGGTTTCCAAAACAAAAGTTACGACTCCTTTTGGTGCAGGTAGAGTTATACAATCAGCAAAAGAAATATGATGAGGCATTTAATATTTTGACTAAGGGATTAATTGATTATCCTGATGAAAAAGAGTTGCTGTACGCCCATGCGCTGATGGCTGAGAGAGTTAATAAGCCAGATATAGTGGAAAATAATCTTAAGAAAATATTGGCAGTTGAGCCCAATAACGTGGAAGCTTTAAATGCTTTAGGTTATACGTTACTCAATAGGTCAACTCGTTATGCGGATGCAGAAAAATATCTAAAAAAAGCGCTAAGTCTTGAGCCTAATCAAGCAGTCATAATTGATAGTTATGGATGGTTGCAATTTAAGTTGGGCAATACTGAAAAAGCTTTGGGTTATCTGCAACAAGCCTATGAAAAGCAGCAAGAAAATGAAATAGCCGCACATCTGGCTGAGGTGTTGTGGGCTTTAGATAGAAAAGATGAGGCTAGGCAATTATTTAATAAAGCGATTAAAAACGCACCAGATGATGAGTATTTAATGGATTTTAAGCGAAGAATATTGAGTGGAAAGCAATAATAAATGTTACGTGTTGAATTAAAATGGTTAACGACGTGTTTTTTTGGTTTGATTTTATCTGCTTGTTCTTCCGTTCCCACTGAGTCGGAAGTTCTGTATTCGAAAAGTTCAAGAGAGCAAATTTACAATATAGCGCAATGGTCTTTTGAAGGTCGACTTGGTTTGACAGGAAAAAATGATTCTTGGCAGGCAAATATTAATTGGGAGCATGAGCCCAATAAAGAAGCAATTAAATTATCTGGGCCATTAGGGCAGGGAGCAACTGTTATTCAATTAACAGGTAATTTGGTTTCTATAGATCGTGGCGATGGCAAAGTGCAGTCATCAACGCAACCCGAAGCCTTTATAAATCAACAGTTAGGTATGTTTGTTCCAATTCGTTCATTGCGATATTGGATAGTCGGGTTGCCTGAGCCAACAGTCGCTTTTATAGAGACGGCTACAGGCTTTGTACAGTCTGGATGGCTTGTTGAATTTAAGCAAATGCAACGAGTAAATGAGGATTCCATGCCTCGTAAAATCTCTGTGAGTAATGAGCAAGTTAAGCTGAAGCTAATGATTGATCAATGGAAAATAAGTGTCGCTAATGCAAAATAAACAATTCATGCAAGTTGAAAAATGGCCGGCACCCGCAAAATTAAATTTAATGTTGCGGATTGTTGGGCGAAGAGATGATGGTTATCATTTACTTCAAACGGTATTTCAATTTATTGATTTATGTGATTGGATTACCTTTCATCCTGATGATAGTGGTCGAGTAAGCCTACAAAAAACTATACCTGGTGTTCCAGAGGTTGAAGATTTAACGATTAGAGCCGCGAATCTGTTAAAGGCAGAAACTGGTTGTCAGTTGGGTATTTGCATTGAAGTAGAAAAAAACTTGCCTATGGGTGGTGGCTTAGGTGGAGGGAGTTCTGATGCAGCCACCACTTTATTGGTTTTAAATAAAATGTGGGATTTGCAGTTGTCAGTAGAAAAACTTATGGCGCTTGGGCTTACTTTGGGTGCTGATGTGCCTGTGTTTGTATATGGGTGTTCGGCATGGGCGGAAGGTGTAGGTGAAAAATTACAAAAAATAAACATTGATCAGCGATGGGTTGTGGTCGTTAAGCCTGAGTGTCATGTAAATACCAAAGAAATATTTTCAGCTAAAAATTTGACACGCAATAGTAAATCAATCAAAATAGCTGACTTTATAGAAGGCCAACATCAAAACGATTGTATTGAAGAAGTTAGTCGGCAATACCCGTCTGTTAAGGAAGCGTTGATTGCTTTATCTCAGTTTGCAGAAGCGAGATTAACAGGGACTGGGGCTTGCGTATTTGCACAATTTGATTCAGAAAACTTAGCATTAGAAGCCTATAATTCTCTAAAAAAGAGGGGTTGGCAGGCGTATATCGCTAAGGGTTTAAATGAATCACCTTTAATTTCAAAATTAAAGAGTTGTAAATAAATATCATAATTATTGGGTCGTCGCCAAGCGGTAAGGCACGGGGTTTTGATCTCCGCATACCAAGGTTCGAATCCTTGCGACCCAGCCATTTATATTCATTAAGTTAAATTCGTGTGGGAGTGCTTGAATGAATGACACCTCTATGATGGTGTTTTCTGGAAATGCTAATCTTGCTTTGTCTGACGGTATAGTTAAGAAACTTAACATGCGCTTAGGGATGGCGACAGTCGGTAGATTTAGTGATGGTGAGATTGCAGTAGAGATTGAAGAAAATGTCCGAGGTAAGGATGTTTTTATTATTCAACCTACTTGCTCGCCAACTAATGAAAATTTAATGGAATTGTTAGTGATGATTGATGCTCTCAAAAGAGCGTCTGCATCTCGGATTACTGCAGTATTGCCATATTATGGCTATGCCAGGCAAGATAGGCGCTCTCGATCTGCCCGAGTTCCTATAAGTGCCAAGTTAGTTGCAAGAATGATTGAGCAGGCCGGTGCTAGTCGTATATTAACGGTTGATTTGCATGCTGATCAAATTCAGGGTTTTTTTGATATCCCTGTAGACAATGTTTATTCATCGCCGATTTTATTGGGTGATGTGTGGCGTCAACAATATAAAGATCTGATCGTTGTATCGCCGGACGTAGGTGGCGTGGTTAGGGCTAGAGCGTTAGCTAAACGCCTTGATGATGCTGATCTTGCTATTATAGATAAGAGGCGGCCTAAGGCAAATGTCTCGGAAATAATGCATATTATTGGTGATGTTGAGGGCAGAACTTGCGTCTTAATCGATGATTTGGTTGATACGGCCGGCACTTTATGTCATGCAGCTGCGGCGCTAAAAAAACATGGTGCAATTAAGGTAGTTGCTTATTGTACGCATGCTGTTTTGTCAGGTGCTGCCATGAAAAACCTGAATAACTCTGAGCTTGATGAGTTGGTTGTTACGGATACCATACCCTTGAATCAGGATGCACTAGATTCAGGTAAAATAAGGCAGCTTAGTGTTGCAGAAATGCTGGCTGAGACTATTAGGCGTATTGCAGTGGGCGAGTCAGTTAGTTCACTGTACGTAGATTAATAGTCAATAATATAGAATTTAATGTATGTGCTTTTAAGGCACGGACTCAAAAAAATGGTGAGGAAAGATGTCAAATGTATTTGAATTTGTTGCTGAAAGTCGTGGGCAATCAGGTAAGAGCGTAGCAAGGCGTGCGCGCCGTATAGGTAATGTGCCTGCTGTAATTTACGGTGGAACTGCAGCACCTCAAATGTTGGTGCTAAATCATAATGAAGTGATTAAGCATCTTGAGCATGAGGCTGTGTATTCTCACGTATTGGATGTAACCGTTGATGGAAAAACTGAAAAAGCAATTTTAAAGGGTGTTCAACGGAATCCAGCTAGATTTCAAATTCTGCACCTTGATTTTTTGCGAGTTAATATGACTGAAAGCGTTAAAGTTCATGTGCCATTGCATTTTATTAACGAAAATACTTCAGTTGGTGGAAAAAAAGGCGGTATTGCTACGCATTCAATGGTTGACATAGAAGTTTCATGCTTGCCATCGGTTTTGCCTGAATTTATCGAAGTAAATCTTGCTGCTCTTGATATTGGTGGGACGATACATCTTTCTGATCTTATATTGCCTGCTGGTATTGAAGTTGTAGCATTGGCTCAAGGACCTGAGCATGATTTGCCGGTTGTTTCTATGATGGCTTCGAAAGCCAGTAAAGATGATGCGGCGGCGGTCTAAATTATAGGTTGAAGATGATCAAACTTATCGTTGGTCTGGGTAATCCCGGTCAGCAGTATGAAAAAACCCGGCATAACGCCGGGTTTTTGTTTTTAGACTCCCTGGCGAAAGAGTTTGGGTGTGTCTGGTCTAATCAGGCTAGATTTCAAGGGTTGTTTGCAGAGTGTAGCGTGTCAGGTGATAAGGTTATGTTGTTAAAACCGGATACCTTCATGAATAGAAGCGGTCAATCTGTGGGTAAAATAGCTCGCTATTACAAATTATTTCCAGAAGAAATCCTTGTCGTTCATGATGAATTGGATTTTAATCCAGGTGTATTGAAGCTAAAAAAAGACGGCGGTCATGCTGGGCATAATGGATTAAGGGATATTATTGCTCATTTGGGCTCTAAAGAATTTTACAGGCTAAGGTTAGGCATCGGCCGCCCACCTGCTGGAAAGGTCGTAGCAGATTTTGTATTATCTGCGCCATCTAAACTGGAGAGTGAAATGATGCTTAAGGCATTTGATCTTGCCAGTGTGTATATGGGTCAAATAATTAACGGCGATATGGCGATTGTGATGAATAAGCTTAATTCTGGCGTTTAATAAATTATGTTAAATGAGGTGTTATTTTTATAGGCGTCTATTTAGTAAATTTATGAATTAAAGGGGTTTCTAGTGCTTGCGCACATATTAAGAAACAGGTAATTAAATCTAAAAATAGGCATTGAAGTTGCTGCAGGTATTATTTGTGTAAACAGATAAAAATAGATTGAAATTATTAATATAACAGTAAGTAAATAATTGATTGACAGGCTGAGTCTTATAAAAGATAATAATCAGCTTACCCGATATCGGAGGGGTTCCCGAGCGGCCAAAGGGATCAGACTGTAAATCTGCCGGCTCTGCCTTCGGAGGTTCGAATCCTCCCCCCTCCACCATCTTGACTTAAAAAAAATCTGCGGGTGTAGTTCAATGGTAGAACTCCAGCCTTCCAAGCTGATCACGTGGGTTCGATTCCCATCACCCGCTCCATATTCTGAGATTGTGCTCATATAGCTCAGTAGGTAGAGCACTTCCTTGGTAAGGAAGAGGTCACCGGTTCGAATCCGGTTATGAGCTCCATATTGTATTGCGATTCTTATTTTAGGTGTGATTCATGGCCAAAGAAAAATTTTCACGTAGTAAGCCACACGTAAACGTAGGCACAATCGGTCACGTTGACCACGGCAAAACAACACTCACTGCAGCTTTAACAACTGTAATGGCTAAATTGCACGGTGGTGCAGTCAAGGCATTTGATCAGATTGATAATGCACCTGAAGAAAGAGCGCGTGGTATCACGATTGCAACCTCACACGTAGAATATGAATCTGCTGTGCGTCATTATGCCCATGTTGACTGTCCAGGCCATGCTGATTATGTAAAAAACATGATCACCGGTGCTGCACAAATGGATGGCGCTATTCTTGTCTGTTCAGCAGCTGATGGTCCAATGCCACAAACCCGCGAGCACATTCTGTTATCTAGACAGGTTGGTGTTCCCTATGTGGTTGTGTTCTTGAATAAAGCCGATATGGTTGACGATGAAGAGTTGATCGAATTGGTCGAGATGGAGCTTAGAGAATTACTGGACATGTATGAATTTCCAGGTGATGACACACCCATTATTCGTGGTTCAGCATTGCTGGCATTGCAAGGCGATGAAAGCGAAATCGGCATGCCGTCAGTTATTAAATTAGTAGAAGCACTCGACAGCTATATTCCATTACCAGAAAGAGCGGTAGATGGTGCATTCTTGATGCCTATTGAAGACGTGTTCTCAATTTCAGGTCGTGGTACCGTCGTAACAGGGCGTATCGAGCGCGGCATTATTAAAGTTGGTCAAGAAGTTGAAATTGTTGGCATCCGGCCAACCGTCACTACGACAGTGACCGGTGTTGAAATGTTCCGCAAGTTACTTGACCAAGGCGAAGCTGGCGATAACGTCGGTTTGCTATTGAGAGGAACAAAACGGGATGATGTTGAGCGTGGCCAAGTATTGGCACACAAAGGCACCATCAAGCCACATGCTTATTTCAACGCAGAAATATACATTTTGTCAAAAGAAGAGGGTGGTCGTCATACGCCATTCTTTAACGGTTATCGTCCTCAATTCTACTTTAGAACTACTGACGTAACTGGAGCAGTTGATCTGCCAGAAGGCGTAGAAATGGTCATGCCGGGTGACAACATATCAGTAAAAGTTAAATTGATTTCACCGATTGCTATGGAAGATGGTTTGCGTTTTGCAATCCGTGAAGGCGGTCG
>JAPLRP010000011.1 GCA_026399095.1 Methylococcales bacterium | reverse complement strand
TCAAAACGGACACCTATAAAAAAATAAAACTACTTGCTGTTGAAATGGATATGCCCATTACCAGATTAATTGATCTGATGTATGATGAGTATTTAAGATCAAGATCACACCTTACATCCCCGCCCTGAACGACGGGGCTTTGCGGTGCTTTCTGGTAAAAAAGAGACAGTCGTTAATGTGGCCGCCAAATAGCTAATCAATTCTTGGGTGCTTATCATATTTTAATATACTTTTTATGAATTTAGGTTTGTTGTAAAGCAGGTCTATTTGTTATTCCAACTAGGCTTTTAATCAAAATGGTATAAAAAACAATTAAATTCCTTTATACCCTGAAGTTATGGGATAGCGTCGATCACGTCCAAATGCTCGACTGGTAATTCTGATGCCGGGTGGTGATTGTCTGCGTTTATATTCATTTTTATCTACCAGATTGATCGCTATGGAGACATCTTCACGCCTAAATCCGGCAGCAATAATTTCTTCAGCTGACTGATCCAGCTCCACATAACGCTCCAGTATAGGATCTAAAACGTCATAAGGTGGCAAAGAATCCGCATCAATTTGATCAGGCGCTAACTCTGCTGATGGCGGACGGGTAATAACCCGCTCCGGAATTACCTCGGACAGTGAATTGCGATAAAGGGCTAATTGATAAACCAGCAACTTGGGTACATCCTTGATTGGCGCAAAACCACCGGCCATATCGCCATAAAGGGTTGCATAACCGACGCTCATTTCACTTTTATTACCCGTGGTCAGCAATAGCTTACCCTGTTTATTGGATAATGCCATTAGGATTACCCCACGACATCGTGCTTGTATATTTTCCTCAGTGGTATCTTTATTTGTTCCTGTAAAAACTTCTGCCAACATGTCGGTAAAGGCATTTACAGCCGGTGCTATAGGAATGTAATGATATTTGACACCCATTGCATCAGCCTGCTTGACTGCATCTACGTTACTCATATCTTGAGTATACCGCGAAGGCATTAGCACAGCTTCAACCTTGTCATGCCCCAGTGCATCAACAGCCAAAGCTAGAACAAGTGCTGAATCGATACCGCCTGACAAACCTAAAAGGGCACCTTGAAAACCGTTTTTACGCACATAGTCCTTAATACCCAGAACCAAGGCCTGATAGTCGCTAGAAATCTCTTTATAAAGTGGCGCGCAGTTATTTAATACCGGATTATTACCTTCAAACTCAACTACACTGATTTGTTCTTTAAATTCTTCGGCCCGAAATACAATATCACCATGCGAATCAGTCACAAACGAAGCTCCATCAAAAATCAACTCATCTTGGCCGCCCACTTGATTAACATAAACCAAGGGGATTTTTGCTGCTTTAACTTGTTGGCATACAATGGCTTCACGCTGATGAATTTTTCCGGCACTAAACGGTGACGCATTAAGCGTTAACAGTATCTCTGCCCCAGCTTGCTTATTGGCATCAATTATGCCACTTTTCCAAACATCTTCACAGATTGTCAATCCGATAAAAGTACCGTTAAATTCAAACACACAAGGCTGATTGCCCGCAGTAAAATATCGCTGCTCATCAAATACACCGTAGTTAGGTAACGCTTGTTTACGGTAACAGGCCAGAATAACGCCTTGATGCAAAACTACTGCACTATTGTAAAGATTGTCGCCATCACTCTCAGGAAAACCCACCACCATTGCAATATCAGTAACTTGGTCAGCAAGCTGATAAATTGCATTATTTGCAGCAGTAATAAAATCCGCACGAAATAACAAGTCTTCGGATGGGTAACCAGTAATGGTAAGCTCTGGGAATACGACAATATCGGCATGTAACCGATCACGCGCGTGTATAGCAGACGCTATGATATTATCAATATTTGCAGTTATATTACCCACCAGAAAATTGATTTGAGCGAGTGCAATTTTTAATGACATAAATGGATGCAGGGTTCAGACGAAAAAGAGTTAATAAGCAGATAGTTAAGTATTATACTTATTTTGTCAGGGAGTTGATCACGGCAATTTGAATCAGTATTCTAAAAAAATGATTAGTTTTGACCGCATAATCCATAATATGAACATCTAGAATTATTTTAATATTTTTCTGTGAATTTAATTATTACCCATAATTTCTTCATAATAATAAAAATAGATGTTTAAATATAATTAGTTACATAGACTCTAATAAAATATATTTAAGCGCTAAAACCAGCAAACTCAACCTAGTAAAACTATTGTCAATTATTTGTCAATGTATTGTAAAGCTATGTGCTACTATAGATTTTTTAATTTTATGCAAAGAATCAGTTATGAATGGAACTAATGATGACTCAGGGCAATATTTAATTAAAACCGTTTCAAAAAGATCAGGCGTTAAATCCGATCTCGTTAGAGCATGGGAGCGTCGTTATCAAGCGGTCAATCCAACTAGAACTTCGGGTGGTCATCGGGTTTATACCGATCAAGATATTGCTCGTTTAAAACTTCTTAACCAAGCAACCAGCAACGGCCACAGTATTAGTCAAATTGCTCAATATTCGCTTGATGCTCTAAAAAATCTGGTAAAGAACGATCCCGATTTAACACCAAAACCGTTAATTATCCCCAGCACAGTCAGTAATCGAATCCATCTTGCAGATGCATACATCGAAAAATGTTATGCGGCAGTTTTAGCATTTGATGCAAAGGCACTAGAATCTCACTTTGAAAATGCAATTGTAGAGCTAGGAACTGAAGCATTTATTGAACATTTATTGACCCCCTTGCTAAGCATAATTGGCGAACGTTGGAAAACCGGTGAGTTAAGGCCCGTTCATGAGCATATGACCTCATCAGTTATCCGCTCCCTAACTTATATTTTACGTAACAACCACCCATGCCGCGCCAACGCGCCGAGAATGATTGTGAGCACGCCGATTGGCCAACTGCATGAATTGGGCGCATTGCTGGCAGCCATTATGGCAGAACTTTGTGGCTGGCAAGTTACCTATCTGGGTGCCAATCTGGCTGCAGAAGAAATTGCGGCAGCGGTTAAATACACAAATGCTTGCGCACTGACCCTTAGTATCAGTTTTGCTACCGATGATCATATCGTTCCAAAAGAGCTTAGACGACTCAAAAAACTAATCGGCAATGACGTTTCATTAATCGTAGGCGGGCGCGCAGCCAGCCATTTTGAAGCTGTTTTAAATGAAGTTGGCGTAGTCAATATTTTAGGTTATGCCCATTTTAGAGAAGTTCTAGCGGAACTGGCTGCAAAGAACTTAGAGCAAGAAAACCTAATAAGTTAGCCTAATTTGGTAGAAGCAAAATTATTTTACTCGTTTATAAATTGCTATGAGCTTTTGGAAAACCAAAAAACTAACTGAAATGACCCCCCAAGAATGGGAGTCATTATGTGACGGCTGCGGAAAATGTTGCCTACATAAATTTGAAGACGAAAAAACCGGCAAGGTGGTCTTCACCAACGTCGCGTGCAAACTAATCAATTTAAATACCTGTCAATGCTCCCGCTATAAACAACGTACATCATTGGTTCCGGCATGTCTGGATATAAAACAACTCGACATCAAAAAATTTAACTGGTTACCCTCAACCTGTGCCTACCGGTTACTAAATGATGGAAAAGAACTACCTGCATGGCATCCACTAATATCTGGAAAAACTGCCAGCGTTAAAAGAGCCGGTGTTTCAATCAGTAGCTATGCAATACCAGAATCATCAGCAAGGAATATCGAAGATCATATCATGCAATGGCTCACTTAATAAGTAACGGTGTCCGCAATTTAATTATAGGTATGCTATCAAAACCGGCCGTAGCTTGAGTTCAAAGAGCCGCTGAGAGCTTTTCTTAAGAAAATTGTTTTTTACGAATCGCCAAGCCTGTTTAGTGATTTTAGAGAGTTTTTT
>JAPLRP010000061.1 GCA_026399095.1 Methylococcales bacterium | reverse complement strand
GCGTTAGCCAGTCGGGAGTTAGCCTGTGAAGTGAATGGTGCAGTAATGCCGTCAGCAGCAGGAACCAGCGGTAAGCAGCGATGCAAGACCGCTCCTAGTAAAACAGGAATCACCGTCTCTTTAGGGCGGTGAGGATGTCAATGTCATTAAATCTGATCATGAAAAAGGTTCAAACAAACTGGCTGATTTTCCCTGAAAAACCAGCCAGAATTACTATTTGCTTTTAATCGCTTTTTTTAACACGAATCTTACTGCCGGCAATATCTTTACCATTCAAGGTGCTGATAGCCGCTTTAGCTTCACCTTGTTTAGGCATTTCAACAAAACCAAATCCCTTTGAAGTGCCCGATTCCTTGTCTATTACCAAGTCGCATGACTGAACTGCCCCGTGAGCTTCAAATAAAGCCTTAAGCTCTACTTCTGTGATTGTCCGAGCCAGATTACGTATAAGTATTTTCATTGGAGGTTCCGGTTTACTTTAAATTTTAGAAATTATACAGCTTCTTAATATTTCATTTTGGATATCAGTAAGGGAGTTAAACTTAACAAGATTTGACATCAGAATTCTAGTAGGGTTTGTGTAATAATTGAAGCCTATGTCTATGGCTCATTTTAAAAGACACAATTAACCCTGAGTGCCTTATAATCTTAATGGGTGAGTTAT
Source organism: Methylococcales bacterium (assembly GCA_026399095.1). Lineage (GTDB taxonomy): Bacteria > Pseudomonadota > Gammaproteobacteria > Methylococcales > Methylomonadaceae > Methylobacter_C. The sequence continues at coordinate 67,816 of JAPLRP010000061.1, read as the reverse complement.
TAATGACATAAATAGATTTAATCCTGCCAAAACTCAATATCCTTTAGAGGACACTATTTATGACTAGCCACTCTCAGAATCCACAGCCTAATCGCCAGACGCTTTATGTTGCAATAGCGCTAGTTCTTGGTATTGTTGTTGGCGAACTACTCAATCTGACATTGGGTCATTCCGGAGCCGTTAAGCCAAACCCTTTTTTTAGTCAGATCATTGAGATTTTTACCGTATTAACGGATATTTTCTTACGCTTGATAAAAATGATTATCGCCCCTTTGGTGTTTTCGACTTTGGTGGTTGGCATGGCTAAAATGGGTGATATACAAACGGTTGGTCGTATCGGTATCAAGGCTTTACTCTGGTTTTTTTCAGCATCTCTATTCAGTTTATTATTAGGCATGATGCTGGTTAATGTATTTGAACCCGGAAGTGCTTTACATATTGATTTACCTTCAATAGGAACAGAAACGGGGTTGCCGCAAGTTAAGCCGACATTGGGAAATTTTGTGGCACATATATTCCCAAAAAGCATCATAGAAGCAATGGCTACCAATGAGATTTTACAAATTGTAGTCTTTGCCATGTTCTTTGGAATAGCTTGCGCATCAATTGGTGATTTGGCCAAACCAACAGTCAAATTACTCGATTCTTTAAGTCACATCATGCTTAAAGTTACCAGCTACGTTATGCATTACGCACCAGTTGCTGTATTTGCTGCTATCGCCTCGGTTATTGCTCAACAGGGCATTGGTGTGTTGGTATCGTATGGCAAATTTATCGGAGAATTTTATTTTGGACTGTTGTTGCTTTGCTGCGGATTAGGCATTGCCGGATTTTTATTTATCGGTCGCCGAGTATTGTCATTAGTTCGCCACATACGTGAGCCCATGTTGTTAGCCTTTGGTACAGCAAGTAGTGAAAGTGCTTACCCCAAACTATTACAACAACTGGAACGCTTCGGCTGTGATGAAAAAGTCTGCGGACTGGTGTTGCCTTTGGGCTATTCATTTAACCTTGATGGCAGCATGATGTATATGACTTTTGCAGTTTTGTTTATTGCCCAAGCATACGGCATAGACATGGCTTTAGGTGATCAGCTAATCATGTTGCTGGTTTTATTGTTTACCAGTAAAGGTGTGGCAGGGGTACCTAGAGCATCATTAATAGTTATCGCAGCAACCTTGAACATGTTCGATATACCTGAAGCAGGATTGTTACTGTTACTGGGTATAGACCAGGTTTTGGATATGGGACGCAGTGCAACCAATGTTTTTGGTAACAGTATTGCTGCAGCAGTCGTTAGTAAATTGGAAAAATCATTACGGTAGATACTTTTAAGTTTAATCACAACCTTTATAGTTTCTTGATTTGCAATCATTTGCCATTTTCTGAGCAACTTCTAATTGCTGTTTGCTCATCTGACTTGCTATTTCATCTCGATGTTCTGCGGCATCAAGTTCTCCTTGCGCGGCTGCAAGATATTTCCACATATAAGCTCGCATATCATCTTGAGCAACACCTTCGCCCATATCGTACATATAGCCAAGGTTATTTTGTGCTTTTGCGTAGCCTTGAATTGCAGCTAATCGAGTCCATTTAAAAGCTTCGTTGTCATTTTCGGATACGCCTTTACCTAATTGATACATTGTTCCGAGAGCATATTGTGTTTCTGCATTACCTTTTTTTGCTTTTTTTAGTATCGATTCATAATCAGCAAATGCACTGTTTGGGGAAATTAAAAATACGCTTAAAAGTAAGATGTTGACTTTATTCATGTCGGGTCCGTAAATATCAAATTATCGCAACTAGTATACTTAAATTGTAGATATATTGAGTAGGATTGTAAGGCTAAGCTCAATAAATGTTAAATGTAAGCTATGGATTAATCCTAAAAATAGTAATTAATCCACGAAGAGCAATTAAGACAAGAAAGAAAAGTAGTCTATTATCTTGTGCAGCATTTCATTTATCATGTGACGGGCTATTATTTTGAGAATTACAAGGTTTAACACTCAATTTTTGTTACTCGATAATATGGCGTTCTAATCATGGGAAGGTTGGTGTAAAAAATGTAATGGTTAACTCAATGTTACTGACAGATTTTTAGTGAAGAGCGTTGACTAGGCAAGCAATGGTTTAACGGTTATCATATGCATTTATGTACATCAATGTTTTACTGAGAGTGATTAACCAGATTGGCGTAACATTTGTGGGATAATTTGTTCTGATATCAAATAATTGGCTGTATTTACCGTTTTGCTATGTCAGCAGGGTATAACTTATTAATCAATAACTCTATTTAACCTTAATAATAACAGGAGACACACATGGCAATATCACTTAGTAAAGGCGGTAACGTTAATCTTAGCAAAGAAGCACCGGGATTAAATAAAATCGTGGTGGGATTAGGTTGGGATTCTCGCGCTACTGATGGTGCAGCTTTCGATTTGGATGCTAGTGCATTTTTGATCAAGCCGGATGGCAAAGTGAGATCAGATAGCGATTTCTGTTTTTACAATAATAAAGTGGTTGGCGATGGTGCAGTACAACATGCTGGCGATAATACGACCGGTGTGGGTGATGGTGATGATGAAACTATAAAGGTAGAGTTGTCTAAAATCCCCGCTGATGTTGATAAGCTGGTTTTTGCCGTGACTATTCATGAAGCCGAACAGCGTAAACAAAATTTTGGTCAGGTTAATCATGCCTATATCCGTATTGTTAATGAGCAAGGTGGACAAGAAATAGCCCGTTATGATCTAAGTGAAGATGCTTCAATTGAAACAGCGATGATCTTCGGAGAAATCTATCGTGTAGGCGCAGATTGGAAATTTAAAGCCGTTGGACAAGGCTTTGCGGGTGGTCTTGGATCTTTGGCTGCTTCTTTTGGTGTAAGTATTTAAGCTTTACTTACATTCGGTTCTATCTCAGTAATCGTTGCTTCTTTCTTGATGGACATCAATGGTATGAGGGGCGTAATGGTTCATTTTTATCTTCCCCATCGTAACCCTCTCCTAAAGGAGGGGGGGCTTTAACTTCTATAGTGCCTTGTTTAATTGCAAATAAAAGTTACATAGATACATTGCATTAGTTCAAGACGTTTTTCAACAGTAGCATTTAATTTCAGGAGTCGTGTATTTATGGCTATTAATTTACAAAAAGGACAAAAAATCTCGTTATCGAAAGAATCGGGTGGTACCTTAAGTAAGGTCGTTATGGGTTTGGGTTGGGATGCCAAAAAAAACAGCGTAGGTTTATTGAAAGGTATGTTTGGTGGTGGAGCAAAGAGCAGTGCCATTGATTTGGATGCGTCTTGTGTATTATTTAACGAACAAAATACAGTGGTTGATACGGTTTATTTTGGTCAATTAAAAAGCCGTGATGGCAGTATTGTGCATACGGGTGATAATCGTACTGGCGACGGTGATGGTGATGACGAGCAAATTATCGTTGATTTGGATAAAATCCCTGCAATAGTTAAATCATTAGTCTTTACAGTGAGTTCTTATACCGGACAAACGTTTGATACGGTTGAAAACGCGTATTGCCGTATTGTTGATAATAGTAATAACAACGAAATTGCCCGATATACCTTAAGCGCACAAGGTTCTCATACTGGTCAAATAATGGCTAAGTTATATCGTCATAATGGTGAATGGAAGATGCACGCCATAGGTGAAAATGGCACGGGTAGAACTATAGCAGATATGTTGCCGCAAATTGTTGTTCATTTGTAATGAGAATATGGTTTAACAAAACATTCTCAACGATTAGCGCTGTTTTTAGAGATCTTCGTCAGTCTAATGCTGATGGCGAAGTCACCTTGATATGCTCCCACTCTCACGCAACGGCATCTGCTTTTTTGGCGGCTGATGAAAGTTATCTTGAGCCTGCTAATTTAAACGGCCTTGATTATGTCGAGTGGTGCGTGAATTTTTGTCGTCAGCATCAGATTAATTTATTTTGGCCCGGCAAAGAAGCGGCTTTGCTTAGTGAATATCATGAGATGTTTCAGGCGATTGGCGTTCAGGTCATGTCGGTTGCAGATTACCAAACGTTGATGATGTTGCATGACAAAGCTGTTTTTTATGCGGAATTAAATCCTGATATAGCAAAAGTGATGGATTTTATCGCTGTTAATAATGTTGATGAGTTCGATGCGGCTGTTACTGAATTATCAGCAAAACATCAAAGGTTGTGTGTTAAGCCGGCAGTTTCAGTTTTTGGTTTGGGCTTTCGGGTTTTAGATACGAAGCGAGATAGCATTGCCCATTTACTAAAGGGTGTTGAATATCAAATTCCGTTACAAGAGTTGCGTGACGGCATGAATAAAACACCGCAATTCGATACGCTATTGGTTATGGAACATTTGGGTGGGCATGAATGGAGCGTGGATTGTGCAGGAAGACACGGCGAATTACTGTGCGCGGTGCAACGAAAAAAATCCCCATTGGCAGGTCATGGTCAAACCATAGATAACAACCCCGAGATACAAATTACGGTGACGCGCTTAACCAAGCATTACCGACTTAACGGTTTATTTAATATTCAGTTTAAAGACAGTGAAAACGGGCCGCGTTTACTGGAAATTAATCCAAGACCTTCCGGTGGCTTTGGTATGGCTTGTTTGTCCGGTGCACATTTGGCACATATTGCCTTGCAAGGTATTAAAGGTGAAAGCTTTAAATTGCCTATTATCAATTATGGACTTAGAGTAACTGAGGTCAATACGCCAGTGGTTTTGCAAGCTTCTTAATAAGGGTTTGTTATTTTCTGTTAAAACCATTTCTGAAAGCTAATGTTTTATAATACTTAATGTCAAGAACATTAGTGGGTCTTAAAAATGCCCTTCAATACAATAAATTTTATCGTTATTAAATACATCAAATACATCGAAATGGTCGGTGTGTTAATGCGAATTTTCAGTTTCTCGTTGGTGAGTTGGCTGGGCGCAGAAAGTCCGTTCTTATTTGTCTGGGCTTTTAATACGACTGATGCAGTCTTACTCTCTTGGTGTTCAATTCTTAAAAAAGATAATGCCTATACCTTGTTGAATGTCTTTTGGATTCTGGTGGGTGTCGTTGGAATGTTGAGAGCCAGTGCTTTTTCATTCTTGGAATTTAAAGTTGCCGGGCAGTATGCTTTTGTTCAACTATCCAGCCTTTTTAATTAATAACTCATCCAATAGCGACCTAAACAACATAACTATGCACAAAACAGTTACCATCAAGTTAGATACAGGTATGCTTCAGTTCCATGTTGAACCTGGACACATACCACTTAAGCGTTTGCTGGGTTTTGCGGCTCGGGTCAGTAGTAAACGTAAATTTTTGCTGGTTAGTAAAGTGTTGGGTAAACATTATCCGGTTACGCCCAAACTCATGAGTTGGTCTTATCGCGCCTTGGCAAGAGCGGTTTTAAAAAAAGGGGCAGGGGCGTCGTCATTGTGGATAGGCATGGCTGAAACAGCAACAGGGCTGGGTTATGGGGTGTTTGAAGCGGCTTGTCATACGGGCGTTCAAAAGGCTTTGTTTATGCAAACTACGCGTTATCACATGGATAAAATAGACCGGCTAGAGTTTGAAGAAGCGCATAGTCATGCTACTGACTTTTTTTTGTATTATCCTGAGCAATCGGATTACCGAAAACAATTCTTAAATGCAGAAACCCTGGTATTGATTGATGATGAAATCAGTACGGGTAAAACCTTTTTACGCCTGATTAAAGCTTATCAAGTTGTTAATCCAGCGGTGCGTAAGGTGTTTATCGTCAGTCTGGTTAATTTCGCGCATCCTGATGATCGTGCCGCTTTGGAATCACAAGCGGGGGTTGCGGTGGAATGGGTATGTTTTAGGCAGGGTTTATTGTATTTTGAAGACAGTCAAAATGCAGCCATTGATAGTATTACTGTTAATGTGTCAGGTAATGGGGCGTGTAAAAAACATTTATTGGCTTGGCCAGGACGACTGGGAATGGTTGCACCGATTGGTTTGGATGGTGATATTGTTGAACAATTAGTCCAATGCGGTTTTTATTCTGAGCCTAATGATATTAGACCCATTTTGGTATTAGGTACTGGCGAATGTAATGCGCCGGCTTATTTGTTGGGACGGGCGCTGGAAGCTAAGGGTTTTAAGGTAAAGGTGCAAAGTACCACACGTTCACCGATTCATCAGGGCAACGATATTGGGTTGGTCTGTCAATTTGAAGACAACTATGAAGACGGTATTCCCAATTTTATTTACAATTTAAATCCTAATGATTATCGCGACATTATTTTGTGTCATGAAACGCCGCTTAATCAAGCATTAATTGACCGACTGCACGCGTGGCAAGCTATTAGTGCACGGTTTGAACTCAAACAACAAAACCTTAATCATGCAAAGCTACATTTTTTTAGACCTTGATGACACGTTGTTTCAGACCTTAAGAAAATGTGCCTTGGGTACTGATGATCCCAAATTACAGGTTCGGGCTTGTTTGCCTGATGGTACTCCCAATTCTTTCGCGACCCACAAGCAGCAATGGTTGTGGCATTGGCTGGAAAAAGGTTTCAAAATTGTGCCGGTTACCGGACGTGACGGCCATGCTTTTGATCGCGTTATGCTGTCTTTTCAGGAAGAAGTGGTTTTGAATCATGGTGCCGTTATTCTGGATAAAGATCGTACTATTGATCGTGTTTGGATGGATGGCATGATGCATGAGTTACCAGCATATCATGATAAATTACTTGAAGTATGGGCCGAAATTGAGGGCTATTGCCAGCGCTTCACAGGTTTTAAAATCCACTTGGTTAATGATTTTGAAGTCACGTGGTATGGTGTCATCAAGCATGAAGATGGTACTGAAGCATTACTAAAAACTGTACTGGAAAGTATTATAAAAATTCATCCGCATATTCTGGACGGCAGCTTGTATTGGCATTTAAATGGTAATAATCTGGCTGTTTTACCCAAAATTATTAACAAGGAAAGTGCAGTCAGTTATTTAATTAATGGCTACAAACAGCAACATCCCGAATTAGTGACTTTTGGTGCGGGCGACAGTAACACTGACGCCCCTTTTATGGGGTTGTGTGATTACGCGTTAATTCCTAAAAATACGCAATTGTATCAATCGCTGGCTTTTGCTTAATGAAAAACAGGCTACCTTTTACCGGCAGTTACAGATCTGACGATGTACAGTTTTTATTAAAACCGATGACGCTGGTTGATACGCCGGTTCACCTTAAAGAAGCACTGATTCAATCCGGTCAAAAACATTATTCGGAAATGTTGACTCACGAATCCTTACCACCGGCTGACTATTTGCCTTTGTTTTACCGGGCCATGACCTTAAATCAGGATCGTATGGCTGAGCACTTGTTGTTATTGGCAGAGGCTATTCTAGCGACACGTCCGCAAGGTATAACGCTGGTGTCATTGGCTCGCGCAGGAACGCCAGTAGGGGTGCTACTCAAACATGTTTTAAAACGTCATTTTAATGTCGAAGTTGAACATTTCTCTATTTCCATTCTTAGAGATGTCGGCATAGATGCAAATGCCTTGCGTTATATTTTAAAAAATCATACGCCGGAGTCATTGGTTTTTGTTGATGGCTGGACAGGAAAAGGTGTTATCGCACGGCAGTTGGCAAGCAGTTTACAGGCTTTTGAAGTCAGTGATGGCATCACTATTCCCCCTGAATTGTATGTGTTAACCGATTTGTCAGGGTGGGCTAAGGTTGCAGCGGCTTCAGAAGATTATTTAATTCCTTCCAGTATCTTAAATGCTACGATATCGGGACTGGTGAGTCGGTCAGTTTATGATCCGCACACAGCTAGCCCTACTGATTTTCATGGTTGTCTTTATTATGAACAATTTGCAGAACATGATTTATCAACTTTTTTTATCGATTCAATACTTGAGCGAGTGGCTATCATAAGGCCTGCTTTTGACGGCCGATTTACCGATCATTTGGGTCATTGCGAACAATTACAAACGTCTTCGCAAGCGTTTTTACACTGGGCTACCGAACGTTACGGCATTACTCATCACAACTATATTAAGCCCGGTATTGGTGAAGCAACGCGTGTATTATTGCGTCGTGAAGCACAGTTATTGCTGTTACAGAATTCGGATTGTGAAGCGACCCAACATTTACGTTGGTTAGCCGAGTCCAAGTCTATTCCGATAGCGATTTTTAAAGATTTACCCTATCGTGCAGTCGCGTTAATTAAAGAGATTGAATTATGAGCCAACTATTAAAGTCGTTTTCACCCTGGATGTTGGGGGCGCCACTTTATATGCCGGGAAATCGCCGCGACATTATGGAAATCGCCAATGGCGAAAAGTATTCCATGTTGCGCTCAATGATTTTTTGTACGGAGGATGCGATATCAAAGTCTGAAGTAGATAGTTGTGTGCGCCATATTGGCTTATGCTTGCAAGGTTTTAGAGAGTCTTCCAGTCGATTCAGGTTTATACGCGCGAGAAATCCCGAAATTTTGGCGCGTTTACTGGAGCTTCCTGACATTGAAAAAGTGGATGGCTTTGTATTGCCAAAGTTTACCGAAGACGTATTTAATGCTTATTTTGATCAATTGCAGGGCACGAATTTTAAGGTGATGCCCACACTTGAAACCAAAGAGGTTTTTGATATTAATGCCATGACGGCATTACGTCAGGGTTTATTACAAGAAGATATTGCAAAGCGGGTGTTGATGCTTAGAATTGGGGGTAATGACCTGATGAATCATTTAGGTATTCGTCGGCCCCGCTCTTTTACGATTTATGAAACGCCGTTGGGCAATGTGATCTCACAACTGGTGACTATTTTTAAGCCTTATGGCTTTTCACTGTCCGCTCCTGTGTTTGAATATTTGGATGATTCGACTACTTTACAAAAAGAAATGCAGCTGGATTTGGCGTATGGTTTGCTGGGTAAAACGGCTATCCATCCTACACAAGTATCCATCATTGAAGCGGCCTACACAGTTGATTTGGAAGATTACGAGATGGCGCAAAGCTTAAGTGATATAGAAGCACCGGCGGTTTTTAGAATGCACGACGCCATGTGTGAAGTGGCAACCCATCAAAATTGGGCAACCGATATTATTAATCGACAACGCTGTTATGGCATTAAAGAGGCGTTGTTATTGAAAGAATACGCTGAGTTGTCTATTTAAAGATTTAAAAATGTTAAAATAACATCCACTATAATTTGAAACATCCCTAAACCTATAACGAGGATAGCACATATGAGTTTTGATAATTTTTTAAGCCAATTAAAAACAAAAGCGAATGAATTAAAAACAGAGGCGCTTAAATTTAAAAACAAGGATTTTTTGAATGCCGCCATGGCGGGTTCAGCTCTAATTGCTATGGCTGATGGCAGTATTAGTTCTACAGAAAAACAAAAAATGATTAAGTTCATCGAAAGTAACGATGCGTTGTCGATTTTCACCACCAGTGATGTTATCAAAGCTTTTCAGGATTTCGTGGGTCAACTGGAATTTGATAAAGACATAGGGGAAGCCAAAGCTTATCAAGCAATAGGAAAAATGAAGTCAAATACAGAAGCTTCACGTTTGTTGGTTAGAATGATAATTTCTATCGCTTCTTCTGATGGTCTTTTTGATAATGATGAAAAAAAGATAGCTTTTAAGATTGCCAAGGAATTAGGCATTAACCCATCTGAATTTGAGTTGTAAGTGATAATAAGAAACGCATAAGAATCTTTATAGCAAACGCCACTTATTCGGATAGTATTAAGAATTTATCTATGAAAAAGTGGCGGTTTGAATTAATAGCCCTGCGTATCTATTTGCAACCCAATTATCGGTTCAAGTAGGCGCCTGATTTCTGTGTCAATAAGACCGTCAGGATGCAGTTTTATTATTCGATAACCTGGCGGTGTTTTATCCATACTGAAGGTCTCGCTTTTCGGCGTAAACTGAAAGCAACTTGAAGGCGTTCCAAAAAATCGTAGCGCCCCCATTTTGATATCCATTTCTTGATGAATGTGTCCACAAGTCACAGCTTTTATTTGCGGATATCGAGTGATAATATTCAAAAACGCTTCGTTGTTTTCAATAATCATGGTGTCCAACCACGCGCTTTGGGTTGCCAAGCAATGATGATGAACGGCGATAAGTACGTGGTGATTGGGATGATTAATGAGGCAATCTTCAAGAAATAGTAATTCTTGTTTTGATAAACGACCGACTTCATATCCGCCAAGTATTTGGCTGTTAAGGCAAATGAGTTGCCAATTTTCTAAAAATAGTTGTTTTTGACAGCTTACTTTGTCAGTGTTAAAGATCTCTAGCATGAGCTTATAATCATCATGATTACCGGGAAGGCAAATGCTGAGTGTATTAGTCGCCTTAATTTTATTTAATATACGTTGATAGCTGTCGGGGCATGGATCTTGAGCCAAGTCACCGCTAACCAGTATTAAATCAAAATAATTATTTTCACTAAAAGCTTGTTCAAGAACGGCTTTAAAATAATGCTCTGTGCTGATCCCTTTAAAGGTATCGTCCTTGCCAGGCATTATGTGGAGGTCTGTTATCTGTAATATTGAAAAGCTAGTCATGGCCGGTATTATTCAATAGCCTTAATAAAAATTTTAGAATTTCTTTCCGGTTTATATATCACTTTTAGAGGTATAGGCAACTCATTGATATCTATAGCTAGAAAGCCACGCTCAATAAACCAGTGCATGGTTTGTGTGGATAAAACGTATAATTTTTTAAGTGCCAATTGTTCGGCTTTTTTATAAACATAATCAAGCAATCGAGTCCCTCGGGCTGATCCTTGATAATCATGATGAACTGCAAGGCAAGCAATAGCGCCAAAATGATCGTCAATATTTGGATGCAAAGCTGTACAGCCAATAATCAAACCGTCTCTTTCGATGATAATGTAATCTGCTATTTCCATTTCAATTTTTTCTCTGGAACGTTTGGCCAATATGCCTTGTTGCTCCAGGGGTTTGATCAATTCAAGGATACCTGCTATGTCGTTTAGTGTGGCTGGTCGTAACTCCTCAAAAGGTGTAGAGCTAATCAGTGTGCCGATGCCGTCACGGCTGAATAGTTCTAACAATAACGCGCCATCAATGTTTCGGTCAATTAAATGAATTCGCTCTATATTCGCTTGGCAACTTTGAATGGCTGCTTTTAAAGGCAGGCTAATGGTGTCATCAATGTTCTGATGTTCTTTTAGGAAGATATTAGCTTCGTGAGTGGTCATTTGCCTGATTTGCTCGCCGTTATCCGGATTGCAACACGTTTGCTCCGTTAACAGGATTAATTTCTCCGCTTTTAATGCAATTGAAACAGCGGTAGCAACCTGTTCGGCAGATAGATTGAAAATTTCCCCGCTGGGAGAATAACCAATCGGTGAGATAAGGACGACATTGTTTTGATCGAGATGTTGATGAATGGCAATGCTGTCAATACGACGCACTTCACCGGTATGACAATAATCAATGCCGTCTATTACGCCAATGGGTTTCGCAGTGACAAAATTACCTGACGCCACTTTTAGGCCACAGCCCGCCATAGGCGAGTTTGCTAAGCCCATTGATAACAATGCTTCTATTTCAACACGCACCAAGCCTGCTGCTTCTTTTACGCATTGCAGCGCCAAGTCATCGGTAATACGTAAATGCTTATGGAAAAGGGCAGTGGCTTTGAGCTTAGACAGTCTTTGATCTATCTGTGGACGTATGCCATGAACCAAGACCAAACGTATTCCCAAACTGCTAAGCAACGCAAAATCGTGGACATGATGATCAAAATCATCAGCCATCACCGCTTCGCCACCAAAGGAAATGACAAAGGTTTTATTGCGATGTGCATGGATATAGGGTGATGAGTCTCTAAACCAACTGACGAAAGAGTTTTGTGTATTCATAATGACTATTTTCGCGATTGCCAATAATTGGGCTGCTTTCTCAAGTGCATAAAAGCAATTATTTCTATCTGAGCTGGTCTTGGTCAAAAAATATTTGCATAGGGAAAATGTAATAGTCGACATTTTCTGACATTATCATCTATCTTTCTGTACATCATGGGGTTCCGATATACTCTATTGATGGCATCTTCAACTGCCTCAATAAAGCGTTTTTCTAATCCCGCTTGTTGTTTTTTATAAAATAAAACAGTCTGTTCCAGTTCCTCTTTTGCTTGAGGATGCAGGAAATATTTCATAGATAACGCTGTGTTAGCTCGCTCATAAATTGTTCACCATTAATTAATAATGAAGGATTGGTATCTATTTTATTACAACGTTTTTGTATTTCTTGTCGCCATGCTTCTGAAACAATAAAGTCTTCCTCGAAATCCAGACTTTCCAGTAATATTTCTGCGATATAAGCTCTTGACACAGGTTCAAGTTTTAACACTTGTTCGGCAATAGTTTCTATATTCATAAATAACCTCCAGTTTTGTGCTTACGGCGCAATAACTGAATCATATGTTGCGCCAACCTGGATTGTAATAGGACTAACGTTTTTTAGGCACTACGGTGAGTTACGAAACACATGGGTTGTCGGTATGCAAGATGAGCTTTATTGCTTTAGCGCATCTTGCAATCAATCTTAATTATCCGTAACCGCGCCTAACGAAGCCGAACTCACCAGCTTGGCATATTTTGCCAACACGCCACGTGTGTAGCGTGGGGCAGGTTGTTGCCATGATTCTAGGCGTCTGGTTATTTCATGTTCATCGATAACTAATTTAAGCTCATTGGTTTCTGCATCGATAATGATGGTGTCCCCATTTTCAATAATGGCTAGCGGACCACCAACGTAGGCTTCTGGTGTAATGTGGCCCACTACAAATCCATGTGTGCCTCCGGAAAAACGACCATCGGTAATTAAGGCCACTTCTTTACCCAAACCTTTGCCCATAATGGCAGAAGTCGGGGAGAGCATTTCACGCATACCAGGGCCGCCTTTGGGGCCTTCATAGCGAATAACAATCACATCACCCTTTACGATGTCGCCGTTTAAAATACTATGAAGGGCTTGTTCTTCAGCGTCAAATACTTTGGCAACACCTACAAAACGTAAGCCTTCTTTGCCGGTAATTTTTGCAACTGACCCACCCGGAGCCAGATTGCCATATAAAACAACTAAGTGACTGTCTTTTTTAATGGGATTATCCAAGGAGTGAATAACATCCTGATCTTCAGGATAAGGTTTAACATCGGCTAAATTTTCCGCCAGTGTTTTGCCGGTAACGGTTAAGCAATCACCATGCAGTAAACCCTTATCCAGCAGGATTTTCATGAGTGGTTGAATCCCGCCGATTTCAATTAATTCAGTCATCAAGTAATGGCCGCTGGGTTTTAAATCAGCCAACATAGGTACACGCTTACCAATACGGGTAAAATCATCAAGCGTTATATCTACATTACTAGCATTAGCCATCGCCAGAATATGCAACACGGCATTAGTTGAACCACCTAGTGCGATAACAATCGTAATGGCATTTTCAAATGCCGCTTTGGTCATAATATCGCTGGGTTTGATATTGTGTTTTATGAGTTCAAGCACGGCAGCACCGGCGCGTTCACAGTCCAGTCTTTTGTCATTTGAAATAGCTGCTTGGGCCGAGCTGTTGGGTAGACTCATCCCCAGCGCTTCGATCGCAGATGCCATTGTGTTAGCTGTGTACATGCCACCGCAAGAACCAGCACCGGGAATGGCTTTAGCTTCAATATCAGCCAGTTCGGCATCATTAATTTGGTTGTTGGCTCGTGCACCAACCGCTTCAAAAACAGAAACCACATCCAGTTTTTTGTCTTTATGGCAACCCGGCATAATAGTGCCGCCATACACAAAAATGGCGGGACGATTTAAGCGTGATATGCCTATCATACAACCAGGCATATTTTTATCGCAGCCCCCAATCGCAACAATGCCGTCAAAACCCTGGCAACCAACGACAGTTTCAATAGAATCGGCAATGACTTCGCGTGATACCAGCGAGTATTTCATACCTTCAGTCCCCATTGATATGCCGTCAGAAATCGTGATGGTATTAAAGATAACCGCTTTTCCATTGGCGTTATCAACACCCGCTGCAGCAGAATCAGCCAATTTGTTGATGTGCATATTGCAAGGAGTCACCATACTCCATGTAGAAGCAATGCCTATTTGCGGTTTTTTAAAATCTTCACTCTTAAAACCAACAGCATGTAACATGGCGCGACTAGGTGCGCGTTCCATGCCGTCAACAACGAGTGATGAAAAAGGGCGGGTGTTGTGGTCATCTGAATGAGCCATGGGGTCGATTCCTGGTGTTTAAGGTAAAAGTTACGTAGCAAAAGATGCAAGGAATAGGTTTCTTAAGTCTTTATTCTTACACATTGAACCTATATTAATATGAATCCCAGCTACTTTTGCGGCGCCAGCTAAGTTTAGGCAGTATAAAGCCTAAAATGACACCGACAAGTGACAGCAAGCCACCATATAAGAACCAGTCTTGGCTGGCTGTGTCCTTTAAAGCCTGATTTTCAAGTTTATATTGTTGCAATTCTCGTTCAACATTAACGACGCGCTCTTGGAGTTCGTCACGCTCGTTTTTTAATTGGAAAGAATTAGCCGCAGTTTTTTTCAGCTCATTGAGTTCTTTAGCCAATTGGTCTCGTTCTGTTGCCAAAGACTTCTCTAAAGAGTTTCCCGGGGTCAGTTTTTCTTTAAGCGTATTTAATTCAGAGGCCAGTTCGCTGTTATTGGTCTGTAACTGCGCTATTGTTTTGCTTGCAGTGTCTTTAGGGTCAATAGTCGGAGCTTGTTTTGTGGTAAAACGTAACTTAATGTGACCCTCTGTGCCATCTATAAGACGGACTTTAATAAAATCAAATTTGCTTTCATTTTCAATAACCGTCAGAGGTGTTCCAACGGGAAGCAACTTTAAAGCTTTGCCATGAATGCTGGGGGAGCTCCTTAGTGTTAAATTTGCATCATCTGAAACATAGATTGTTTCGGCTTGAGCTAAATCTAAAGTAAGTAGCAAGATAAAAGAAGCGCTGAGTAATTTTTTCAAGGGTATCTTCTGTTGGTAGTGGTTTGTTAAAGTTAATTTTTATATTCTTTTTTGCAAAGTAGAAATTCCAGCAGGGCTTTTTGGGCGTGCAAGCGATTTTCTGCTTCTGCAAAAATAACGCTTTGCGGACCGTCAATCACTTCAGCGGTTACTTCTTCACCTCGGTGAGCCGGTAAACAGTGCATAAAGAGTGCATCATTATGAGCAACGTTCATAATCTTGGCATTAATTTGATAATCATTAAAAGCGACTTCGCGTAGTTTTTGTTCTTCTTCTTGTCCCATACTGGCCCAAACATCTGTCACACAAAGGTCACTATTTTGGGCGGCTTCCAAGGGTGTCGCAAAAAATTTAACATGTTTGCCGGCCGCTTCAATAAATTCTGGTAGGGGTTGGTAGTTCGATGGACAAGCAATGTTCAAAGTAAAGTCAAGCAGCATCGCAGCATGCATATAAGAGTGACACATATTGTTACCGTCACCAATCCAAGTAACGGTTTTACCTTTAATATCGCCGCGACATTCGAAGTATGTTTGCATGTCAGCCAGCAATTGGCAAGGGTGTTGAAGATCTGTTAATCCGTTAATGACAGGTACACTTGAATGTTGTGCAAAGGTGGTTACGGTATCGTGTTTGTCGGTTCTTAACATGATGCAGTCGACCATGCTGGAAATAACTTTGGCACTGTCATGTAACGGTTCACCACGGCCCAGTTGCGTATCTCTGGGCGATAAAAACAAAGCGCTACCACCAAAATGAACCATTCCTGCTTCAAAGGAAATGCGGGTTCGAGTAGAAGATTTCTCAAAAATCATCGCTAAAACCTGACCTTTTAAGGGCTGGTAATCGGGATTACGGTTATTTTTAAGTTCTATTGCTCTATAGATTATGTGACGAAATTCATCGCTGGATAAATCGAGTAGGCTAGTGAAATGTCTTGGATTCATGATGGTGTAATTTAAGCAGTTTTCTCAGTGTAGTCATTAATAATGGTCGACAAGGTTTCTACCAGCAGCTTGATTTGTAATTCATCAATAATTAAAGGTGGTAACAAACGTATGGTTGTGTCATTGGTTACATTAATTAACAAATGTTGTTCCAATGCAATTTTAACTAATTCGGCGCAAGGTCTGTCAAGTTCGATGCCAATCATTAGGCCTTTATTACGAACATCTACAACATGACTGTTATTTTTAAGGTGCTCTGTAAATCCATCGTGGATAAGTTTGCCCTTTTGAGTAGCTAACTCAATCAGATTTTCATTATCCAGTGTTGCTAATACCGCTATAGCAGCGCTGCAGGCTAAGGGATTTCCGCCAAATGTTGAACCATGTGCGCCTGCCGTGAGTAATTGTGCTGCTTTGCCGCGAGCAAGACAAGCACCAATTGGGACGCCGTTACCTAGTGCTTTTGCAAGAGTACAAACATCAGGAATAATATCATTATGTTGAAAAGCAAAGAATTTTCCAGTGCGACCTACACCAGACTGAATTTCATCCAGCATCAGTAATAGTTCATGTTGGTCACATAATTTACGCAATTCGTTAAGATAGTCTGGCGCAGGGATGTTGATGCCACCTTCACCTTGTATTGGCTCTACCAAAATAGCAACGATATTTTTATTGTGCGCTAGTGCTGTTTTAATAGCATTGATGTCGTTGTAGGGTACTCGAACAAAGCCTTCAACAAGAGGTGCGAAACCTTGTTGTATTTTACTGTTTCCGGTAGCACTTAAGGTAGCCAAGGTTCGGCCATGAAAGCTTTTTTCCATGACAATAATTGCCGGGCTGTCTAAGCCTTTTTCATGACCGAACTTACGAGCTAATTTTATGGCGGCTTCATTCGCCTCTGCGCCCGAGTTACAGAAAAACACGTTATCCATGCCGCTCTTTTCTATCAATTTATCAGCAAGTTTCTCCTGGTTTGCTATCTTATAGATATTGGAGGTGTGGAGAAGTTTTTTGCTTTGTTCGCAGATGGCCTTGTGAACAGCACTATGAGCATGACCTAAATTACAAACAGCTATGCCGGATAATGCATCAAGATAGCGATTGTTGTTTTCATCGATCAACCAAACACCTTCTCCCCGATCAAAAGTGACCGGTAAGCGATTGTATGTTGGCATGATATGGCTGGTCATGGTTTCTGCCTGCAGACAAATAGATAGTTAATAACTATCTTATGGAAAAATGTTCGATTATAAGTACCAATTTAATCACAGGCAAGTGATGGATGATAAGATTTGCTTTTGTAAGTGAAGTAAAGTTGATAAAATTAACGAACATTTACTTAATTTGAGTGATTACAATGAGCGTTATAGAAAGAATTAAAGACCAGATTGATAACAATCCGGTCGTTTTATACATGAAAGGTTCACCTGATTTTCCACAATGTGGATTTTCTGGTCAAACAGTGCAAATATTAAATGCCTGTCAGGCTAAATTTATGTATGTGAATATATTTGAAGATCCTGAATTGCGCGAAGCGCTTAAGGAATATTCAAACTGGCCAACCTATCCGCAATTGTATATCAATGGAGAATTGGTTGGTGGTTGTGACATTGTTATTGATTTGTATAAAAAAGGCGAGTTGGCCACTATGTTGGTGGCAGTTGATGGTGTAGCGGAATAAGTTATAAGTACACGAATGACAGTCATATCGTAGAATCTTATCTGCTAAGACTTCGTCATTCGTGTTGTGTTATTTAAATATTAAGCGCTTCGAGTTGCTTCCATTTGTTTACAATCATACAAAATAGCTCGGCTGTTTTTTCAGCGTCATATAAAGCTGAATGTGCTTTTTCATTGTCCCAATCCAAACCCGCCGTCTGTGCAATTTTAGCGAGCACTGTTTGTTGATAAGCCAATCCCCCTAAAGTAGCCGTATCAAAGGTACTAAAAGGATGAAAAGGGCTGCGTTTAATTTGTGTACGCTGTATAGCTGCATTTAAAAAAGCAATATCAAAAGCAGGATTATGGCCTACCAAAATTGCCCGTGTGCAATTATTACGCTTTACAGCAACTTTAATGGGTTTAAACAGCATATCCAGAGCCTCTTTCTCATCAATTGCCATGCGAAAAGGGTGGTGCGGATCGATACCATTAAATTTTAAAGCGGCGGCATCCAATTCAGAATTTTTAAAGGGAACAACATGCGTTGTATAACGTTCGGTAATCTCTAAATCATTATTTTCGTTTAGTTCAACAATAACAGCAGCAATTTCCAGTAAGGCATTTTTTTTTGGATTAAATCCAGCTGTTTCTATATCAACGATGACAGGGAGATACCCTCTAAAGCGTTGATCTAAAGGAATTACGGGGCTTTCCATTGTGTTCGGTTGTATCCTGAAAGGTATAGAAAATTTAGTGCATGTTACGCCAAGTTGGCGAAGAGACGTAAAATATTATGTTACGACTGAATTTTCCAATATAAATCTTCATCTGCTTTAAGAGGTGTGATTATATTCTCGTGTTCTCCATACTTTGACGGAATTGTCCACGCAGATTTTTCTAAAGTAACGGTGCCTATGTTTCTGGGTAAGCGGTAAAAATCGGCTCCGAAAAAACTGGCAAAGCCTTCGAGTTTGTCTAAGGCATCGACTGCTTCAAAGGCAGTTGCATAGAGTTCCAGCGCTGCGTGTGCACTAAAGCAACCTGCGCATCCGCATGCGGTTTCTTTTAATGAAGTAATATGTGGAGCGCTGTCTGTACCTAAAAAGAATTTTGGGTTGCCGCTGGTTGCTGCTTCAAGCAATGCCAGTCGATGATGTTCTCGTTTGATGATGGGTAGGCAATAATAATGCGGTCGAATGCCGCCAGCGAGCAGGGCATTTCGATTATATAAAAGATGTTGGGGGGTAATAGTTGCTGCAATATTACTGCCGGAGGATTTTACAAACTGCACGGCTTCAGAGGTGGTAACGTGTTCAAGTACAATACGCAAATCAGGAAAGTTCTGGGTGATTTGAGTTAGACTGGACTCGACAAACACTCGTTCACGGTCAAATATATCACAGTTCTGATCGGTGACTTCACCATGAATCAGTAACGGAATAGCTAGACTTTCGAGTTCTGCCAGCAAATGATAAATAGCCTTAATATCGGCCACACCAGAATCAGAATTGGTGGTGGCGCCAGCAGGGTAGAGTTTAAAGGCGTAAATATGTTCGGAAGCGGCGGCTTTTTTTATTTCAGAGACAGGTGTTGAGGTTGTCAAATATAAAGTCATCAAAGGTGTAAAATCAATACCGGTAGGAACCGCTTGTAAAATCTCCTTCCGATAAGCCAAGGCCTGCGGCACGGTCGTCACTGGGGGCTTAAGATTTGGCATAATAATCGCCCGTGCGAATTGCTTTGCAGTATGAGGCAGAACGGTTTTTAAAATAGCGCCGTTTCGAACATGAATATGAAAGTCATCGGGACGGGTAATGGTTAATGTTTTCATTGTTGGCAGTGTATCTGTAAAATAGACGGTTATTCTATAGTAAGTACTTGGAAAAACTAAATTCAGTCCTTATAGTAGCTATTTTTTTTGTTGTCGGAGTGGTTAATGCCAATTTACGAATATCAATGTCAGTCCTGTGGCCATGAGCACGAAGCATTACAGAAGCTGGGTTCTGATCCCATAGTTGTTTGTCCTGCTTGTACGAAGCCGGAGTTAATGAAAAAAATTTCTGCAGCCGGATTCAGATTAAAAGGTACCGGCTGGTACGAAACCGATTTTAAGAGTGGTGCCAAGAAAAATGTAGCGGGTGAAGCATCAACACCCAGTACTCCAAAAGCCGGTAGCACTAAAAGCGATTAACCAATAGATACGCAAAACCAGACAGAGTTAAGATGCTGTCTTAAGTTTTTATTTTAATTACACTAAACAAACAACTTTTAAATACACAGGGAAAATCTATGCGTACCCACAAGTGCGGAGAATTAAATACACAACAGCTAGGCGAAACCGTTTCAATCTGCGGTTGGGTACACAGACGTCGAGATCATGGCGGCGTTATTTTTATCGATCTTAGAGATCGTGCCGGCTTGGTACAAGTTGTAGTTGATCCTGATGTAGAAGATACTTTTGCCATTGCCGAACAAGTCCGCAGTGAGTATGTATTACAAATTACCGGGCTGGTTCGTGATCGTCCTGCGGGAACAAGCAACGCCAACATGCATTCTGGTGCAATTGAAATATTAGCTAAAAACATTGTAGTTTTAAATGAATCAGAAACACCACCTTTTCCTATAGAAAGTGAAATTGAAGTCAACGAAGAGTTACGTTTACGCTATCGCTATATAGATTTGCGTCGAACTGCGATGCAAGAAAAAATGAAAGTGCGTCGTGATGTGACAAGAGTATTAAGAAACTTCCTGGATGATAATGAGTTTTTTGAAATTGAAACGCCTTACTTAACCAAAGCAACTCCAGAAGGGGCTCGCGATTACATCGTACCGAGCCGAACCCACGAGAATTCATTTTTTGCCCTGCCACAATCACCACAATTGTATAAACAAATGTTGATGATTGCCGGTATGGACAGATATTATCAAGTCGTGCGTTGTTTCCGCGACGAAGATTTACGTGCCGACAGGCAACCCGAGTTTACCCAGCTTGATATAGAGACATCCTTCATGGATGAAAATGAAATCATGACGGTGATGGAAGAAATGATTCGTCAATTATTTGCAAAAGTAATTAACGTTGATTTAGGCGCTCAATTTCCTCGCATGAGCTATCAAGAAGCGGTATCTCGTTTTGGTGTTGATCGTCCTGATTTACGCATTCCATTAGAATTAGTCGACATAGCCGATGAAATGAAAGCGGTAGATTTTAAAGTTTTTTCAGCACCTGCTAATGATCCAAAAGGTCGTGTAGTTGCCATGCGCGTTCCAAACGCGGGAGATTTAAGTCGTAAAGACATTGATGAACTAACCAAATTTGTTAGTATTTATGGCGCCAAAGGTTTGGCTTATATTAAAGTAAATGACTTGGCCGCCGGTCTGGAAGGCTTGCAATCTCCGATTGTTAAATTTGCCCCCAAAGAAGTTTGGGACAGTGTCTTGGCTAAAACAGGCGCACAAACCGGCGATTTAATCTTCTTTGGTGCCGATAAAGCCAATATCGTTAATGAAGCAATGGGTGCTTTACGTGTTAAATTAGGGCAAGATCTCAACTTACTGCAAGGCGAATGGAAACCGGTTTGGGTCGTTGATTTCCCCATGTTTGACTGGGATGAAAAATCAGGTCGTTTTAATGCCATTCATCATCCTTTTACAGCGCCTAGTTGTTCAGTTGAAGACTTGGTTGCTAATCCCGGCGTTGCCTTATCACGCGCTTATGATTTGGTTTTAAACGGTACCGAAGTGGGTGGCGGTTCAATTCGTATTAACCGTACCTCAATGCAACAAACCGTGTTTGGAATTTTAGGTATTGGCGAAGAAGAAGCCAAAGAAAAATTCGGCTTCTTGTTGGATGCCCTAAAATACGGTGCGCCACCGCATGGTGGCTTGGCCTTTGGTTTGGATCGTTTAGTCATGTTAATGACCGGATCAAGCTCTATTCGTGATGTTATTGCTTTTCCTAAAACCCAATCAGCCGCCTGTCCTTTAGTCAATGCGCCTGCGGTGGTTACCGACGAGCAATTAAAAGAGTTGGGGATTCGCTTGATTAAACCCGCAGGAAAAGACAAAGTTAAGCAAGACTAACATTGTTGGGTTGTGTATCGGTTGTATCGCGATGCGTAACCCACTATTTGTCTGTGATAGGTTGGGCTAACGCTAACGCTTAACCCGACCTATACAAATGACAACCAATATCAAACATTGACATAATGGCGGCAAAAAAAAACAGCGCTGAAAAAACGGCCAAGAAAATATCAATCAATCCAAAAAAGATGAGTTCATTTTTTGCCTGGGATGGCGATATATTAATACTGAATGTGTTGGGTACGCCCGGGGCCAAGCAAGATGTTATTGGTAAAGTTAAAGGTAATCAACTTAAAATCAGTGTTACCGAAGCGCCACGTGCAGGCAAGGCAACTGATCACATGGTAAAGTTTTTAGCTAAAGAATTTGATGTCTCTACCTCTGATATTGTCGTGGTATTTGGACGCATGAATATTAACAAACAACTGCGTATTAAAGCCCCCAAAAACCTACCCTCGGTTATCGCACGATTAGCCTGATGTAATGTTAATTAAATATTAATGCGTTGTTTCCGTTTTAGCACTTCAGAAATCAAGTATTAGCCGTCATAATACAGCTATCAAATTTTCAATATTTTCGTTCTTCCACTGGTAAATAAATGACTTCAACGCCGTTTCCAATTCAAGATTACGCCTTACTCGATGATGAAGAATGTGATGCCCGTATTATTTCAGCCAAAGCCAAGCTGGGTAATCGTTGTGTGGTACTCGGTCATCATTATCAACGTGACGAAGTATTTAAACACGCAGATTTTTCGGGTGATTCATTAAAGCTCTCCAGAGATGCCGCACAATCAGAAGCCGAATATATTGTATTTTGCGGCGTGCATTTTATGGCAGAAGTGGCTGATATTTTGTCGCGTCCTGAACAAATAGCCATCTTGCCTGATTTGGCTGCCGGTTGTTCAATGGCAGATATGGCCAACCTTTTAAAGGTACAAAAATGCTGGCAAGAATTAGCGCAAGTTATTGATGTAGACAATGAAGTAACACCAGTTACTTACATTAATTCTGCTGCCGATTTAAAAGCTTTTTGTGGTAAGCATGATGGTATCGTGTGCACCTCGTCTAATGCACAAAAGATATTGGAATGGAGTTTTGCCAGACGTTCTAAAGTGTTGTTTTTCCCTGATCAACATTTAGGCCGTAATACCGGTTACCGTATGGGTATACCCTTGGAAGAAATGGTGACATGGGATTTTAATAAACCCATGGGTGGTTTGACGGAAGACCAAATTCGCAAGGCCAAAATTATCTTATGGAATGGCTATTGTTCCGTTCATCAAGTCTTTAAGCCGGAACAAATTGATAACTTTCTTGCGCGTTATCCGGAAACCAAGGTTATTTCTCATCCGGAAGCTTGTTTTGAAGTCTGTCAAAAAGCGGAATATGTCGGTTCAACCGAGTACATTCTTAAAACGGTTCGTGAAGCAGAAGCCAATACCCGTTGGCTGGTTGCCACCGAATTAAATCTGGTTAATCGTTTGCATGATGAATGTAAAACACAAGGTAAAAACGTTCATTTTATGTCACCCACCCTATGCATGTGTTCAACCATGTTTAGAACCGACCCACAGCATTTAGCTTGGGTACTGGAAAACCTCGCAGCGGGGCATGTCATTAATCGCATATCAGTGCCAGTAGAAGAAGCAAAATTGGCTAAACATGCGCTTGATAATATGTTGTCGATTCCTTAATCTTAAAACCCGCAATGAGACCACGAAAAGCACGAAAGATACTAAAGTAATCAGTCTGTTATATTTTAAAGCCTATCATCCTTTAGGTAATGCGCTGCTTATTGTAACTTTTGAAGATTTTCGTAGATTAAATCAATCAAATTGTTTAGCTAGATTAAAAATAAGGTTAATAATAAAAAGAGTCAACCCAATCAGGCTATAAAAGCCTATCTGCAAGCTAACGATCCAGTTTTTGACAAGAGCAACCGTAACAGGTCGTGGCAAAGTCTTTGCGCATGACGATGTCATGTATAAACAGCATCTTCTTGGTCATGAACTTGTTTGTAATACTCAGATACTTTTTTGTGCTCGCAATAATTCAGCACTATTCCAATAAGTTCTTCGTTTTTTCTTTTTGTCCAAAAGGATAAAAACGAACGTAACATCGTCAGGAAAAATTAATCACGAATGCCTATGCAAATTCTTGGCTTTTGGATTTTTAAGTGGACTTTAATTAAGTGCACAAGATTCATGAAAGCATGTTTATTTTCGTGCACTTAATTTTCAATTTATAGAGATTAAAAAAATCAATAAGTTAACTTTTATGAATAGCTAAATTAATATTTAGTTTGAGTTACTTCGTAAATAAAACTTGCATCCGCTTGACAGGTAAACGTTCCCCTATAGTCATTATACGCCCATGCATAAACACCCTGTGAGTGATTAGTTACAGCATTTATATAATTATGACTGATAACAGGATTACAAGTTGCGTAAGTATCATAATCCCCCGTACAGCAATTGCTATCAATTTGCTCTTGACTTAGATTTTTTTGATGTGCCAGCGCACATTGGCTGAAACAACCAGATTGACCAGCATTAAACCCTAGAGGACAAATATCTTTAATTTTTGTTAATGATGATGTTGGAAAGCTTGCCATAGGCCGTCCAGCTGGATATAAATTGAATATACTTGGCCCCCCTTCTGATTTTGAAACAGAACACACAATATCTTCAGTTGGAATTAGACGGACAGCCGTATTAAAGCCATTAACTAATGAAATATCAATAGTTGATGCGCCGATACTGTGATCTGTTTTGTTAAGTGGAGTAGTCCTCGACATAGCTTCTACTGGATACATATTCCATTCTAAAAGGTTCGTATGTTGATAGGAAACAATTCCAGTTTTCTTCCATGCAGTCCCCGGCCCGTTACCCGTATTCTTTTCTCCGAATACTTGAGCATTACGAGAATTTTCACCATTTTTAGCAATGCTATATACGTATCTGGTATTAGCATTAATACGCATGACATTATAACCGCTACATAGGGCATGCGTGATAAGAGTATCTCTACTCATACAGATATCTGTATCACTGGTTGTGTTTTCAAAACTTATGGTACGCGTCGGCATATCATTATATTTGTGGGGGGAGGGGGCTGGAAAAATTGGTGATCGAGGAGTAGGGAATTTGATTACTCCCATATTAATTTGAAATACTTGAGCGGTAGACCCGCTGGATATCTTTCCTGGTCCTACACAAGTATTAGTTCGATCAGTTGCAACTACTCCATTAGCAAGAATACCGAGTTGGCAAGTCTGCCAAACAGGAGAACGTGGAGTGCCGGTGTTTTGCCATAATTTATAGTAGCTATGGGCGCCACCTGTGTCTAAGGTTACCCATGTTGCATTACCGGGGCCATGAAATGAGGGTACGTTAGTAATATAACCATAATTTGACGACTGACGAGGTGACGCACAAGTAGAATCGGTGAAGCAATCATACATATAAATTGTTTGGGCGGTATTTTGGGGAGGAACAGGGTAAAATACCGGAAATATTAACAAGGCTTTAGTGGGGGTTTGCTACTGCAATATTTACGCTAATAGCAAGAAATAACCCAGCAATAATTGAAATTTTATTTATTGTATTTATAGGCAACATTTTGATACTCCTTAGAGCTTTGATTTAAAAAAATTACTCTTTCTTTCAATAAATTACAAATCCACCTTTCTTTTAAGCAAAGATATATATTTGTACAATTGAAATAGCAAAAACTAAGCCAAAAAACATTGTTATAATTTTTTAAAGTTGAATATTTTATTCATACATAAAAAAATATATCATATTGAATTATTATGTATTTAAAGGCAGATATATAGATGGTTAAGTACGTTATGAAAAAAATAACTTTTTACTAATAGTAGGCATTAAAAGCCCTATTCATAGGGTAATATTTACCTAGAGTTAAGGTATTAAAAACCCTATAAATAGAATAATTCTTGTAGACGCTGTCTCGACTTGATCAGCAAAAGCAGTTTCTTCATCAGTCCTCGTCATGAATCCATATTTTCCTGTGTATATAGCTTCACTTCAGGCTAACGAGAGGCATCTATGGCAGGAGTCGCTTCACGAACTGCGGTTATTTCGGGCGTGTCGGTTTTCATGGGTTCAGATTAACCTTGATCAATAATACGATCCATTATCCCACGCACATCATCGGTTAAATTTACAACCAACTTGCTTTGGACATTACTAAATCAATGGCAATATATATTTAGGTAAGATTAATTTAACCTGGCCCCATCGATTATCTGGACGGACGCTCTAGCTCTCTGATCGGACGTACGAGCTATCTGGACAGACGTACAAGCACTACTATGCTGGCTGGGGATTGTAATCCCGACCTAAATAAAGGACATAAAGGGGGGCTGGCCCTGAGGTATCCTTTGCCTAGGTTACGTAATAGATCACATAATCGCCTTGGCTTTTATAAAACATGCGGATATTAAAGTACTGGGGTGGCTGTTTTTTCCAGAGGATGTGTTGTCTTAATTGTGCTAATCTTAGCGTTGACCGCTTTCCTAATCGTTCACTGTTTATAAGGCAGAGTATGAATTCCCCTATTGATCAAAAAGAAGAAGTCAGTCAGCAATTACGCGAGGCAGCGCTGGAGTATCATCAGTTTCCTACGCCCGGCAAAATCAGTGTTACCCCTACCAAGCATTTAACCAATCAACGCGATCTGGCTTTGGCTTATTCGCCCGGTGTTGCAGCGGCTTGTGAGGAGATCGTTGCTGATCCTGCTAATGTTTATAAATATACATCTCGTGGTAATTTGGTTGCCGTCATTTCCAATGGCACGGCAGTGCTGGGTTTGGGTAATATTGGGCCGCTGGCCTCCAAACCAGTGATGGAAGGGAAGGGTGTTTTATTTAAAAAGTTTGCGGGTATTGATGTATTTGATATAGAGATTAATGAACTGGATCCGGATAAGCTTTGCGATATTATTGCTGCCTTGGAGCCCACTTTTGGCGGTATAAATTTGGAGGACATTAAAGCCCCCGAATGTTTTTATATCGAGCGTCAATTACGAGACCGTATGCAGATACCGGTTTTTCATGATGATCAGCATGGCACTGCGATTATTACCAGTGCGGCCATTTTGAATGCATTAAAAGTGGTTGGTAAAGATATTAAAAGCTGCAAGCTGGTGGTATCTGGTGCCGGTGCGGCGGCCATGGCGTGTCTTGATTTGATTGTTGAGTTGGGATTTCCGTTAGAGAATATTTTTGTGACTGACCAAGCGGGTGTTATTTATAAAGGTCGTATAGAAAAAGATCAAAATAAAGCACGCTTTGCACAAGATACTTCTGCGCGAACCTTGGCAGAAGTGATGCCCGGTGCGGATATCTTTTTAGGCTTATCGTCGGGTGGTATTTTAAAACCGGATATGGTTAAAAGTATGGCTGCCAAGCCTTTGATTTTGGCTTTGGCTAATCCAACTCCCGAGATTTTACCCGAACTGGCTAAAGCGGTTCGTGAGGATGCCATTATTGCGACAGGGCGCTCTGATTATCCTAATCAGGTTAATAATGTGTTGTGTTTTCCTTATATTTTTCGTGGTGCGCTGGACTGTGGAGCAACCACCATCACGCGTAAAATGGAAATAGCGGCTGTTATAGCCATTGCCGAACTGGCACAGGCGGAACAATCGGATATTGTCGCCAGTGCTTACGGCATTGCTAACCGATCTTTTGGTCCGGACTATTTAATTCCGTTGCCTTTTGATCCGCGATTGATGACCAAGATTGCGCCGGCGGTTGCCAAGGCCGCCGAGGAGTCCGGTGTTGCCCAGCGGCCAATCCAGGATATGCAGGCCTATATCGAGCGTTTGCAGCAATTTGTTTATCATAGTGGCACGTTTATGAAGCCGGTCTTTCAGTTGGCTAAAAGTGTGCCTGCGGAGAAAAAACGGATTGTCTTTGCAGAAGGTGAAGAAGAACGAGTTTTGCGAGCGGTGCAAGTCATCGTTGATGAAAATATCGCAACACCCATTTTGATAGGTCGCCCTGCCGTATTGCAAGCTCGTATCGAGAAATATGGTTTACGTATTCGACCAACCATTGATTTTGAGGTAGTTAATCCTGAATATGATAAACGCTACCGTGATTTTTGGCAGACTTATTTAAGCATGACAGATCGTAAAGGGGTAACGGAGCAATATGCCCGCATGGAAATGCGCCGCCGCCATACTTTAATCGGTGCGATGTTGATTTATAAAGGCGATGCCGACGGGATGATTTGTGGTACTTTTGGTGATAATGCTTTGCATCTGAATTACATTGATCAAGTATTGGGTAAGCGGTCGGGTGCCAATGTTTATGCAGCAATGAATGTGTTGATCTTGCCGGAGCGGCAAATTATATTGGTTGATACGCACGTTAACGAGAATCCAAATGCTGAACAACTAGCCGAAATAACCTTATTGGCAGCAGATAAAATGCGTCAATTAGGCTTGGTGCCCAGAGCGGCTTTGCTTTCACATTCGAGTTTTGGCTCGAGTAACAGTGAGTCTGCAAAAAAGATGCGCGCTGTTTTGGCTATTGTTCAAGGGCAGGCGCCGGAGTTGGAAATTGAAGGTGAAATGCACGGGGATGCGGCGTTAAATTATGATATTTTACAAAGTATGATGCCTCATTCAAGCTTAAAAGCCAGTGCTAATTTATTGGTCTTGCCCAATATAGACGCTGCCAATATTGCTTACAATTTACTGAAAGTTGCTGCAAGTAATGGTGTTGCAGTGGGGCCTGTGTTATTGGGTTGTGCCAAGCCTGTGCATATTCTTACGCCATCGGCGACGGTACGTCGTATTATTAATATGACGGCGTTGTGTGTTTTGGATGCGACAGTGGTTTGATTAAAGATTACTGGTTTTGAATCAACCCCAGTGTTCTTTGGGGGAGTTTTTCTGTGCTGGTGCCTTCCAGATGTAAGCGGGTATCTTCATGTAGGGTGGTCATGAAGTTAATCAATTGCATCTCATGAAACATTTTTTGTTCAAAGTCTTTGGCTTCCCACATTTGGTTTAATAAATGTTTGGCATGATGATGAATGGTAAAGGCGACGGCTTCGGGTAGGTGCTGGTAACTGGTTTGTATGGACTGTTTTAGTTGATCCAAAGCGCTGAGGTATTGCTTATAATCTTTGATATCTTGTTTACATTTGGTTTTGAACAGGGTCAGTTCAGTTTCATTTTGGGTTCTTATTACCGAAATTTCATGCTCTAACTGGAGGCTTTTCTTTTTTAATTCAGCTTCCAATGCTTTTGTTGCCAGTATGCGCGAGTGCTTGAGTTTGTTTTGCTGCTCTTGATTATTTTCTTGCCATTGCAGATTTTCATTTTTAACGGTATGAAATAACTTAAGCAACGTTAATGTCCAGTTTTTTAAGGTACTCATGGCTATTCACTAGTCGCTATTTTATTTTGCAGTTTTAATAACGCCTCAATATCCTTTTTTTTGCGATGCAGTCTATTTTCATGCTGAAAAGCTTGGTAGTTGGCTACCGGTAGTTGGTTTTTTAACGAGCGTAAGTCGTTATCGATAGCTTTGGATAGTGACTGGAGGTGGTGATGATTATTGGCGATCAACAGTTTTTTTCTGTTAACTTCATTAAAGTAATTGATTTGGATCTTTTTAAAAAAGAATAATTGCTTAATTTGGTGTTGTTTGGCTTGGAAGAACAATAATCGACGGTGCGCGCGATTGGGTGCTGAAAGATAATCTAAACAGGTTTGTGTTGTTAGTTTGATGATGACGAATAGGCCGTTAACAATCAGTATTGAGAAAGCACTAAGGAGAAGTGCCAAGCCGATTTTTGTTAATAACGGGGGCAGTCCGGGTAGGGTAAGCCATAGTAAAAAGTCGACCGATAAAAAAACAGCAAATGCAGCAAACAATAATAATAGAGCTATTCTAATAATCATGGACGATTGGTGTTTGTGTTTATCTGTTAGGTATTGTACCCAATTTATTGTCAAAATCCTTAATTCTTAATACCCATAATGCTTCTAAATCCAACTTGGTATTCATACTGCCAGCTAAAGCTGATGTAGAGTATAATGCATATTTTAAAATTTTTTGAATGGTAATGATGTCCCAGTTTTTTGAAATTCATCCGGAAAATCCGCAACTGCGTTTGATTCACCGTGCGGTGGAAATCATTCGTAAAGGAGGGGTTATTGTATACCCGACGGATTCATCTTATGCGTTGGGCTGTCAGGTCGGTGATAAACAGGCTTTGGATAAGATACGACGTATCAGGCAGTTGGATGATAAGCATAATTTTACCTTGGCGTGTAAAGATCTGACTCAGGTATCGACGTTTACCAAAATCAGTAATGATGCTTATAGGCTTATTAAAACATTAACACCGGGGCCTTTTACCTTTATTTTGGATGCAACGCGCGAAGTGCCCAAAAGGCTACAGCATCCCAAGAAAAAAACCATAGGCATACGTATTCCGGATCATGCGGTAGCGCAATTATTACTTCAGGAGTTGGGTGAGGCGCTGTTTAGTTCTACCTTGATATTGCCTGGCGAAACGGAAGTAATGACGGATGCTTACGAGATCAGAGACAAGCTTGAGCATGAATTGGATTTGATAATTGATGCCGGTATTATTGAAGGTGGCGAGACAACCATGATTGAGTTTTCCAGTGATGGGGCAGAAATTATCAGGCAAGGCAAGGGTCTTGCTCCTATGTTAGATTAATTGGGGTTTTAATATAATGGATGAGTTAACTTTAATTCAGCGCATAGTGGTTTGGATATTGCCAGTAGTTTTTGCAATTACTGTGCATGAGGTTGCGCACGGTTGGGTGGCTAAAAAATATGGCGATAACACGGCCTTGAGATTGGGGCGCTTAACGTTAAATCCTGTTAAGCATATCGATTTATTCGGAACCATCATTCTTCCCGGGTTATTACTCATGACAGGGACGGGTTTTATTTTTGGCTGGGCAAAGCCGGTTCCTGTCGATCCCCGAAATTTTAAAAAACCTTTGCAAGATATGGCTGTTGTAGCCCTAGCGGGGCCGGTTTCTAATTTATTGATGGCTGTTTTTTGGGCGTTAATTGCACGAATAGGTGTCACTATTGGTGCCGGGAATGAAGCAATTGCCCACCCTTTGATTTATACCGGCGTTGCGGGTATTTCGATTAATCTGGTTTTGGCTTTAATTAACTTATTACCTATTCCACCGCTGGATGGCAGTCGTATTTTGACGGGTATTTTGCCCAGTTATTGGGCATGGCAATATAATCGCTTGGAACGCTATGGCTTTATTATATTGTTGGCGCTTTTATATTTTAGGATATTGAATGTGCTATTGGAATATCCTTTGTATATCGCTCAAAATGTGTTTTTCACGATTGCAGGTTTATGATTGTTCAAAGTCTAGCTTACTTTATAATTTTAGATCGTGTTTTTTTGCCATACCTAACTAATGACTGAAATTGTTGAAGAATCTTCTGATTTGGCACCTTCTTTTGCATTGGTTAATGGTGCGCCTTTTAATCAATTGCCGGTTGATCTTTATATACCTCCGGATGCGATGGAGGTTTTTTTGGATTTGTTTGAAGGACCTCTCGATTTATTACTGTATTTAATCCGAAGGCAGAATCTGGATATTGTTAATATCCCTATTGCCCAAATTACGCATCAATACATCACTTATATACAAATAATGGGTGTATTAAATCTGGAGTTGGCAGCAGAGTATTTGGTAATGGCGGCATTATTGGCAGAAATAAAGTCAAGAATGTTATTACCGAGACAAACAGAACAAGAAGACGATGAAGAAGACCCAAGGGCTACTTTAATACGAAGATTGCAAGAATATGAATGTATTAAAGCGGCTGCGGAAGAGATTGATTTATTACCCAGAGTTGAACGTGATATATTTGCCATAGATGTTGATGTATCACCCTTAAGCGTTGAGCAGCAGTTACCTGACATTCAGTTAAAGGATATGCTATTGGCATTCCAGGATGTTCTGAAACGGGTTGACCAACTTAGTCATCATCAAATTACCAAAGAAGCTTTATCTGTCCGTGAACGAATGGCAACCATTTTGGCAAAACTTAAAGGAGAAAATAGTCTCCTTTTCTCTCAATTATTTATCCGACAAG
The DNA here is from genome assembly GCA_026399095.1 of Methylococcales bacterium. GTDB lineage: Bacteria > Pseudomonadota > Gammaproteobacteria > Methylococcales > Methylomonadaceae > Methylobacter_C. The sequence goes on along the minus strand of JAPLRP010000061.1, from coordinate 35,929 downwards.
AAGGTCGACACGGAGTCGTTGTCTCGTTTCTGGCCATCCTCGAGCTCGGCAAAGAAGGACTCATCGAGATCATCCAGTCAGAGCCCTTTGCCGACATACGAGTCAGAAGCGCCGGTTTCGCCTCCATTAAAGAAGGTCTCTAAGCCAAGAAAAAAGACTGTTGTCCCTGATGCCGGTTTAATAGCAGTCCAAAATAACGTTGTTTTAGATACTGTTGGGCTTGATGGTTTTGAAATAAAGAATAGTCGACCACTCAGACTTAGACCTTTGGGCAAGTTTAGAAACCGAAACATCCAGTTAAAAACAATTACCTTAAATACACCCAATCCAGTTATTGAGCCACTAGAAGCGAACGTGAAAATACAGCGAATAGTCGAGGCGATTCTATTTGTCGCCAAACGTCCCATGACAGCAAAGCAAGTATTGCAAACTTTTCCTGAGCTTGAGCAGCCGCAATTACAGGAGATACAGGTTGCTATAGACGCTATTATTGAGGATTATAAATATCGGCCCATCGAATTAAAACAGGTTGCCAGTGGTTATCGATTTCAGATTAAGCAGGATTTATCAAAGTGGGTTTCACGTTTATTTGAAGAAAAACCGCCAAAATACTCGCGGGCTTTACTCGAGACCTTGGCTATTATTGCTTATCGGCAACCTGTCACTCGGGCGGATATTGAGGATATAAGAGGGGTTGGTGTGAGTTCAAGCATTATCCAGACCTTGCTTGAGCGTGAATGGGTTAGGGTGATTGGTCATAAGGAAGTGCCTGGAAGACCCGGTTTATATGGAACGACCAAGCAATTTCTTGATTATTTTAATATTACATCATTAAATCAACTACCGACTTTAGAGGAGATTAAGCATCTTGAAGGGTCGATAGATAACAAGCAACAAACCACGCAGGTAACGAGTGAAAAGCAAGAAACCAACTAATGATTCATCAAAGCAGCCAGGTAATTCTTCCAGTAGAGTGAATAAGTCGCCGAAACAGCAGCGTAAAAATCAGGACAGAAATCAACCAAAAGAAGCAAGCTATAAGCAAGGCGGTAGTTCTCCAAAACAGTCTGCTGAAATAAAAACGGTAAAAAAGAGTGGTCATGTTGTCGCAGGTGAGGGCGAGCGCATTCAAAAAGTATTGGCTCGCGGCGGTGTCGGTTCCAGAAGAGAAATAGAGGGCTGGATCAATGAAGGACGTTTCAAGTTAAATGGAGAGCTTGTGAAGTTGGGCGATCGTTTAAAGGTGGGGGATTATTTACAGCTCAATGACAGAGTGGTGCATTGGGAGAAGTTTGCTGTTCAACCTACGCGTGTTTTGCTTTATCACAAGCCTACCGGTGAGGTAGTGACTCGCCGTGATCCTGAAGGTCGGCCGGTCGTGTTTACCCAATTACCTACTTTAACAACGGCTCGCTGGATTTCAGTGGGCAGATTGGATATTAATACATCAGGCTTGTTATTGGTTACCAATAATGGTGAGTTGGCTAATAAATTAATGCATCCGTCAACTGAAGTCGAGCGTGAATACGCCGTGCGTATTTTAGGTGATGTATCTGAAGCAACTCTTGAAAAGTTAAAGCAAGGTGTTGAGCTTGAAGATGGAAAAGCCAAGTTTGATGCGATTAGGTTTTTTGGTGGCGAAGGCGCTAATAAATGGTACCACGTTATTGTTAGTGAAGGACGTAACCGTTTGGTTAGGCGCTTATGGGAATCTCAAGAGGTTGTTGTTAGTCGCTTGATGCGTGTTCGTTACGGACCTGTGGTTTTGCCGGAGCGTTTAAAGGCTAGCACTTTTTATGAGTTAACCGAAAAAGAGTTGGAGCTGTTATTTGAATTTGCAGGCCTTGAGCGTAATGAGCCGGTAATGCCAAAGGGTCAGTCTGAACCTAAAAATACCGCGCCCAGAAGAAGATAGTTGTTTTAATAAATGGAGTTCAATGATTAAACATTAATTCTACTTTAAGACCGCTTGAGTGATTGGATTTACCGATTTTAAAGCTGGCCTTGTGTAGGTCAGCTATTTCTTTGACAATCGCTAATCCCAAGCCACATCCATTGCCTGGGCTTCCGGGGATGCGATAAAAACGTTCAAATACTTTATTCAGTTCACTGTCCGGAATGCCTTGACCATCATCTTCTATCGTTAAGCAGGGAGCCGGAGAACGCGTTAACTTGATCCAAATATTCCCTCCGAATTGACCGTAAGAAATAGCATTATCCAAGAGGTTATTTATTAATTCTCCAAGCAGTATGGCATCCCCCTTGATGTATAAGGGCTCATTCTGACCATCAAAATTTAGTTCTATTTTTCTTTGCAGTGCTTTCGGCGCCCAATCCATGCAAATTTGTTTGGAAAGTTTATAAAGATCAATGGTCATTAATTCGTGTTGACCACTGATGGGTTCAGATTTGGCCAAGACTAATAGTTGTGATGTTAAATGCGACATTCGATCAGCAGAGTACTGAATCTGCTGAAGCGCTGGCTGCATGGCTGACAGATCTTGTTCTCGTAATGCGCGTTCTGCCTGTAGTTTTAAACCTGCTAGCGGGGTACGGAGTTGATGAGCGGCATTGGCAATAAAACGCTGTTGAGTTTCAATTGCCTGTGTATGGGCTTCCAATAACCCATTAATGGTGTCTGTCAGTGTCCGAACTTCGAGGAATACGAGTTTTTCAGGTATAGGGCTTAGGTCACGAGATGATCTCTGTGCAATTTTAGTTGCTAATAAGTGTAAGGGTTTTAAGCCTTTTGTTAAGCCGGTTAGTAGGTAGATGCCGGTTAGTAAAATTAATATTAATTGCGGAATCAGGTCGGCCAATAAAATATCGACCATCATGGCCCTACGTATATTCATGGTTTCTGCTACATGAACAAAAGCTTTGTAGGGTGTTGAATCAATTGGGATTAACATGGAAACCACTCTAACAGGTTCTCCATACATCTTGTCGTTAAAATAGATGGGTTTAGTCCAATCAACTTCTGGATTTTGAGGTACAGGCACAAGATTGTCGCCAGCCAATAGCTCTTGGTTGGTAGAAGCGATTTTAAAATAGGTTTTATCGCCTTCATCCCACTTAAATATTTCCAAAGCGGCAGTGGGTAATTCGACTACTATTTTACCGTTCCGGACTTTGATTTCCTGCGTTAATGATCTGGCAGAATCGAGTAACCAGCGATCATAAGCCTCATCGACATAATGCAGGGTAACGAAATAAGATAGAAATGCATCAAATATTACAAATAAAATCAAGGGAATGACTAAGCGAAAAAGCATTTCCGATTTTAGGCTTCTATTTTTATTCATTTACTGATTTCTCTAATAAGTAACCCAGTCCTCGAACCGTTCGAATTACTGCTTGGTAAGGTTCTATGCGTTTGCGTATGCGATGTACAATAATTTCAATGGCATTGTCGGTGAGTGCATCACCGTCAATTGATAAACGTTGGGCAATCCGATCCTTGGCGACCACTTTTCCGGCTTGTAGCAGTAAAATTTCTAAAATGCCATATTCACGAGCTGATAGTAAAATCGGTTGCCCTTCTGCCAATACTTGGTGGTTATGCGTATCCAGTGCGAGCTGTCCAATGACAATTGCGTGACTAAAGCCACCATAACAGCGCCGAATCAGGGCATTAATCCGCACTTCCAATTCTCTTAGTTCGAACGGCTTGGTCATGTAGTCATCAGCGCCTTGCTCAATACCAGTAATTCGGTCATTGATACCATCGCGAGCAGTTAAGATCATAATTGGTAAAGGTACTTTTAGTCGCCTGAGTCGACGTAATAATTCCAATCCATCGATATCCGGCAAGCCTAAATCAAGAATTATTAAATCAAAATCTTGGGCTTGTAGTAACTGTTTAGCATAAGAGCCTGTTGTTGCACAGGTAACTGCATAGCCACTATTCGTTAATGTATGTATTAAGCCGTCAGCCAAAACAGCATCGTCTTCTATTAATAAAAGCTTCATAAGCTGACTTAACTATTGTGAAAGGTTCGTGAAAGGAAGTGAGGTTAATATACAGGTCGGAAAGATTATCTTATAACGTTTTGAAAATGATACCGTTAAAAGTTGGTGGCCCAAAGCAAAAAGCTTCTTTTTATAGATGGCTTAATTTGGACGTATAAGCGCTAAAGAAACTACTTTGCATTTGATGTTAATTGCACAGGTAATAAAAGTACTTAAATGGATTATTGGACATGATACATAAACATACGCAATATTATTTTCGTCATCTTAAGGATGATATTCCTGCAGGTATCGTCGTTTTTTTAGTTGCTTTACCTTTGTGTCTAGGGATAGCGCTTGCATCTGGGGCGCCTTTGTTTTCGGGGTTAATCGGAGGTCTTGTTGGTGGTCTGGTTGTTTCTTGGTTGAGTGGTTCGCAACTTGCCGTTTCTGGACCAGCCGCAGGTTTGACCGTTATAGTCTTTAATGCCATTGAAACCTTGGGTAGTTTTCAAGGGTTGCTAGTTGCGGGTATTTTAGCGGGTGTCATGCAGTTGGTGTTGGGATTTCTCAGGGCTGGAATTATTGGTGCATTTTTTCCTGCTGCTGTCATTGAAGGTATGTTGGCAGCAATTGGTTTGATTTTGATTATTAAGCAAATTCCTCACGCCACAGGTTATCATTCCAGTTATGAAGGCGATGAGAGCTATATGAAAGAAACTGCTGAATCGAGCTTTCTTGAGCTGTTTGATGCTTTTAGTGGTGTATCGCCAGGTTCTGTTGTTATCAGTGTTGTGGCATTGTTAATCTTAATTTTATGGAATACAGCTGGGTTTAAAAAGCAAAGATGGTTAAAGCTAATTCCTGGTCCTTTAATGGCGGTGATTTGGGGGGTTGGCTACAATAGTTTTACCCAGCAATTTGTGCCTGACTGGGCGGTTAGTAATTTACATTTGGTCAGTTTACCTGTTTCGGAAAAAGCCACTGATTTTTTTAACAACTTTGTTTTGCCAGATTCAAGCTATCTAATGCATCTTAGTAATCCAAATGTTTATATAGTTGCTGTGACAATTGCAATTATCGCTAGCTTGGAAACTTTGCTAAGTCTTGAAGCGACGGATAAGTTGGATCCCTTGAAACGGCTCGCGCCAACAAATCGTGAGCTAAAGGCGCAAGGTGTTGGTAACATCATAAGTGGCTTTTTAGGCGGCTTGCCGATAACTGCTGTTATTGTTCGAAGTGCAGCCAATATAAACGCGGGAGGCCAATCACGGATAGCTTGTTTCACGCATGGTGTGTTTTTGTTGCTCAGTGTTATGTTTTTTGCTCATTACTTAAACACTATTCCACTCGCTTGTTTAGCCGCTATCTTATTGAATACCGGTTATAAATTAGCTAATCCGGTTTTATTCAAGAAGTTTTACCAAAAAGGTATGAGTCAATTTCTGCCTTTTGTTATTACCGTCGTGGCAATACTTATAACTGATTTATTGAAGGGAATGGCTATAGGGATGGTTGTTGGTCTGTTTTTTGTTATTAAAGCCAATTATCAAGCTGCTATTACGCTTACCCAGGATGGTTCTCATTACTTACTGTCTTTAAACAAAGATGTATCTTTTCTGAACAAAGCACTGTTAAGAAAATTTATTTTGAAAATTCCGGAAAAAAGTACTGTCACTATTGACGCTAGTAAAGCGACATTTATTGATTATGATATTTTTGAGACGATTGAAAATTTTTTGTCAACTGCATCAGACGACAACATTATTATCATCAATACTATTGAGTTGCGCGGTAAAGAAAAAATTCAAAAACATAATCCAATGGTGATATTGAATGACAGGTAATAAATAGACTAAGCGCTTTGAAAATGCGCTTTGAAAGATAACCTGTGAAATATTATTTCGGTAAAGTTAATTTTATGAAAAAACAAACAATAAATTTGCAAAGCAATACAAGTCCTAAAATTAATAACAGTCGCCTGTTAGTCAATTTAAAATATGATATTCCAGCTGGTATTGCGGTTTTTTTGATAGCTATACCACTATTATTGGGGATTGCGCTGGCTTCAGGTGCGCCTTTGTTTTCCGGATTAATTGCCGGTATTATTGGCGGAATAATAGTAGCGCCTTTAAGTGGTTCTTCTTTAGGAATCAGTCGTCCAACGGCAGGTCTAACAGTAATTGTATTGACAGCTATTGAAAAACTTGGCTTCAATGGTTTTCTGTTGGCTTTAGTGGTAGCGGGTATTATTCAGATAGTGATGGGTCTGACCAAAGCAGGGGTTATTGCGTATTATTTTCCATCCTCTGTTGTTAATGGCATGTTGTCGGGGATAGGCTTAATTATTGTTCTTAAACAAATCCCTCATGCCATTGGTTATGATAGGGATTATGAAGGTGATACCTCGTTTTTTCAGGCTGACAACTACTCATCTTTTTCTGAGCTGTTGAATATGCTGGAGTTTATCTCGCCCACCGCTATTATGATTGCACTTATATCCTTGGCCATACTTATTTTATGGGAGCAGTCATTTATGAAAAAATATCGATTTTTTCATTTGTTCCAAGGTGTTTTAGTCGCCATTTTAGTTGGTGTATTGATCAACCAAGGGTTGCATAAATATTTTCCTGAGCTGGCTTTAAGTGGAAATCATTTGGTGATGTTGCCGGTATTAAATAATGCAGGAGATTTATTGAGTCAGTTGCATTACCCTGATTTTTCCCAACTTGGGAATCCGGCAGTTTATTTGACTGCTTTAACCGTGGCTGTTGTAGCTAGTTTAAAGACTATGCTCTCTGTAGAAGCCGTCGACAAAATGGATCCCTATAAAAGGATGACATCTACAAATCGGGAGTTGATTGCACAAGGCGTCGGTAATGCCTGTTGTGGCTTATTAGGTGGTCTACCAATGGCGCAAGTGATCTTGCGCAGTTCTATAAATATTCAATCGGGTGCAAAAACAAAAGTATCGGCGATTATCTGTGGGTTACTGTTGATAATTGCGGTCATTTATATTCCGAGCCTTCTTAATAAAATCCCCCTAGCCAGTCTCGCAAGTGTATTACTGGTCGTTGGCTATAAATTGACAAGACCAGAAGTATTTAAAATGATGTACAAGGCAGGGATGTATCATTTCATTCCTTTTTGCATCACTATATTGGGTATGGTTTTTACTGATCTGCTAGTCGGCCTTGGTATAGGATTAATTGCTGCTTTATTTTCAATATTGCTTGAAAACTATAAAAGTGCATTTTATTTTAATGAATCACGTATCGGTAATAAGACCATAATTCGTTTATCCGAGCATGTTTCATTTCTGAACAAAGCCAATATTAAGCAAATTCTTGAACAGTTTCCTGATGATTCCGATGTTGTTATTGATGCAACCCGTTCAAAATATATTGATTACGATGTTTACGAAATTATTCAAAACTTCAGGGTTGAAGCTAAGCTAAAAAATATTAAGCTAACTATTGAGAATTTGCGCGGTTATGGTGTGTTGCCGTCGATAAAGAATGCGCGTGCACCAACCTATGATATTCAGCAGGCATTAACGCCAGATGAAGTTATGAAATTATTAAAAGAAGGTAATGAACGATTTGTAAATAATCTGAAATCAAACCGAAATTTATTGGAGCAGATTAATGATACTCGGCAGGGACAATTTCCCATTGCGATTATTCTTAGTTGTATGGATTCACGCACATCGGTTGAATTAATTTTCGATCAGGGCTTGGGTGATGTGTTCAGTACAAGGGTAGCTGGAAATATTATTAATGATGATATTCTGGGTAGTATGGAATTTGCCTGTAAGTTGGCTGGTTCGAAGTTAATTGTTGTGCTGGGTCATTCGCATTGTGGTGCAATTAAGGGAGCTTGTAGTAATGTTAATCTTGATCACTTAACAGGTCTTTTGTGCAAAATAAAGCCGGCTATAGATGCGGTAAAGGTTAATGAATTAAAAAATAATGTTATTAGTGATGAGAAATTTATTCAAGAGGTTGCTAATATAAATGTACGACTGACTGTGGATCAGATAAAGATTCAAAGCCCTCTGCTGGATGCAATGGAGAAAAAGGGTGAAATTGGTATAGTGGGTGGAATGTATGATATTGATACCGGAAAAGTTAAATTCTATTAAGTTTTAAATAATATGGAAACAAATAGAGCGTAAGTTTAAATTATGAATTTATTTTATGGACATAACTTGATTTCATCAGCTTATACAAAATTATTTATCCAATTATCCATTATTGGAATTTTAATCGTTTTTTACGATGTCATGTTGCATACATTGTTCTTGGTGGTGCATATTGCTTTTGAATGGTTAGAGTTTCTTTTGGATAGGGTTATCGAGCATTTATTTGACACAAATCGCCAACAAAGTCAGATTATTGTTTTTTATTTATTGTGGTTAATTGGTTTTTACGGAATATATCGAGTTTTGATGGTTTTTTCCGTGTGGTTTGGCAGGCTAAAAAAGAAGATAAGTAGCGCATTTTATGCCTTTAAGCTATTTATTGTAGCTTTCTGGGATAAGTTGTCATTAATTGAGAAAGCAAAGTGGGTGGTGGCTTTTACAGTCAGTATATTATGTTTATTTATTCTTGGATTTATGTAAAAAATCAGTTTTCAATTCTCAGGTTAACAGGCTTACTCGGCAACAATTTATTAAAGGGTTGATTAAGTTATTCCTATTGGTATAATGGCAAGCTAATGAAGTTAAGAGAAACTTCAGGCGCGTAGCTCAGTTGGTTAGAGCACCACCTTGACATGGTGGGGGTCGTTGGTTCGAGTCCAATCGTGCCTACCATACATTAAAGCACTGCTCTGCGGTGCTTTTTTTATTGTAGCAACTTTAAAAATATTAAAATGCCTGTAATTACACTTCCTGATGGATCTAGTCGTGAGTTTGACCACGCTGTTACAGTGATGGATGTTGCTAAGTCGATAGGTTCAGGGTTGGCTAAAGCAACCTTGGCCGGTCGGGTTGACGGCGTTTTGGTTGATGCCAGTACATTGTTGGCTCAAGATGCTTCTTTACAAATTATTACTGCAAAAGATGATGATGGCGTTGAGGTGATTCGTCATTCAACCGCGCATTTATTGGCGCAGGCTGTAAAACAATTATATCCTGAAGCACAAGTCACGATAGGCCCGGTTATAGAAAATGGCTTTTATTATGATTTTGCATATCAAAGACCTTTTACCCCCGATGATTTGATTGCTATCGAAGCAAAAATGCAACAATTGGTTGCAGAAGATTTTGCTATTAGTCGGTCAGTTTTAAGCAGGGATGCAGCGGTTGATTTTTTTAGGGGGTCGGGCGAAAGTTATAAAGCAGAACTTATCGAATCGATACCAGCGGATCAGGATTTATCGTTATATCAGCAAGGTGAATTTACTGATCTGTGTCGAGGACCTCATGTGCCCAGTACCGGTAAATTAAGCAGTTTTAAGCTGATGAAAATTGCGGGTGCTTATTGGCGTGGCAATTCAGAAAATGAAATGTTACAACGAATATATGGTACTGCTTGGGGCGATAAAAAGGAATTACAGGCTTATTTACATCGTCTGGAAGAAGCTGAAAAACGTGATCATCGTAAGCTTGCAAAAACACAGGATTTGTTTCATACCCAAGAAGAAGCGCCTGGAATGGTGTTTTGGCATGAGAAAGGTTGGGTTATTTATCAACAAATAGAACAATTTATACGTGAAAAATTGCGTGTAAATGGTTATGGTGAGGTTAAAACACCACAGTTGGTAGATCGATCGCTTTGGGAAAAATCAGGCCATTGGGATAAGTTTGGCGCCATGATCTTTACAACCCATTCGGAAAATCGTGATTACGCGATTAAGCCGATGAATTGTCCTTGTCATGTTCAAATATACAACCAAGGCATCAAAAGTTATCGTGATTTACCTATTCGCATAGCAGAATTTGGGTCGTGTCACCGTAATGAACCCTCAGGCACGTTACATGGCTTGATGAGAGTTAGAAACTTTGTTCAGGATGATGCGCATATATTCTGTACAGAAGGTCAAATTCAGGATGAAGTGTCTACATTTATTGATATGCTGTTCTCGGTGTACAGTGATTTTGGCTTTGAAGAAGTTATTATGAAGTTGTCAACTCGTCCTGAAAACAGGGTGGGTGATGACTCGGTTTGGGATAAAGCAGAAACAGCGCTTGAATTGGCGCTTAATAACAAAGGTTTGAAGTGGGAACTACAGCCCGGAGAGGGCGCTTTTTACGGGCCTAAAATTGAGTTTTCATTAAAAGATTGTATTGGGCGAGTATGGCAGTGCGGAACAATTCAGGTTGATTTTTCAATGCCTGGTCGACTTGGTGCAACTTATATTGCCGAAGACGGTTCAAAACAGGTTCCAGTGATGTTACATAGAGCCATACTGGGTTCGCTGGAACGGTTTATTGGAATATTGATTGAACAATACGCCGGAACCTTCCCTGTTTGGTTGTCGCCAGTTCAGGTAATGGTGCTTGATATCGCCGATCGGCATGCGGAATATGCTACTCAAGTTATGAAATTGTTAGAGAAACAAGGTGTCAGAGTAAAAATTGACTTGAGAAATGAGAAGATCGGGTTTAAAATTCGTGAGCATTCAATGCAAAGAATACCGTATCTTGTTATTATTGGTGATAAAGAACTAGAAGAGCAAAATATCACCGTACGCACGCAAAAAGGTGAAGATTTAGGTAGTCTGTCAGTCGGTAAATTTGCCGAACGTATTCAGCAAGAGATTGCGGATAGAAAATTATAGTATTTTGGAGGAATAGGGTATCGCTGCTAAAAAAGATGAAACGCGCCTGAATGATTCGATCACTGCTAGACGAGTGAGAGTTACAGGGGCAGAAGGTGAAGTATTAGGAATTATCTCGCTGGATGAGGCCAAACAGATTGCTTATGCTGCAGACTTGGATTTAGTAGAAATATCACCAAACGCGGATCCCCCGGTTTGTAAGATAATGAACTACGGTAAATACCAGTTTGAACTTAATAAAAAACTTCAAGTTGCCAAAAAGAAACAAAAGCAGATACAAGTTAAAGAAATTAAATTCAGGCCTGGAACCGATGAGGGAGATTATCAGGTTAAACTGAGAAGTTTAACCAAATTCCTTAATGAAGGCGATAAAACAAAAGTTACAGTTCGTTATCGTGGGCGTGAAATGGCTCATCGTGAAATCGGCATGGACTTGTTGAAGCGTATAGAAAAAGATTTGGAAGAAATAGCCATTGTTGAACAGTTCCCTAAAATGGAAGGTCGACAAATGATTATGGTTATGTCACCCAAAAAGAAAAAATAACAAAAAAGTTTCCTCTCTTATATTTATTATTGAGATGAGGTACTTAGAGACATAATTTTTTACGTCTCTAAGAATAACAGCACAGGATTTGCTGTTTTATGCATTACCATTGGTAATGCCATTAATTCTTCAGGGCCATGCATTTTGCCTTGCTGGGTTATATCTCAGGGATTTTTATTTTTATATTATTGGAGCAAAAAAATGCCAAAGATAAAAACTAACCGTGGTGCTGCCAAACGTTTTAGACGTACTGGCAATGGCGGTTTTAAATGTGGACAGTCTCATCGTCGTCACATCTTGACTAAAAAGTCGACAAAAAGAAAAAGACAGTTACGTTCACCCGCAACTATTCATCCTTCAGACGTGCGCATGGCTGCACGTATGATGCCATACAGTTGAGAGGTGAATAACAATGCCTAGAGTTAAACGCGGCGTAACTGCCAGAGCAAGACACAAAAAAGTATTAAAACAAGCAAAAGGTTATTATGGTGCTCGTAGTAGAGTCTATCGTGTAGCTAAACAAGCGGTTATTAAAGCGGGTCAATATGCATACCGCGATCGCAAACAAAGAAAACGTCAATTCCGCGCTCTATGGATAGTTCGTATCAATGCTGCTGCACGTATGTATGGTATATCCTATAGTCGTTTGATTAATGGTTTAACAAAAGCGAATGTTAAAATAGACCGTAAGGTTTTAGCTGATATTGCCGTTCGTGATATTGAATCATTTGGTAAAATAGCAGAAATTGCTAAAGCCAACGTAAGTCCTGTTTCTTAAGTAATACCACAACTCGCCTCTTAAGGAGGCGAGTTGATCAGGTCTAATCCTGAGTCCGCTTATCAAATTCTCCTATCCCTAACAAAAGCGAGCAGTGCAGTGTCGGCTACCCTTGAAGAGATTCTCGCGCAGGCATTACAAGAGCTTGCGGCAGTAAATGACCTTATTGAACTCGATAAGGTGCGTGTTCATTATCTTGGTAAAAAAGGATTATTTACCTTACAGATGAAAGAACTTGGCAACATTGATCCTGAGCAGCGGCGATCTGTTGGTCAAATTATAAATCAAGCTAAAGACCAGTTTCAGCAGCAATTAGAAGCTTATAAAGATAGGCTCGAAAAAGATGCTTTGGCAATAAGACTCGCTTCAGAAACAATTGATGTTAGTTTGCCGGGACGAGGACAATCAGCGGGAAGATTACATCCTGTCACTACCACTTTGCGACGTATTTCCAAGATTTTTGCCAGTGTCGGTTTTAAAGTTGTTGAAGGCCCTGAAATTGAAGATGATTATCATAATTTTGAGGCGCTCAATATTCCAGCGCATCATCCTGCCAGAGCAATGCATGATACTTTTTACTTTGATGCCCATACCGTTCTGAGGACACATACATCTCCTGTTCAAATTAGAACAATGGAAAGTGAAAAACCCCCTTTAAAAGTTATCGCGCCTGGTCGTGTATATCGCTGTGATTCTGACATAACACATACACCAATGTTTCATCAGGTTGAAGGCTTCTTGGTCGATACTGATGTTAGTTTTGCAGACTTAAAAGGTGTTGTTTACGAATTTTTGCGCGCATTTTTTGAAAAAGATATACAAGTTCGTTTTAGGCCCTCTTACTTTCCCTTTACCGAGCCTTCTGCAGAAGTAGATATTGAGTGTGTTATGTGCAATGGACAAGGTTGTCGGGTATGTAGTCACACTGGATGGTTAGAAGTTATGGGTTGCGGCATGATTCATCCCGAGGTTTTTAAGTCAGTTAATATTGATAGCGAACACTATAGTGGCTTTGCTTTTGGTATGGGTGTAGAGCGTCTCGCAATGTTGCGATATGGTATTAATGATTTACGGTTGTTTTTTGAAAATGATCTTAAATTTTTAGAGCAATTTAACTAAGTTGTCGTAACACAGGAAAGCTTAAATCATGCAAATTAGTGAAGCCTGGTTAAGGTCGTTTGTAAATCCAGAGATAAGTACAGAAACACTGGTAGAGCAATTAACGATGGCAGGTCTTGAAGTTGGTTCTGTTGAGCCTGCAGCTGCTAAATTTAGTGGTGTTGTGGTAGGCCAGGTATTATCCATGCAACAACATCCCGATGCAGATCGTCTTCGTGTTTGTCAGGTTAATGTTGGTGAAGGGCATCCCTTGCAAATCGTATGCGGTGCGAGCAATGTAAGAGTGGGCTTAAAAATCCCCGCCGCACTTTGTGGAGCGATATTGCCAGGGGATTTTAAAATAAAAAAATCCAAACTGCGTGGCGAAGAATCGTTTGGCATGCTATGTTCAGAAAAGGAACTTGGATTAGCATCGGATGCTAACGGGTTAATGGAATTATCTGATGACGCGCCTGTTGGTGTTGATATTCGTGAATATTTATCACTGGATGATTCAATTATTGAAGTTGATTTGACGCCTAACAGGGCCGATTGTTTAAGTGTTGAAGGTTTGGCGCGTGAAGTTGCTTTATTGAATAAAATGGCTTTTTCAGCGATTCAAGTTGAAAAGGTTTCTATTGGTCATCAAGATGTACTAAATGTTTCGGTAGAAGCAATAAAAGATTGCCCTCGTTATTTGGGTCGATTGATTAAAAACGTTAATGCAACAGCAGTCACACCTTTATGGATGCAGGAGCGCTTGCGTCGATCAGGGATTAGAAGTTTGGGGCCTTTAGTTGATGTGACAAATTATGTCATGTTGGAATTAGGCCAACCATTACATGTGTTTGATGCAGAGAAGCTTTCTGGAAGCATATCGGTTCGTTTTGCAAAAGCCGATGAAGCTGTAACTTTATTAAATAATGAAATTATCAAGCTGGATAAAGAAGCATTGGTTATTGCAGATGACAAACAAGTATTGGCACTGGCTGGTATTATGGGTGGAAGCAAATCAGCAGTTAACGACGATACGCACACTATCTTTTTAGAGTGTGCATTTTTTGCACCTCAATCAATAGCCGGTAAAGCACGTCGTTTTGGTTTGCACACAGATTCATCTCATCGTTTTGAGCGTGGAGTTGATGCTACATTGCAAGCAAGGGCGATTGAGCGTGCGACACAATTGATTATTGATATTGCCGGGGGAATTACAGGCCCAATCATTGAGGTAACCACTGAAACTTCGTTGCCAAAACGCGAAGCCGTCTTGCTAAGACGTCTACGCATTGAAAAGATGCTAGGTGTTACGTTGTCTGATGAGCTCGTTATTGATATTTTTCAACGTCTTGGAATGACAGTTCAAATAAAAATGGATGGCTGGGAAATTAGGCCGCCGGGATTTCGTTTTGATATTGCAATTGAAGCTGATTTAATTGAAGAAATTGCACGTGTTTATGGTTATAATAATCTACCTAGTAGCAGTTTCTTAATGCGTTCTGAATTAAGTTCAGCAACTGAAGCGGTTTTAGACATAGATCGTGTTAAAGATTTACTGGTTGATCGTGGTTATCAAGAAGCAATTACTTATAGTTTTGTTGATGAGGATATTCAAAAGTTCATTGCTCCAGATATTGAGGTAATCAGACTTAAAAACCCAATTTCTTCGGAATTGGCTGTAATGAGAACTACCTTGTGGTGTGGTTTGTTAAAAGCAGCTCTGTACAATACCAATCGCCAACAAAATAGAGTTCGGTTATTTGAAACGGGTCTTCGTTTTATCAAAAAAGACGGCGAGACTTATCAACAGAAAATGCTCGCTGGTTTGGTATTAGGTGATGTTTGCACTGAACAATGGGGCGAAAAAAACCGTAAAGTTGACTTTTTTGATATTAAAGCTGATTTACAAGCAATATTTGCTTTAAACGGATGTGAAGCTAACTATATATCAGCGCTTCATTCTGCTTTACACCCAGGTCAGGCTGCAGAAATTATTTCACCCGATGGGCAACAAATTGGTTGGATGGGGATGTTGCATCCTGATTTTGAGAAACAATTAGGTTTTGATACTCAAGTTTTTCTATTTGAAGTGGATCAAAACTTATTACTTAATAAGCGTATACCCGTATTTAAATCACTTTCTAAATACCCGTCTGTTCGACGAGATTTAGCGTTGATTGTGAAGGAAGTTGTCACAGCTAATCAAATAATTAGTTGTATTAAGAGTAATTTTGAGACTGCCTTACAGGATGTTGTTATTTTCGATATTTATCGAGGTAAAGGTATTGAAGAGGGCAATAAAAGCGTTGCCTTAAGTTTAATTATGCAAGATGATACTCATACACTAACAGAATCTGAAATAGACCCAATCGTTAGCAGACTGTTAAATATATTGACCAACGAATTAAATGCAAAGCTGAGAGATTAATATATGGCATTAACAAAAGCAGATTTTGCTGAAAAATTATTTGATGATCTAGGTTTAAATAAGCGTGAAGCAAAAGAAATGGTTGAAGTCTTTTTTGAAGAAATCAAGAGTTCTTTAGAAGAGGGAAAACAAGTAAAGATTTCTGGATTTGGTAAATTTGAACTTCGCGATAAAACCAGTCGCCCAGGCAGAAATCCTAAAACAGGCGAGGAAATACCTATTACTGCCAGGCGTGTGGTAACTTTCCGTTCTGGACAAAAACTTAAAGCCCGTGTAGAAGCTTATGTTGGAACCGAGCAATAATAACGAGCTTCCAGTTATCCCGGACAAACGTTATTTTACAATTGGTGAAGTAAGTGAGTTGTGTGGTGTTAAACCACATGTTTTAAGATACTGGGAGCAAGAATTTACCGAGCTTAGCCCGGTAAAAAGACGAGGTAACCGTCGCTATTATCAACGCCACGAAGTATTGCTGATTCGTCAAATTAGGTCGTTGTTATATGAACAAGGCTATACTATAAGTGGCGCCCGATCTCACTTAACCACTGATAAGGCAGTAGAAGATTCAAATTGTTCTAAGAAAGAAATACGTAATATGATTTTAGAGCTTGAAGATATTTTAGAGTTTCTTAAATAGAGTCCATTGGTAATTTTTTTATGTAGTATAATATGCCGTTGATGTTATTGGGGTTGTAATCGCAATCCTTTCAAAGTTAGATAAAAATTTAATGTCGGGGCGTAGCGCAGCTTGGTAGCGCACTTGTCTGGGGGACAAGGGGTCGTAGGTTCAAATCCTATCGTCCCGACCAATTAAATCAATGAGTTATGAAATTCGTTATTTGGAAAAATGAGAAAATAACGTTTATGGGATAACTTATGGGATAACATTTATTAATTCTTATGTTTATCCTAAATTACAAAGATCAATAATTCATTTCAAATATCAATGCTTCATAACATTTCTGGTTGTAATAGGAATTGTTTGGACTTCTTTAGATAAAAAATCAAAAAAAACTGGCTAGAAATAGTTAATGATAGTTTTCCCTATCAAAGATTATGAATAACGCTAGTGACTACACCCCAGATAACCAATTCTAGTTCATCATGTAATAAAATATCAGGGAAGGCGTTATTCTCTGCTTTTAAATACCAAGTACCATCAAGATTTTTAGTCAATCTTTTCACGGTCAATTCACCATTAAGTGCAGCAATGACAACTTTGCCATCAATAGCATCTGCTGACTTATCGACAACCAAAATATCGTTAGGATGAATTCCTGCACCTAGCATTGATTCACCTTGTGCCCTAACGAAAAAAGTTGCTGCTGGTTTTTGGATCAGCAATTCATTTAGGTCCAATGATTTTTCTATATAGTCATCAGCAGGGGATGGAAAACCTGCGGCTACTTTTGATCCAAAAATAGGAAGAGGAATTCTCGGTGAGTTTTTATCAAAATGAAATATCTCGACTTCCAATGATTGAAGTAGAGATAAATTCAATTCAATTGGATAACTGAATTTAGATGATCTTTCTATTTTGATATTAGTAGTCATAAGTATTTAATGGACTGTTTTTACTTATCAGGATAACATTAAAATCGAATTACGTTCTATTTTTGTTCTCTTTTTCGGTGTCGCTCAAACTTCAAATCTTAATGAAATAATACTGTTCCCTGAGAGAAATTCAGGAGCTGGATTTCCATCAAGCTATTTTTAATTTTGCTGTATTCGATCAATCACTTCCATCAGTGCCATTCTCACAAATTCAGATTCACTGAGATTCAATTGTCTAGCCGTAGCATAAATGCTATGTGCAAATGATGGTGTAAATCTAAATGACTTAATTGTTCTTAGGTGTTTGGTTGTCTTTCTCATTATTAATACTCCTGTATGACAAAAGTATTTATCTCTTTGGTCTCAATTCCCTTCTTTTTTCATAAAAATCCCACTATTTCTCGCCATTTGCTAAATACCAGTGAATCTAAAGAATTCTAAAACTATCCAGGAGGGATTATGAGATTTATTAAATTAAAAGACGTCATGATGATGACAGGCTTACCCCGATCATCTGTTTATTGGGCCATAGCAAAGGGTGACTTTCCCACACAGATTAAGGTCAGTACGCGAAGTGTGGTGTGGTTAGCGGATGAAATTGAAGCGTGGATGGAGAACTGTATTATCAGTCGAAACAACAGCGAGCCAAGTAAGCAATAGTAATATGGGAATGTGCAGGAAGCACACACCCAAAAAGCCAGAGCACTGATAGAGAGCAGTACCCCAGCTAAGATGAACAACCTAACGGTATAGGTATTTATCAAAAGCCAATCAATCATTCTATTAAACGTGATCTTGCTTCATTGAGCCCTACACAGTGGTTCAATTTAACAGGAGTTAAAACCAATGAAAAACAACAAGGATGTTGTACAAAACCATTTTAAAATCAGTAAAGAACATAACCCACCACTGACCATTCATTATGTCGATGGTCTCTGTGGTGCCGGTAAGACCTATGGTTTAGGGCAGTTTATTAAGCTATCAGGCTTACACCAGAAGTTTATCATCACCACGCCATCTAAAGCGTTGGCTGACCAGATCTACAAGCAATTAGATGACTTGGGGATTGGCGCTATTCAAAAGATTTATTCACAAACCAGAAGTCGCTCCTCGAATGTACCGGCACAGATTATGGCGGCTATTCGGGACATTAACGTAATGGGGCAGGGCGTCATCATCTGTACCCAGCAAGTATTTCCTAAACTTCAATTTATCGAAAATCAAAGTGAGTGGGTATTGATTGTGGATGAAATCCCCAAAGTGGATAATTTTGCAGCGCCATCTTTACCCTATAACCATCACTTATTAGCCCAGTATATAGAAACCGGTGAGGTCGCGGGTACTGGCTTATATGAAATTCATCCAAGTGCCGAACGGCTGGGTCATAATCAAGATGCTGTCAATGACGTATTCAAAGCCATTGTCGATGATCTGTATGATGACCATTACCGCTGCTATACCGATAAAGCAAACTGGGACAAATTAGTAGAAAGGAATCAAGTCACGGATGATAGTCCTGATGATTATCTGTATGGTAATGAACTCAACAAGCTGTATTTTTTAAGCTTATTACAGCCTTCAATCTACCAGGGCTTTGCGCAAGTCATTATGATGGGTGCGAACTTTGAACAATCGCTTTTATATCGCTATTGGTCGGACTATTGCAGCGTGGTATTCCGGCCATTTACGCCCATTACCCAGCAATTACGTTACAACCAATACAGCAATGGCCATCGCTTAACGTTGCGTTATTTACAAGAAGCCGATTGGAGTAAGCATTCAGCCAATCAACTCATTAAAGGAAAAACCAAGCTCGACTATTTCGCTGAGGTCGTGGCACGCTTCATGGGTGAGCGTGAGTTCATTTACATGACCAACAATGATGACAGCACAGCCTTTAGAAAAGGCAGGAAAGCCCCTGTCATATCCCACGGCATTAATCACTTCGATACTATCAATGATATATACTTTTCACCGGCATTAAATAATCAACCCAAACATACCGCCATGTTAATTGACTTGGGCTTTGATAAGGTTTTCATCAAGCGGGCTATGTCTTATGAAGTGGCTCACCAAGCTATTATGCGGACCTCACTCAGGCGTCCAGATAGCACCGCACCGGTAACCGCCATTGTCTGTGATAAATGGTTGTCTTAAAAAAGTTGTGGCCTTAACGCAAGTGGAGAAGAATTCAAAAAGCCGACTCAAGAAGCTCATTGATTTAAAGGCATTAAATTCCATCGTAATAACCGCTTTGAATAACGGTCAATACGAAAGCAGTAAGCAGGTCAGTCCTATTAATGCAGATAGTGATCCAGAAAATAATACTTGGGATAATTTGACTACCAATTGCTTATCTATAGGATCTGGTAGTCAAAATCTCCCAGAAACAAATGATGTAAAAACCACATCATTAATTCCTCCTATTAATGCAGATAGTGATCCAGAAAATAATACTTGGGATAATTTGGGTATCAATGGCTTATCTATAGGATTTAGTACCCAAGATCTCCCAGCAACAAATGATGTAAAAACCACATCATTAATTCCTCCTATTAATGCAGATAGTGATCGAGGAAATAATACTTGGGATAATTTGGGTATCAATTGCTTATCTATAGGATCTAGTACCCAAAATCTCCCAGAAACAAATGATGTAAAAACCACATCATTAATTCCTTCTATTAATGCAGATAGTGATCCAGAAGATAATACTTGGGATAATTTGACTACCAATTGCTTATCTATAGGATTTAGTACCCAATATCTCCCAAAACCCCCTGAGTTCTTGGATATGTCATTCGGTGTGACATTTCTCAGTAGCATTTATAACAAGTCATTGGCAGGGATTAATAGTTCGCCAATGGAATTCGTTAAGACCATGCAATCCATTTATACCAATCACATCATTAGCACCAAGGATGAAAGTGTTTTATTTAATGGCGTGACTTATAAAACCGAGCAATCAAGAGCACTCAGTAATGTCGATTATGCGTCCTTGGTGGTGGTTGATATTGATGATGGCGATTTATCACCCGAGGAATTTAAGGCGATATTTACCCAGAAGACCAAACATAGCTTCTTTATGTGTAATTCATTCAGTCGAAGTGCAACAAAACCCAATAATTACCGGGTGATGTTCTTCATTAAGCAAGTCGTTAATGATGAGATTTATCGAGAAGTACAATCTTATATTCAACGGATTATTGCTCAACAAGGTTATATCACTTGCTGGCCAAAAGACCGAGTAAAACACCTGGATAAGAATTCCAATGCTAAATTCTCCGGCATTGATTTATCTAAAACTCATACAGCTAGCTTCTTTTATCTACCTTGCAAAGTACAAAGTCGCTTAGATTGGTCGTTCTTTTGGCGTGGTAATTTGAAAGATGAAGCGCAATTAACCCGTTATGCCATTGATGTTGAAAAGGTCATTCAATACGCGCCAGCGATGACTGAACTGGCTGAATTAGTTTATGAAAGCCCAATAAGACAAGGCATCCATAGTGATAGCTTGGATCAAGAAGTAATTGATTTAAACGCGATCAAAACACTCATTAAGCAAGGTGACTTTAAACACCTGGGTGATCATCACACCTATGGCCGTATGGCTGCAGCAATGAATGATGCCGGTTTTACTGAAAGTGAATTCATTGAGCTGACACCTTATATCAGTCATTCTAAAACAGCCAAGGATGCCAGTAAGTCATGGCATTGTTGGAAAGGCTATTCAGGGATTAAAAAAGGCACGCTATTTCATTTGATCGGTATGAAGAAGACGCATTAATAAATGCACTGGCTACTGTTTGTAATCTCAGGAAGGATTGTGGGCAGTGGCCTAAATTAATACCTCTCTGGGTATAACTGATAAATACCTTAAGAGGAATGACACGATGAAAATTAAAGAACTATTAAATGATAACGATCTCTATGAACTTTGGTTGCTGCTAACAGATGGTTTATGGGACGTACTGATGGCAGATAGCGATGTTAAGGAAGCAATATCTTATCCAAGGAAAACAATGATTAGGGCAAATACGCCTGTACGAAAAGTTGGACCTGCTAGGGCAATGATAAGAAAACCATTGGTACCAGTTAGGAAAGTAGTAAAGCCAGCAAAGCCTGTTACTAGGCCTGTTCAAAAACAACCAATAAGTAAAGTAGGATTAAATGATCCCAAAGTTGATGTAATGAAAGGCCCAAATTTCAAATTGGACGCAATGAATGTCTTTCCAGAGGTTTCTGACAAATTGAAATACAAGAATGGAAAATAATATTTAATAGGTCATATGACACAGTAGTTGTGTCATATGACACAGTTTTAATTTTATCTTCTTCATCATTAATTCCATTTGAAATATTTTTTCACAAAAAAACAACAATGTATTAGGCGCGTATTTATTGATTTTTAAATTTTTAAATATCATGGCATCAATCGTGCTTATTTTTTATTTAATTGCACTGGATACGCTCTAAAGACAATGTTATTAAAAAATCTAATATGTTGCTTAAGGCAAAATAATACCCTGGAAAATAGCTAATGTCTTCTATCTCACTTAGCCAAGAACAAGTAACTAAATTGTTTCAAGAGCATAATGAGGCACTTACTCAGTTTTTGGTCTACAAAATACGCTGTCCAGAAACGGCTCAAGATTTGTGTCAAGAAACTTATTTGCGTTTATTACGTGATGATGCGCTTAAACATGATGAAAATTTAGCTGGTTTTCTTTTTCGTATAGCTGATAGATTAGCTCTAAACTACATAAAGTGGCAAAAACAAGCTAAAAATAACGGCTCGCAACTTACCGATTTAATAGTGTGTCCAAAGCATTTGCCGGATGAAATAATCTCATTACGCCAGCAATGTGAAATATTGTTATCGGCTATTAATTCGTTACCAGAAAAATACCAGTATGTTTTTTTACTCCGTAAAATTGATGAATTAAGCTATTCGGAAATTTCGCTAAAGCTTGGTATATCAGAGAAAACGGTACAGCGCCGTTTAGTGCAAGCTATGCTTCATTGCCACAACTATATGCATAATACACAAGCTTGGGTAGCTTAAAACATATGCTATCTGCAGATACATCAGTTTTTAGTAACCAACAATTAAAACAAGCAATTGAATGGTTTGTACAATTACAATCTGAGAATTGTTCTTTAAAAGAACAATCCAGCTTTGAAAATTGGTTAGACCTTAGTGAGAGTCATCGAGCCGCTTATACTCATGCTGAAAATATCTGGGCTAATATGGATGATCTGAAATTCATTCCAGTGCCTGCTCTAAAAGCGGCTCGATCTGCAACACCTTTGAAATCAAATATTGCTAAATTAGCGTCATGGGTTGTTTTTGTTCTCTCTGCGACATTAATCAGTGGTGCTTGGTTGGAATACAACGCACAAACTATCATATATGTCACCCGTAAGGGAGAGCATCGTCGTATTGAATTAGCCGACAACTCTTTTATAGATCTAAACACCGATTCCAGTATTACCGTAAGAATGTCATTGTTACAGCGCAAGGTCAATTTAGCTCAAGGTGAAGCACAATTTAACGTTACTCATAATCAATTACGACCGTTTTTAGTCGATGTCGGAGATTTAACTATTCGAGATGTTGGCACTGTGTTTAATGTTATTAAGCAAGGGCAGAAGGCCACTATTTCAGTATTGGAAGGGGAGGTCGAACTAAATAATGATCACAATGTAAATAATGAACATCTGATTGCAGGTGATCAACGCAGTTATACTCAAAATAAAGGCTTAGGGCCGTTGCAAAGTGTTCAAGTTGATAAATTGAAAGCTTGGGTAAATGGTGATTTGTTTTTTAAAGAAACACCACTTTTGGAGGTAATGACCGAATTAGAGCGCTATCATCCGGTTAAATTTACTTTTGACGACCAAAACCTGGCCAAAGAAACACTTAGTGGTACATTTAATTCTGATGACCTAAATCCATTTTTACATGCGCTTGAATCTATGCTTCCTGTCCAAACCAAGCGAAAAGGTCAAAACGTCGAGCTACATCGTGTTGTTCGGTAGAAAAACTGGAATAGACAATCGTTCGCTTTCTCTAATAATTGTTATATTTTTATAATGAAATAGGTTTATTGAGTTAAAAAAAAATTTTATTTTGTCCAGTTAGATCACTTTGCATTGTTAATATTATTAAGACGCCTAATAAGCGTTGAAATCTTAATAACAAAATAAACCAGAGAAAATAACATGGTTAATAATTTATTTCACACAACTCATAAAGCTGTTGGTTCAAGGAAAAAAATTACATCCCTTGAGTTGCTAAAGCAAAGCGCTTTAATTACACCTTTATTAATTGGCAACGCTTATGCAAGTCCTGAACAAACCTATAAATTTAACTTACCCGCACAACCGCTATCTGCCACATTAAATAGTTTGGCGCAATCTTCGCATACTAAACTGGTTTATACTGATACATCTGTTAAAGGCTTAAGCGCAGCACCCGTCAAAGGACAATACACGGCACAACAAGCGTTAAATATTGCTTTAGGTAAAAGTGGTCTTAATTATAAAGTCGTTGATAAAACACTCATTACTGTATCGGGCAAGTCTAGTAAACCAACAGAAACAACATTAAAAGCAATGACCGTAGTGGGTGCTCAAGATCCCAATGATCCTTATAATCAAACGTATACTGTTGTAGATTCAAGTACAGCGACAAAGACCGACACACCTTTAATGCTGACACCGATGTCGGTAAAAGTCGTAACGCAACAAGTAATTAAAGATCAACAAGTTATTACTGTTGATCAAGCGCTCCGAAATGTGAGTGGAGCTGTACCCGGTGCAGGTGGAACAGGTAACTTTTTCTTGCGTGGCTTTGGAAATTCAAATATTTACCGTGATGGTTTCTTAAACCAAAGTCAATGGGCCCATACCGAAGATCTAGCTAATGTGGAAAGGGTAGAGGTTTTAAAAGGACCGGGTTCAGTATTATATGGTCGAACCGAACCCGGTGGGTTAGTGAATTTTGTCACCAAAAAACCATTAGACACGGCTTACTATAGCTTAAGTCAGCAGTTTGGTTCTTTTGATTTATACCGGACAAGTGTTGATGCAACGGGACCTTTGACTGCAAATAAAGACCTTGCTTATCGGTTTAATTTGGGATACCAAACTAATAATACATTTCAGCAATTTGGTGGTAATGAAAGACTTTTGGTTGCACCAAGTTTACGCTGGAATATCAGCGATAAAACGACTTCAACAATACAAGTAACTTATAGCGATATTAAAGAAACCGGGAATGGCACAGTACCTTTGATGGGTAATCGTCCGGCACCTATACCACGATCAGAAAACCTGGGGGATCCCTGGAATCTTCAGGAAGATGAGTACACAATGGTTTCTCTAAATACTGAACACAATTTTAATAAAGATTGGAAATTACAGCATCGATTCAATTTCAGTAACCATACTTTAACAATGTCCGCCATTAATCCAGATGGAAATTGGGCGCCTGTTGCACCAAATGGCAATATAACCCGTAGTTTTTTTGCACAAAATACAGATGGGCATGATTACCAGCATAATTTTTTCAACGCGCTTGAACTGACAGGAAAGTTTAATACCGGTTTTGCTAAACATACCACCTTAATGGGGGGTGATTATTATCGATCTGATTATCGCTCTACGATGGCCGGGTTTGGTGCCAATCCCAATCAATACGACACTACTAATATTTACCATCCTACTCATATGGCAGGACCTCCTACCATTACATCCGCTGATGTAACAACCGGTAACTTTTCTCTGCCATGGTTTGGTCTCTATGCCCAAGATCAAATTGAACTACCTTTTCACATTAATCTTTTAGGTGGTTTTCGCTATGACAACGCAGAAACATCAGGTAGCAGTACTGGTGAATATGGTGGTCCTGTACAAAGCTCAAGTTACGACAAAGTTTCCCCAAGAGGTGGATTGGTATGGCAACCTATACCTGAATTATCCCTGTATGGCAGTTATACAGAAAATTTTGGTGCTGCAAATAATTACGGGGCAAATACACAACCACTTCCACCCCAAACAGGTCAGCAATGGGAGACGGGCATTAAAACAGAACTATTCGATGGTAAGTTTAATGCCACGCTCGCATACTATGATCTCAAAAAACAAAATGTACCTGTACAAGTTGCTCCCTTAATTACACAAGCTATTGGTGAGGCAGAAACCAGAGGTTTAGAACTTGATGTGTCAGGTCAAATTTTACCGGGCTGGAATATTATTGGCGGTTATTCTTACATGCCCTTTGCTAAAACACTGAAAGATAGTGTTGGAGCTGGAACAGAAGGTATGCGCCTGGACAATGCACCTATTAATAATGGGAATTTATGGACTACTTATGAATTCCAACACCAAGCAATACAAGGCGTTAAAGTGGGTGGTGGCGTTCAAGCTATAGGGCAACGTGAAATTGGTTATAACAATTCTGCACAAGCACCAGGTTATGTAACCGTTAATTTAATGGCTAGTAAATTATGGAAAGTGGGTAAGTCAAGATTAACTACTCAAATAAATCTTGATAATTTGATAGATAAAAACTACTACAGTAGCGTTTATAGTTATGGACCTTCCAACTATGGAGCACCAAGGACAGTAATGGGGTCAATTAAAATAGAATATTAATGCCCTATTGATCGGATTGTCTCAAGAGGCAATCCGATTCATTTAGCAGGTACAAGGATGTTTTATTAATTAAGCAATTTAAACGCATTACATTCTTGATATATGAAAAAAGTCATTATTTAATCCCCTACAAGTCTCTCGTACTCTTGAAAAAGAGTAGGAGGGGGATTGAATAATCGTTAATTGACAGATATCTTATAAAAATTTCCTATGGCGTTAACCCAACAATTGCTTCGTAAAATCTGGCTTAAACTACATCTTTATCTGGGTTTGTTTGCGGGGGCTATTTTTGTTTTGATAGGTTTGACAGGCAGTTTTCTGGCCTTTGATCTTCCGATTGATGAATGGCTGAACCCTGAGTTAATGACAGTCCCGATAGTTTCTCAAAATGAAACTTATCGACCACTAGATGAAATAGTCGCAGCAGGTATGCAAGTATTACCGGTTAATGGCAAATTACTTAGTCTAGGATTTCCAAGGCAACAAGGATTAGCATTTGATCTATGGTTTGAGCAACCGTCATCAAACCCCGAAAACATGGAAAGACATCAGATTTTTATTAATCCTTATACCGCTCAAGTTACAGGCCAACGTTTATTGATTGATTTCGAGAAGATATGGCGCGATCCACTTAAAGATTTTATTTTACGCTTGCATTATTCCTTAGGACTTGCTTCAACCGGAATGACTATAGTTGGCTTTATTGGTATGGGTTTATTGTTTTTGGTATTAACCGGATTGATATTATGGTGGCCTAAAACCGGAAAATATAAAACAGCACTTACTATCAAGCGCAATGCCAGTTCTGAAAGGTTTGTATTTGATTTGCATAAATCCGTTGGTGTTTATGGCAGTATTATTCTTTTGTTTTTGATTATGTCAGGGGTGTATTTGATTTTCCCCGATTATGGGCGTTTAGTTGTTAATATGTTTTCTCCGGTTCCTGATCCTTGGCCGCAACTTCAAAGCACTTTACCTAATGACAAAACAACTCCTATCAATCTAGCTGAGGTCGTAATCATAACTGATGAACGTTTTCAAGGCGGTGATTATCGATGGATTGGCTTTCCCCAGAATGAACGAGATGTTTATCAAGTGGGTAAACGAGAAGTTAATGAGGTAAATCAAAAAATGCCTTACCGTTGTTTATGGTTAGATCAATACAGCGGTAAAATTTTGAATATACGAGAAAGTAAAACTGCTAGTTCAGGTGAAGTTTTTGAGCAATGGTTATATCCACTCCATACAGGTGAAGCGTTTGGTATTATCGGTCAAAGTATTATATTAGTGATGGGGTTTGTCCCTTTAGTGCTCTATACGACCGGATATATTCGTTGGTTACAGAAAAGGCGAGTTAAAAATAGACTTATGTAGTATTGGCTTTACAAAAGAAATCACCTGGTTAATTGGTCTAATTGATTTTATTGTAAATTGTGGTTTTAAAGTCTGAAATGTCTTATTCGTAGCATGTAGTTTTGAGGATTTGTAAAAACAAATAGTTATTTTAATACCGACTTTAAAAAGGCTAATAGTTCTAAATTAACCAAGTGGAGTGAGGCTATGAAAACAATTAAATCAGATGAACCTGGGTATAAAAAAGATCCACTGCAGTCCGTAAAACCGAATAAACAAATTATCAATAATGAGGAAAAATTAATGGATTTATTTCCATTGCCGCGCTATTTTCAGATTCATTTTGAACATATCCATCATAATTCTTATGATGTTCAAGGAAAGTTAAACCATATTAATCAAGATATTCAGGATCAATTAGATGAACTTAAGAAATCACTTGTCAGAATAGAAGACAAAATAGATGCTTTTTTTATCTCATTGGAAAATAAAATTTAAAATAAACAATGACAGAATTATTGCTGAAACATTATCCGAAATTGGCTCAATTTTAAAAGTTAAGTAAATTAGAATGCTTGGCTGTTAACTAATCTCATAACTGTAAACTTCAGCGGATTTTAAATAGTCCTCATTTGTCTTGTGTACAAATAAAAAAAAGGAAATTCTCTTTATGTATTTACCTCATAACCATCATGACGATCTGTCGCAGCAGAACTTCAAGTCAATGGTTAATTCAATAACGCAGCCAGTATCAAAAACAAGAAGGTTATACACTGCTTTAACCGGTGAAGAAAGTCCGCATTCGATGGCTGTATTATTGCTAG
This sequence comes from Methylococcales bacterium, assembly GCA_026399095.1. GTDB lineage: Bacteria > Pseudomonadota > Gammaproteobacteria > Methylococcales > Methylomonadaceae > Methylobacter_C. The sequence continues at coordinate 7,955 of JAPLRP010000061.1, read as the reverse complement.
TATTAGCGCTATTGATTCATGTATGGGGAGGACTTAAGTTGTTAAGGCCTGCTGAAACGGTTACTCAGGCAATACCTTTAATTATGGAAGTATCCATGGTATCTGAACAAGGTAAACTGGCCTCAATGAATCCTACAGAACCGGCAAAACAATTAGAACCAATTAAACCAAAAAAATCGATCATTAAGAAGTCTAGTAAAAAGAAGGTCGTAGTTCACAAACAACTTAAGCTTCCCAAGACCCAATCAAGCGAGGCATTGCTACCCAAACCTTCATTAACTGAATCGATTGCGAATACAGAGAATAGCGAAAGCACTTCTTCAGCTACTACGAGCGTAGCCAAAACTTCAAATCCTACAGAAGGTAACTCCGAGCCATTTACCGAAGCCAGTTTTAATGCAAATTACGAGTCTAATCCTAAGCCGGTTTATCCTGCGATTGCCAAAAGAAGAGGCTGGCAAGGAAAGGTATTACTAAGGGTAGAGGTTTCATCTAAAGGGTTAAGTCAGGCTGTCACCATACATCAAAGTAGTGGTCATGAAGATTTAGATGAATCTGCAATGGACGCTGTCAAAAAATGGCAATTTATACCTGCTAAACGAGGCAATACAGCCGAAGCATGTTCGGTTATCGTGCCTATCATTTTTACGTTAAACAATTAATTATAAGGAAAGTTAAAATGCCCGATCATATAGCTCCTCAACTCATCATTGATGGGACATTATATACATTGCTGGTTTTTTCGGTGCTAACCTGGACGATGATACTATTTAAATTATGGCAGTTTAGTAAGAACAGCTACTACAATCGACGTTATAAAGATGCTTTTTGGGATGCAACTGATTTGGTTGGTGCTAAACAATTACCTGAAACAATAGTTAGAGGCCCACTGGCAAGAGTCGCAAAAAAAGGCTTTCTGTGGTTGCAAGATAGTAAACAGTTATCAGGTAAACATCTTAAATATTTGGGTACACAGGAAGAGTTGTTGTCGCAAACTTTATTAGGGGTTATGCAATATGAAGTTCGTAGTATGGAATCAGGTTTAACTTTACTTGCCAGTATTGGCAGTACAGCGCCTTTTGTGGGGTTGTTTGGAACAGTATTGGGGATTATGCATGCCATGCATGAAATTACAGCCAGCGGCTCAACAAGTCTTGATGTGGTGGCTGGTCCTATTGGTGATGCACTAGTGGCTACCGCAATTGGTATTGCCGTGGCCGTTCCAGCAGTATTGGCCTATAACTTTTTATTAAGACATGTCAAACAACACCGAACAGAACTTGAAAATTTCATGGTCGGTTTTATTCATGTCGCTTTTACCAGTAATGTTAAGGACTAATTATGGCTTTTAAACCCCAATCAGAATCTGATGTTGCCATGAGTGAAATCAACGTTACACCTTTGGTGGATGTGATGTTGGTTTTGGTGATTATTTTATTAGTGACTGCACCCTTATTAACCCAATCGGTACATGTGACTTTACCAAAAACGGTTGAAACCACTGCAGATATAAAGGATGTGCCTTTACAATTAGGCATTGATGCGCAGGGTCTCATAACTCTTAATAAATTACCACTATCTGATCTTATTGTTTTGGAAACTACATTGAAAGATGAGTTAGTCAAAAATCCAGAAGCAGCTATTCATTTATACGCAGATCAAACGGTTGTTTACGCAAAGGTAGCTGAAGTGATGGCAACTGTACAGCATGCCGGCGTTACAAAGATTGCTTTTGTATCTGTGAAGCAATAGTCTGTTTAAGAGATAGCGATAGTGAAGATAAGCCGATATGGTTTTTTTACATGTGTTCACAGAATGTATTGTTTTAAATGATTTTTAACAAAAAAACTTTAAATCATAGCTTGTTATGTGCTGCATTGAGTTTATTAACTAACAGTTGTGCAACGACACCGGAAAGAAATGCGGCATATATTAATAGACAAATACCAAGCAATTGGAAAAATGTTAAATCGGAAGCGCATATAAATAACCAATGGCTTATTACTTTTGTTGATCCAGTTTTGACGCGTTTGGTAAATGATGCGTTAAATAATAATTTAGACCTTAAAGCCGCCTCAGCTCGAGTAGATATTGCAAAACAGCAGGCTATTATTGCCGGCGCAGATCGTTGGCCACAATTAAGTTTTACAACTGGCTATTTGCACACTGGCGCGGGCCCTGGCATTTTAAACAATAATATAGTGGGTGCAAATTATAGTGTTTTTGAGGCATTATTTTCTTTGCGCTGGGAAATTGATGTCTGGGGCAGAATTAAAGCGGGCCAACAAGCAGCCCAACAAGATGCCGAATCGGTATCAGTAGATTTTTACGGTGCCCGCTTATCTTTGGCTGCTCGCACTGCACAAACTTATTATGAGTTAATTGAAGCTAATCTTCAGGTTCAGGTTGCAGAACAATCTATCAAAGATCGGCATAAGGTTGTTGAGCTCGTTCGTGGACGTTTTAGTCGAGGCTTGACCAGAGGATTGGATTTGCGTTTAGCTTTAACTGATCTGGCAAATGCAGAAGCACAGCTAGCGCAATCTCGTAACCAAGTGCAACTCATTGCCAAGCAGTTTGACGTTTTGCTGGGCCGATATCCTGATGGACAAAAAAATGAAAACATCAAATCGGTAGGTTTTTTACCCAAGCCACCTGCAGTTTTATCTGCTGGTTTACCATCAGAGCTATTAGAAAGGCGGCCCGATTTGATAGCTGCACTTTTAAAATTGCGAGCGATGGACTCCCGTGTTGAAAGTGCAAAAAAAGCGTTATTACCTCGTATTACCTTAACAACCAGTGGTGGAACTACTAGTACTGCGTTAGCCGATTTAATTGATCCTCGAACTGCTGCTTGGAACTTGGCGACTGGTTTGGTTCAGCCCATTTTTACTGGGGGCCGTTTAACCAGTGAAATACGATTAAACGAGGCGCTTACTAACGAAGCACTCAATAATTATAAAAATACAGTGCTTAATGCCTTCCGCGAAGTTGAACAAACGTTGGCTGCAGAACAATGGTTAAGAGCACAGGAAAAAGCGCTTATGTTTGCTGTTGAACAAACCGTGGCCAGTCGAAAATTAGCCATTAGTTCATATCAACAAGGCTTGATTGATATTTTGACTTTACTGGATAGTTATCGAAGCACTCTTAATGCTCAAAGCGCCCATTTAACAGTGCAGCGGCAATTACTAACCAATCGTATTGAATTTTATTTGGCATTGGGTGGTGGTATTTCGTGATAACAGCAAAGCAGTTAAAAATAATATTGCCAATGGTATTAGTTGTGTTGGGTATTTTTATTGCTTGGCTAATTATGGCAATGCGTCCACAAATTACCAAGCAGGTACAGAAGAATGAACCTCCCCTAGTTTCAGTTATTCTGGTAGAGCCGCAAATAATAAGGTTAAGTGTTCATTCCCAAGGGATTGTTACGCCCCGTAATGAAATTGATTTGATAGCGGAGGTTTTCGGTAAATTAATAAAGCTTCATCCTGAATTTGTTAACGGTGGTTTTTTTCAGCAGGGTGACTTATTGGCAAGTATTGATTCACGTGATTATGAAGCGGGTATTGTTTTGGCTCAGGCTCAAATTGCCGAAGCCAAACGTTTGATGGTAATGGAAGAGGCTCAGGCAGAACAAGCTGACAGTGAATGGCAAGCTTTGGGGCAGGGTGAGCCATCTGAACTGGTCATGCGAGTACCACAATTAGCTGAGGCAAGAGCTAAGCTTAAAGCTGCTGAAGCCAATTTGTTATTAGCCCAAATCAAACGGAGTCGTTGTGAACTGCGAGCCCCTTTTACCGGTCGTTTACAAAGTAAGAATGTCGGCTTGGGCCAATTTATTCAAGCAGGCGACAAATTAGCGCGGATTTATTCTACGGATGTTGCAGAAATAAGATTACCACTGACCAATAGTCAACTTGGTTATTTGAATTTGCAACTAGGTAATTCAAAAGGGCTTGCTTATACAGACGAAATCAACCCAAAAGTTGTTCTTACCGCTGATATAGCCGGTGTTATGCGAACTTGGCAAGGACGTATCGTACGCACTGAAGGTGCATTGGATGAAAATACCGGTGTACTTTATGCTGTTACAGAAGTGTTGCAACCCTATCAGCAAGCTAGTAAAAGCCCCCCATTGCTGTCAAATCTATTTGTTAAGGCAGAAATTGAAGGTAAGGAAGTACACGGGTTATTTGTATTGCCTCAAGCAGCTATCAATGCCCTTCAAGAAATATTAATTGTTGATTCAGGACAAAAATTACACATACGGCATGTTGATGTTTTACGTAATGAACCGGATAGAGTACTGGTAAAGTCTGGGCTTATAGCAGGTGATCGCGTTATTGTGTCGGGTGTTGATGTGCCAATCGAAGGTATGACAGTTAGGGTTGATAAGGTTTTAAACTTAGAAGCAGCTAAAACGGTTGTTCGATGAGATCATCCAAAAAATTTAACACGGTTGGTTGGCTTGCCTGGTTTGCTGCAAATCCTGTAGCGGCTAATTTATTAATGCTTCTGATTATTATCGGTGGTTTGACGGGTTACAGCGTGATGGATAAGGAGGTATTTCCTCGATTTAACCCACATCAGATTGAAATAACTGCACTATATCCGGGGGTCGGTCCTTTAGAGATTGAAGAATCGGTTTGTGTACGCATTGAAGTGGCCATTAATGATATACCCGGGGTCAAGCGGCTTTATACTGAGATAATACAAGGATCATGCCTAATAAAGGTCTCGGTATTGCCGGATTATAATGTAGAACAAGTTTTAACCGCTTTACAGGGCAGAATCCAAGGGATACCGCGCCTGCCTAAAAATCTAGAGAAAATCACGGTGCAATTGGCGCAGCGTAATGAAGATGACGGAGTTATTTGGGTTTCTTTGCATGGTCCTAGCGATCAACTTTCGCTTAAACATTACGGTGAAAAGATTCGTGCTGATCTGGAGCAAATTCCTGGTGTGCGGTTAGTACGTAATTATTTCGAAACGCAATATGAAGTGGCAATTGAAATTACGGCAGCCAAATTGCAACAGTATCATTTGTCATTACATGAAATTACTGAAGCCATACATCGCGTTTCATTGGATCAATCAAACGGTTTGGTAAAAGCGGCGACAGGTGATTTGCAGCTTAGAGTTAAAGGTAAAGCGCAGGATACTTCCAGCCTTTGTAATTTGGTTTTACGTACATCAACAGATGGTGTGCGTTTATATTTGGGCGACGTGGCTGTTATTAAAGATGGTTTGGTGGAGGGAGTTTCTGAGTGGCGGTATAACGGCCAACCAGCACAAGGTTGGGAGATTCATACTAAAAGCAGTGCCGTCGAAGTCGCTCGAAAAGTTAATGAGTATGTTGCTAATCAACAGTTGTTATTGCCAGAAGGTCTTGCAATAACGACTTGGTGGGATGATTCCCAAGCTTTTGAAGAACGAATAACCAGTTTGGTTGAAGATGGCTTAGGTGGTTTTGTGCTGGTATGTTTAGTATTAACCTTGTTCCTCCGTTTGCGTGTAGCGCTTTGGGCTGGTGTGGGTATTTTTACCTCGGTATTGGGTGCACTATGGCTAATGCCCTTGCTCGATGTGTCGCTCAATATGTTGTCTTTGTTTGGTTTTTTGTTGGCAATGGGTATTTTAGTAGATGATGCCATTATTATTGGTGAAAGTATTTACACCCATCAACAAGAAGATGTTGTACAGGATAATGAATCCGGTCTTAACGCTGCAATTAAAGGTGTGCAGGCGGTGGCTCTGCCGGTAATTTTGTCAGTACTGGTAGCTTTGGTTGCTTTTTTGCCTGGACTTTTTTTACCTGGCTGGGCTGGACAAATGATGAAGCCAATTTGTCTGGTTATGATTCTAACATTAGTATTTTCTTTAATTGAAGCATTGTGGATTTTACCTGCTCATTTGGCTGCCCCTGATAAGGTAAATTGGTTATGTACTTTTTTTCATCGATTTTATAAAAAAAATACGGAAGATTTGCAATTACTATCGCCCTTCAGTTTAGAGCGGCTACGAATAATACTTAATAAATGTCTTGAGTGTTTTGTTCACCGTTATTATCGTCCTTTTTTACACGTTGTATTGATGTGGCGTTATCTGACGATAGCTGTTTTTATGGTGTTGATGCTTTTATGTGCCGCATGGGTTAATAGCGGTCGGATTCGTTTGTCTGTTCAGGCCGATGTGGTTAAGGATAGTTTTTGGGTATCATTAAAGACACCACAAGATATGCCGTATAGTGAAGCCATGCTTCGAGCACAGCAAGTTGAGCGAGCCTTTTTTTCACTTCGTGATGAGTTGGATGGTGTTACTAAGCAACACATCAAAATAGAAGATTCAAAACCTGTCAGTGTGGTTTTGGGGTTGGAGACTATTATCTGGGAGCATGGCGCCGGGTTTTGGACTGAATTTTCAGCAGAGGGTCGTAAACGTATAGACGTTGAAGATTTTATTAACGAGTGGCGTAAGCGTGTTGGTGATTTGGGGCGGACCAAGATAGATTTTTTATATAAGGAGGGTGATGTGCCTTATGATCTTGAATTTGATCTTAGTGCTACTGACCCTCAGTTACTTCCGAAAGTAACTGAAGCATTCAAACAAAAGTTGGCGGCTTATCCAGGTGTTTACGATATTATTGACTCTAACGATCCCGGTCAGCCAGAAGTTCGCTTAATCTTAAAGCCGGAAGCAGAGCGTTTGGGTGTTCGTCTTGAGGATCTGTCCGAGCAAGTGCGTTCCGGCTATTTTGGTGATGAAGTCGAACGTTTGCAGCGTGGGCGTAATGAGGTCAAAATCATAGTTCGATATCCACGTGAGGAGCGACAATCGCTTGAAAATTTACTAGCAATGCCAATACAACTTGCCGATGGTCAACAAGTATCGCTAGGCGTCTTGGCTGAAATCACCTTAATTCCAGGGATTAATACCCTGATTCGGCAAGATCAACGCCGAGTATTTAAAATACAAGCGCGAGTTGACACACAGAGAGCTGATGTTAATACAATCTATAATTCATTGGAAGCTTCAGATTTGATAGAGTTGCGCCAACGTTTCCCGGGAATAAATATCAACATCGGGCAAGAGCGTCAAGATCAATTAGCCATGGCCTTGGCATTAAAGCAAAATACACTAATCGCATTATTGGTGATTTATGTCTTAATAGCAGTCCCTTTTCGCTCATATCTAAAACCGTTTATTTTGCTTTTAGCAGCCCCCGTTGCTTGGAGTGGCTCTGTTATTGCCCATGGCTTGATGGGTTTGCCGCTGTCTATGGAATCCTTGGTCGGTATGATTGCGGCTAGTGGTGTCGTCGTTAATGATAGTTTGGTGTTGTTGGATTACCTAAAAGAGCATGAGCATGAAAAGAAGCCGATTAGCGAATTGATTTGTGATGCCTGTACGGCTCGTTTTAGGCCAATATTTCTTGCATTCCTTACCAACTTTGCCGGTTTTTTGCCGGCTTTGTTGGAGACCAGTCCACAAGCACAGTTTCTGGTGCCTATGACCTTGTCGTTGTCGTCAGGTTTGTTGATGGGTATGGCTGCCAGTTTGATTTTAACGCCCGTGTGTTATGCTGTTATGGTGAAGTAATAATATGGTAGTTTAAAAAACTAAAATAGAGTAGGTGGTCTGTATGTTTAAAAGAACTTTGTTAGCCTTAGTTATGTTGTCGTCAGCTCTTTCTGCTGCTAATGCGGGTAGTATTTCAAATGGTGTTTGGTCGCCAGTTACTTGCGGAACTCAACCAGATTCTCCGGTTGTGGATCAAAACAGTGTTGAGGCTTACAACAAAAGTATTGCAGCGATTAATGAATGGCAGCGTAAAGCCAATGACTTTATGACCTGTTTGATTAATGAGGCCAATGCCGATAATGCGTTAATTGCCAAGACGGCAAATGAAGAACAGGCTCAATTTAGGCGTTTAATAGATAAGGTAAAAA
>JAPLRP010000089.1 GCA_026399095.1 Methylococcales bacterium | reverse complement strand
TACTGACGTAACTGGAGCAGTTGATCTGCCAGAAGGCGTAGAAATGGTCATGCCGGGTGACAACATATCAGTAAAAGTTAAATTGATTTCACCGATTGCTATGGAAGATGGTTTGCGTTTTGCAATCCGTGAAGGCGGTCGAACAGTAGGTGCGGGTGTTGTTGCATCAATACTTGAATAATAAGTCAATTTAATATAACATAGCAAGTTGTGTAAAGTTTGTCTGAATAGGTCAGTAGTTCAATTGGTAGAATGGCGGTCTCCAAAACCGCTGGTTGGGGGTTCGAGCCCCTCCTGGCCTGCCAGTCAGATTAAACAAAAATATTAACAATAATAATTAAAACATGAATACTCAAACAGGGTCATCAGCGTCTGTTGCTGATATTGTCAAGCAAGCTTTATCTGTTGTTTTAGTAGTAGCAGGAGTTGCGGCGTTTTACTATTTTTCAGCTGATCATGGTTATTTTAAAGAGGTAAGGCTTCTTTATCGTGTGCTTGGTTTAGTTGTAGTAATGCTAATGGTTTTGGGGATGGTATTGACGACTGCGATGGGCAAATCACTATGGAATTTTGCCTTGGAGTCCCGTCAGGAAGTTAGGAAGGTAGTATGGCCAACTCGTGATGAAACGATGCGCACTACGTTACTTGTCTTTGCAATGGTTTTTATTGTTGGTTTAATTCTTTGGGTACTTGATATGTTTCTTTTCTGGGGTGTGCGTTATCTAACTGGTCAAGGCGGATAATTTAATGTCGCTACGTTGGTATGTTGTACATGCTTATTCAAATTTCGAAAATAAAGTCAAGCTGGCTCTTGAAGACAGAATTAAGAGAGAGGGACTTGAGCATCTATTTGGAAAGATCCTAGTTCCAACTGAAGAAATTATTGAAATGCGGATGGGTCAGCAAAGAAAAAGCGAAAGAAAATTCTTTCCCGGTTATGTGCTTGTTCAGATGGAGTTAACTGACGAGACATGGCATTTAGTTAAAGATGTTCCTAGAGTATTAGGCTTTATTGGGGGTGCTTCAGATAGGCCTGCGCCAATATCAGAAAAAGAAGCAATGTCCATTCTTAATAGAGTTGAAGAAGGGGTAAATAAGCCGCGTCCTAAAGTTCTGTTTGAAGCAGGAGAGGTGGTTCGAGTTGTTGATGGGCCGTTTAAGGATTTTAATGGCGTCGTCGAAGAAGTAAATTATGAAAAAAACAAATTAAAAATATCTGTTCTCATTTTTGGTAGGTCAACGTCTGTTGAGCTGGGTTTTGGGCAGGTTGATAAAAGCTAAATGTAAAAGTTTGGTATTTTTGTAGGATTGGTTTTATTTGATCTCTGTCTGAATAAGGCAGGGATTTTTGTGTCTAGGGGAGCCTAAAAAGCGATTGCACCCACATTGGAGTAAGAAATGGCAAAAAAAATAACAGCGTATATTAAGCTTCAAGTAAAAGCAGGTGAAGCTAATCCCAGTCCACCAGTTGGGCCAGCATTAGGTCAACGCGGCGTAAATATCATGGAGTTTTGTAAGGCATTTAATGCTAAAACCCAAGATGTTGAAAAAGGCTTGCCTTTGCCTGTTGTAATTACCGTCTATAGTGATCGCAGTTTTACTTTTATTACTAAAACACCGCCAGCTTCAATTCTTTTGAAGAAAGCAACTGGTATCAAAAGTGGTAGTAGTAACCCTAATACCAAGAAAGTTGGAACAGTGACTCTAGCGCAGTTAGAAGAGATTGCAAAAACAAAAATGGAAGATTTGAATGCTGCAAATCTTGAAGCAGCAATAAAAACAATTGCTGGAAGTGCCCGAAGTATGGGTCTTACTGTGGAGGGATTATAATGGCTAAGTTATCAAAAAAAGCAAAATTAGTTAAAAGTAAAGTTGATAGAACAAAGCAATATACTGTAGCAGAAGCAGTTCAAATATTGAAAGACCTTGGAACCTCCAAGTTTAATGAAGCCATTGATGTCAGTGTCAATTTAGGCGTTGATCCTCGTAAATCAGATCAAAATGTACGTGGCGCCACTGTTTTGCCAAATGGAACCGGTAAAACAGTACGCGTGGCAGTATTTACTCAAGGTCCTAATGCTGATGCTGCAAGAGCGGCGGGTGCTGATATTGTCGGTATGGATGATCTTGGTGAGCTTGTTAAAAAAGGCGAAATGAATTTTGACGTTGTTATTGCATCTCCTGATGCGATGAGAGTGGTTGGTCAATTAGGCCAAATTTTAGGTCCGCGTGGTTTAATGCCCAACCCAAAAGTTGGAACTGTTACTGCAGATGTTGCAACAGCGGTGAAAAATGCTAAATCTGGTCAAGTGCGATACAGAACTGATAAAGGTGGAATTATCCATTGTACATTAGGAAAAGTAACATTTGATAGTGCCGCTATTCAAGGAAATTTAGAAGCATTACTGTCTGATCTACGCAAAGCTAAACCAACTGCAGCGAAAGGTATTTATATTAAAAAAATAACCTTATCCTCTACAATGGGGCCGGGTTTATGGTTGGATCCAGGTAGTATTGCAAGTTAATTATATTTAAAAAGACTTTGGGTTGCCGCTGACGTCGGTAACCGTCAAAGACCGTAGGGGTTTTAAAACTTAATATAAGCATAGTTATAAATCACTGTGTACCCTACGTAGACGGAAATATGAACCAGTAGTAATTGGGGAAAACCGTAAGGGGCATTCTATAAATGCATTTTATCAACACTGGAGAATTCCAGAAAAAAAACCGGAGTTAAGCTGTGGCACTAAATTTAGATGGCAAAAAAGCTGTCGTAGAAGAAGTAGCTCAATTCGCCGCAAAAGCGCATTCTGCTGTAGCGGCAGAATACCGTGGATTAACCGTTACGGAATTAACAGAATTGCGTAAAACAGCACGAGAAACTGGTGTTTATTTGCGCGTAGTTAAAAATACATTAGCAAAACGTGCAGTTGCAGGAACAGAGTTTGAATGTATGCAAGCTGGACTGATTGGTCCGTTATTAATTGCATTCTCAATGGAAGATCCAGGTTCTGCAGGGCGTTTAATTAGTAACTTTGCTAAAACCCATGACAAATTAATCACTAAGATTGTTGCTATTGGTGGCCAGGCATTTGATGGCTCTGAACTTGCTCGACTGGCTAGCTTGCCAACTCGTGATCAGGGTATCAGTATGTTGATGTCTGTTATGAAGGCACCAGTAGAAAAATTTGTGCGTACTTTGGCTGCTGTCAAAGAACAAATGCAAGAAGCTGCATAAACAACACTCATCCAGTTTAAAAATTAATTATTTTAGAGGAATATACAATGGCGATTTCACAAGCCGATATTTTGGAAGCAGTATCAAGCATGACCGTTATGGAAATCGTTGATTTAATATCAGCGATGGAAGAAAAATTTGGCGTATCTGCAGCTGCGGCTGTAGCAGCAGCTCCAACAGCTGCAGCTGCTGCTGTTGAAGAGCAAACAGAATTTGATGTCATCTTAACATCATTTGGTGATAATAAGGTTTCTGTCATTAAAACAGTACGTGGTATTACTGGTTTAGGATTAAAAGAAGCTAAAGATGCTGTTGAAGGCGTACCAACTGTTATAAAAGAAGGCGTACCTAAAGCAGAAGCTGAAGATATTAAAAAGCAGCTTACTGAAGCCGGCGCAACTGTTGAAATTAAATAATATTTAATTTTGAGAAAATTGAAGAGATGCATTAACGGCGTCTCTACTTAAAGTATGGCTGGTGACTTATGTCACCGGCCTTTTACTGTTTGTAATAAATACACAGTAGAAATAATTCATGACGAAAAGGTTTGGAAGCGATATGTCCTACTCTTTTACCGAAAAAAAGCGTATTCGAAATAACTTTGGGAAAAGTACTGAGGTACTTGAAGTTCCCTATCTCTTGGCGACTCAAATTAATTCATACGCCGGTTTTTTGCAATCGGGCGTTTCGCCTGATAAGCGTGTAGGCATTGGACTACATGCAGCATTTTCCAGTGTCTTTCCTATTGATAGTCATTCCGGTTATGCGGTACTGGAATATGTCAAATATAGATTAGGCGAACCCACATTCGATGTAAGGGAGTGTCAACAAAGAGGGGCTACTTACGCAGCACCACTCAGGGTATTAGTGCGTCTTGTCATTTATGATAAAGAAGCCTCTGCTAATGCAAAGGTTGTTAAAGATATCCGTGAGCAAGAAGTTTACATGGGTGAATTACCCTTAATGACGGATAACGGTACTTTTGTAATAAACGGCACTGAGCGGGTTATTGTTTCTCAATTACATCGTTCTCCAGGTGTCTTTTTTGATCATGACAAAGGTAAGACTCATTCGTCAGGCAAGCTATTATTTAATGCACGTGTCATTCCCTATCGTGGTTCTTGGCTGGATTTTGAATTTGATCATAAAGATTGTGTTTATGTTCGAATAGATCGTCGTAGAAAAATTCCAGCAACAATTTTGCTGAGAGGTTTAGGTTTCGATAATGAAGATATGATTAACATATTCTTCGAAACAAACAAATTTACATTAAGTGCTGATAAATGCCTTTTCCATATTATTCCTGACAGGATGCGTGGTGAAATTTCTGCATTTGACATTAAATACAATGATCAGGTTTTAGTCGAAGAAGGTCGTAGAATTACGGCCAAGCATATTCGTGAAATGAATAAAGCTGGTTTGACTGAAGTTGAGGTTCCAAGAGAATATTTATCAGGCAAAATTCTTGGTCATAATTTGATTGACCAATCGACCGGTGAGTTAGTAGCAAATGTTAACGATGAATTAACGCCTGCATTAATTGATCGCTGTTTGGAAAGTGGTATTGTTGAAATCAAAACCTTGTTTGTTAATGATTTGGACAATGGCCCTTATATCAGTAATGCAATGCGTATAGATACAACCACAAACGCTTTAGAAGCTTTGGTTGAAATCTATCGTATGATGCGTCCTGGCGAGCCGCCAACCAAAGAGTCAGCTGAAAATCTATTTCAGAATTTATTTTTTACTGACGATAGATATGATTTATCTACTGTTGGAAGAATGAAGTTTAATCGTCGATTAGGTCGTGAAGAATCTACAGGTTCAGGCACGTTAACTAAAGACGATATCATTGATGTTCTTAAAGAGTTAATTTCAATTCGTAACGGTAATGGTACAGTCGATGATATAGATCATTTAGGAAATAGACGCGTACGTTCTGTTGGAGAAATGATAGAGAATCAATTTAGAGTTGGTTTGGTAAGGGTTGAGCGGGCAGTAAAAGAACGCTTAACTTTAGCGGATTCTGAAGGTTTAATGCCACAAGAAATTATTAACGCTAAGCCGGTTTCAGCCGCGGTTAAAGAATTTTTTGGGTCAAGCCAGTTGTCCCAGTTTATGGATCAAAACAATCCATTGTCTCAAGTCACTCACAAACGCCGCGTTTCTGCTTTGGGGCCAGGTGGTTTGGCAAGAGAACGTGCGGGATTTGAAGTTCGAGATGTCCACGCTACTCATTATGGGCGTGTATGTCCAATTGAGACACCTGAAGGTCCTAATATTGGTTTAATTAATTCATTATCAGTGTATGCGCGCACCAATAGCTATGGTTTTCTTGAAACGCCATACAGAAAAGTTATTGACGGTTTTGTAACTGATGAAGTTGATTATCTTTCCGCAATTGAAGAGGGTGAATTTGTTATTGCCCAAGCCAGTGTCGCGGTTAATGAAGAAGGAAAGCTTGTTGAGGGCCTTGTATCTTGTCGTCATAAAGATGAATTTGCCTTGGCAATGTCAGACACAGTTCAATATATGGATGTTTCCTCGAAGCAGATTGTATCTGTCGCAGCGTCTATTATACCGTTCCTTGAGCATGATGATGCTAACCGAGCTTTGATGGGCTCAAATATGCAGCGTCAGGCTGTACCGACCTTAAGAGCCGAAAAGCCTTTGGTAGGGACTGGTATGGAACGGATTGTTGCTAAAGATTCGGGTGTAACCGTGGTTGCTGCTCGAGGCGGAAGTATTGAGGCTGTCGATGCCGCTAGAATTGTAGTTAGAGTCAATGATACTGAAACTGAAACCGGCGCTCCCGGCGTTGATATTTACAATCTGACAAAATACACGCGTTCTAATCAAAATACCTGTATTAACCAAAAGCCGCTGGTTAAGCCTGGTGATAAAGTAAGTGCTGGCGATATCCTTGCAGATGGGCCTTCTACAGATATGGGTGAGTTGGCTTTAGGGCAAAACATGTTAGTAGCATTTATGCCTTGGAATGGTTATAACTTTGAGGATTCTATTTTAGTATCCGAACGAGTCGTAAAAGAAGATCGCTTTACAACCATTCATATTGAAGAAAAAACTTGTGTTGCTCGAGATACTAAGCATAGTCCTGAAGAGATTACTGCTGATATTCCGAATGTAAGTGAAGAAGCGCTTTCTAAACTCGATGCTTCAGGTATTGTTTATGTAGGCGCGGAAGTAAAGGGTGGTGATATTCTTGTTGGTAAAGTAACACCTAAAGGTGAGACTCAACTAACACCGGAAGAAAAGTTGCTTCGTGCTATTTTTGGAGAAAAAGCTGCTGATGTAAAAGATACTTCATTGCGTGTTCCGGGTAGTATCGAAGGAACAGTAATTGATGTTCAGGTTTTTACGCGAGATGGTGTCAAGAAAGATCAACGAGCTTTAGATATTGAGCAAGATGAAATAAATCGTTACAGAAAAGACCTAGATGACCAGCTCAAAATTCTTGAAGAAGATATTTTTGCACGGGTTGCTAGATTACTGATGGGTAAAGTTGCACTATCTGGGCCCGGCAGTCTTAAAGCAGGTACAGAAGTGACTAAAGATTATCTAAATGGTCTTAGAAATTCTGAATGGCTTAAGATTAAAATGAAGGATGAGGATATCAACCTTCAGCTTGAAACTGTTATCGGCCAAGTTGAACAACAAAGAAAGGATTTTGACGAGAAGTTTGAAGTTAAACGAAAAAAAATAACTATGGGTGATGATTTAGCACCTGGTGTTTTGAAAATGGTTAAGGTCTATTTAGCAGTTAAAAGGCGTATACAGCCTGGTGATAAAATGGCCGGTCGTCACGGTAATAAAGGTGTTATTTCTATGATTAGACCTATAGAAGACATGCCTTATACTGCAGATGGTAATCCGGTGGATATTGTATTAAATCCATTGGGTGTTCCTTCGCGAATGAACGTTGGACAGGTTCTTGAAACACATTTGGGATGGGCAGCAAAAGGATTAGGCATCAAGATTGGTAAAATGCTTGAAGCAAAATATGATGTTGAAAAGACCAAAGTAACAGCTATTAGAGATTATTTGGACAAAATCTATAACAGTAGTGGTCGTAAAGAAGATCTTGATTCGTTTTCTGATCAAGAAATTCTCGAAATGGCAACTAACTTGGTTGGTGGTGTTCCAATGGCAACGCCAGTTTTCGATGGTGCTAGCGAAGATGAAATACGTACCATGCTCAAGTTGGCTGATTTGCCAGAACATGGGCAAATTACACTTTATGATGGATTGACGGGCGAACCATTTGAGCGTGAAGTGACGGTCGGATATATGTATATGCTTAAATTGAATCACTTGGTTGATGATAAAATGCATGCACGTTCAACGGGTCCCTACAGTCTTGTCACTCAGCAACCATTGGGTGGTAAAGCTCAGTTTGGCGGGCAGCGTTTCGGAGAGATGGAAGTTTGGGCATTAGAAGCATACGGCGCCGCTTACACGTTACAAGAAATGCTAACTGTTAAGTCGGATGATGTTACTGGTAGAACTCGTATGTATAAAAATATTGTAGACGGTGATCATAAAATGGAAGCTGGCATGCCTGAATCATTTAATGTTCTAATCAAAGAAATACGATCATTGGCCGTTAACATTGAATTGCAGCGAGAATAGAGCTTGTGCATAGAGTGCATGAAATACACATCTTTAATGCACTCTATGAAATATTCAAAACATCTGTGGCTTAAATAAATAGGTCTTAACTAATAAACCTACTTATTTAAGGACAATACCGACATTTGCACAAAAGGGGTACACACATTGTGTTTATGCCTGTTCTGGATTACACCAGAAACTATTTAAAGAGGATAAGCTCTTGAAAGATTTAATGAATTTTCTAAAAAGACAAGGTCGTGCTGATGATTTTGATGGCATCAGCATTGGTTTGGCTTCACCTGATATGATCCGCTCTTGGTCTTATGGGGAAGTTAAAAAGCCGGAAACTATAAATTATCGTACTTTCAAGCCTGAGAGAGATGGTTTGTTTTGCGCCAAAATTTTCGGTCCGGTAAGTGATTATGAATGTCTTTGTGGTAAATATAAGCGTCTTAAACATCGTGGCGTAATCTGTGAAAAATGTGGAGTAGAAGTTACTCTATCTAAAGTGCGCCGTGAAAGAATGGGGCATATCGATCTAGCAAGTCCAGTCGCTCATATTTGGTTTTTAAAGTCGTTGCCTTCAAGAATTGCGCTACTTTTAGACATGACTTTAAGGGAAATTGAACGAGTTTTGTATTTTGAGTCCTTCGTAATTTTGGATCCAGGCATGACGCCTTTAGACAAAGGTCAGTTACTCACGGATGATGAATATCTTGATGCAGTAGACCTGCATGGCGATGATTTTGTCGCCAAAATGGGTGCAGAAGCAATTTATGATTTGCTTAAGGCAATAGATTTAAAAGAACAAGTTGAAACTTTACGCGAAGAGATAAATTCAACGAATTCTGAAACGAAAATAAAGAAATACTCGAAGCGCTTAAAAGTTATGGATGCGTTGATGAGTTCTAAGAATCGTCCAGAATGGATGATTCTAAAAGTTCTTCCGGTTTTGCCTCCAGAATTGCGTCCATTAGTTCCTTTAGATGGTGGTCGTTTTGCAACATCTGATTTAAATGATTTATATCGTAGAGTAATTAACAGAAATAACCGTTTGAACCGTTTGTTGGATCTAAACGCTCCAGACATTATTGTTCGTAATGAAAAACGGATGTTACAAGAATCTGTAGATGCGTTGTTGGATAATGGTCGTCGTGGAAGAGCAATAACAGGAACCAATAGACGTCCTTTAAAATCGCTTGCCGACATGATCAAAGGAAAACAAGGTCGTTTCAGGCAGAATTTATTAGGTAAGCGTGTTGATTATTCAGGACGTTCTGTAATTGTTGTCGGGCCTACTTTAAGGTTGCATCAATGTGGTTTGCCTAAAAAAATGGCATTGGAGTTGTTCAAGCCTTTTATATTTAGTAAATTACAATTTCGCGGTCTAGCTACAACTATCAAAGCTGCAAAAAAGATGGTTGAAAGAGAAGGTCCGGAAGTCTGGGATATACTTGAGGAAGTAATTCGTGAGCATCCGATCTTATTGAACCGTGCACCAACATTACATAGATTGGGTATTCAAGCGTTTGAGCCTACCTTAATCGAAGGTAAGGCAATACAACTGCATCCGTTAGTATGTAGTGCATTTAATGCGGATTTTGATGGCGATCAAATGGCAGTTCATATTCCGTTGTCAATAGAAGCGCAGCTGGAAGCTCGCACTTTGATGATGGCAACAAATAATATATTGTCACCTGCGAATGGTGAGCCAGTAATTAATCCATCGCAAGACGTTGTATTAGGTCTTTATTATATTAGTCGAGAAAAAATTAATGCCAAAGGAGATGGTAGTATTTTTGGAAGTGTGGGTGAAATTCACAAAGCATTATTAGCTAAATCTGTAGAGCTACAATCAAAAATACAACTACGTATCACTGAAAAAATAGTTAACGAACTTGGCGATACCGAAGACAAAACCCATAGGGTAGAAACAACAGTCGGTCGTGCCCTGATTTGGGAAGTAGTTCCTGATCGTATGCCATATGAAGTGGTTAATTGTGATATGACTAAAAAGAACATATCAAGACTAATTAATTATAGTTATAGGCACCTTGGAAACAAGGATACGGTAATATTAGCGGATCAGTTGATGTACTTAGGTTTCAGGTACGCCACTATTTCAGGCGTATCTTTTGGTATTGAGGATATGGCTATCCCTGCTAAAAAAGTAGATATTATTAAAGCTGCTGATAGAGAAGTGAATGAAATTCAAAGTCAGTATGCCTCTGGATTAGTCACTGATGGTGAGCGGTATAACAAGGTTGTAGATATTTGGTCTCATGCAAATGATCAAGTAGCTAAAGTTATGATGGACGGATTAGGTGAAGAGTCAGTTGTTGATGCTCAAGGCAATACTGTAAAACAAAAATCATTTAACTCAATCTTCATGATGGCCGAGTCGGGTGCGAGAGGATCAGCAGCGCAGATTAGGCAGTTGGCAGGTATGCGTGGGTTAATGGCTAAACCAGATGGTTCCATTATCGAAACGCCTATTACTGCTAACTTTAGGGAGGGTCTTGACGTACTTCAGTACTTTATTTCAACACATGGTGCTCGTAAAGGCTTAGCCGATACAGCATTAAAAACAGCTAACTCAGGATATTTAACACGTAGATTGGTTGATGTGGCTCAAGATTTGGTAATAACTGGTAACGATTGCGGCACTGTTAACGGGTTAATTATGACCCCTATTATCGAAGGTGGTGATGTAGTTGAGCCATTATCTGAGCGTGTACTAGGTCGAGTTGCAGTTAATGACATAATGGATGCGGCCGGCGAAACTATTATTGTTCCTGCGAAAACCTTGCTTGACGAGCATTGGGTTTCAATTCTTGAAGAGCATAGTATTGATCAGGTATTAGTGCGGTCTATCATCACGTGTGAGAACAGACACGGCGTTTGCGCTGCTTGTTATGGTCGTGATTTAGGTCGTGGTCATCTTGTCAATATTGGTGAAGCAGTTGGTGTAATTGCAGCACAATCAATAGGTGAGCCAGGTACGCAGTTAACGATGCGTACATTCCATATTGGCGGAGCTGCATCAAGGTCGGTTGCAATTAGTAATGTACAGGTCAAGTCATCTGGTACAGTTCGACTAAATAATTTGAAATCAGTTATTAACCGTGAAGGCAAACTGGTTGCGGTTTCTAGATCAGGTGAAGTTGGTGTGGTTGATGATTATGGTCGTGAGAGAGAACGATATAAGATTCCTTATGGTGCAGTGCTTTCAGTTCAGGAAGGTTCACGAATTAACGCAGGTGACATTATTGTTACTTGGGACCCATTTACTCATCCAGTTATAACCGAAGTAGAAGGGATTGTTGAACTTAAAGATTTTATTGATGGCGTTACTGTACAAAAGCAATCTGATGAAGTGACTGGTTTAAGTTCGTTGGTCGTAACTGATCCAAAACAACGGGGTTCTGCAGGTAAAGAATTGCGTCCTATGGTTAAGTTATCTGATAGTGAAGGTAATACAATTTATTTGCCCGGTACTGAAATACCAGCCCAGTATTTCCTGCCCGCAGGTGCTATTGCTGGCATCAAAGATGGTGGGGAAGTTAAAGTTGGTGATGTTTTGGCCAGGATTCCACAAGAATCAAGTAAAACAAGAGATATCACGGGTGGTTTGCCACGTGTAGCCGATTTATTTGAGGCACGTAAAACAAAAGACCCTGCGATTCTTGCGGAAACAAGCGGTACGATATCTTTTGGTAAAGAGACTAAAGGTAAGCAAAGAGTAATTATTACTGACGCAACTGGTGAGCAAGTTGAAACCTTGATTCCAAAATGGCGACATATCACCGTCTTTGAAGGTGAATATGTTGAAAAGGGAGAGACCATTGCAGAGGGTGAATTAACACCTCATGATATTCTCAGATTGAGAGGTATTGAGGAATTAGCTAATTATCTGGTTAAAGAGATTCAAGATGTTTATCGCCTACAGGGTGTGAAAATTAATGATAAGCACATTGAGGCAATCATTCGGCAAATGCTAAGAAAAGTTGAAATCACAGCATCTGGTGATACAGGTTTCGTGAAAGGCGAGCAGGTAGAAAGAGCTGCAATGAGGGTCGAAAACGACAAAATTGAATCTGAAGGAAAAATACCTGCTAGTTACGAGTCAATATTGTTAGGTATTACAAAAGCGTCATTGGCAACTGAGTCATTTATTTCAGCGGCTTCTTTCCAAGAAACAACGCGTGTACTAACTGACGCAGCAGTTCGTGGATTAAGTGATGGCCTTCAAGGCTTAAAAGAGAATGTTATTGTAGGAAGATTGATTCCTGCGGGTACTGGCCTTGCTTATCATGAAAATAGAAAAACACGTATGTCACATAATCAGGTAGTAGAGAGTGATGTATCAGTTGTTGTTGATGCGGGAGACGTCGAAGAGGCTCTTAAGCAAGCATTAAATGATTAAATAAGCTGTAAATATATTTAGGAAATTGAACTTGACCTAGTGAGCAATAACAAGTATTATGTTCTGCTCACATAAGCCAATGTGCTTAGGTCAGGTCGAAATGTGTATTAATCATAAGTCGTTGCGGCAGTTGATTAATTTTTAATCTGACAGTTAAATTGTATATCGGAGTAAACAAAGATATGGCCACGATCAACCAATTAGTTCGAAAGCCACGTGCGAAAAGAGTAGAAAAAAGCAACGTTCCGGCATTAGAAGCTTGTCCGCAGCGAAGGGGTGTATGTACTCGTGTATATACTACAACTCCTAAGAAGCCTAACTCAGCATTACGTAAAGTAGCTAGAGTTAGATTAACTAACGGCTCTGAAGTTAGCAGCTACATTGGTGGTGAGGGTCATAATCTTCAAGAACATTCTGTGGTTTTAATCAGAGGTGGTCGTGTAAAGGATTTGCCTGGTGTAAGGTATCACGTAGTTCGTGGTAGTTTAGATGCCTCTGGTGTGAATAATAGAAAGTGCGGTCGCTCCAAATATGGAACTAAACGCCCTAAAAGTTAAAAATTGAGTTGGTGAGAAATGTCTAGAAGAAGAGTTGCTACAAAAAGAGAAATTATTCCAGATCCCCGGTTCGGAAGTATAATGCTGACCAAGTTTATGAATATGATCATGGAAAGTGGCAAAAAATCAATCGCTGAAGGTATCGTTTATGGTGCTTTAGATGTAATTGAGAGCAAGGGTCACAATGAGCCATTAGATGTACTTTCCAAAGCATTGGAAAATGTTCAGCCGAGAGTTGAAGTTAAATCTCGAAGAGTTGGTGGTGCTACCTATCAAGTTCCTGTTGAGGTTCGTCCGTCACGTAGAATGGCTTTGGCCATGCGTTGGTTAATTGATGCGTCTCGTAAAAGAAACGAAAGAAATATGTCTTCTAAATTAGCTGGTGAGTTAATGGATGCTTTTGAAAGTAGAGGTTCTGCTGCTAAGAAACGCGAAGATACCCATAGAATGGCTGAAGCAAATAAAGCTTTTTCACATTACCGTTGGTAATTTGTCCCTTTATTTAAGCTGACATAAATAGTGCGTAAAACCCAGATAGATCGTTATAGAAATATCGGTATCATGGCGCACATTGATGCTGGTAAAACAACAACGACAGAAAGGATTCTATACTATACAGGTGTATCTCACAAGATTGGTGAGGTTCATGATGGATCTGCTACGATGGATTGGATGGTTCAAGAGCAAGAGCGGGGGATCACCATAACCTCAGCGGCAACTACTTGTTTTTGGAGTGGAATGGACAAGCAGTTTCCATTGCATCGTATAAACATAATTGATACGCCTGGGCATGTTGATTTCACTATTGAAGTTGAGAGATCACTCAGGGTTTTAGATGGGGCCTGTGCAGTTTTTTGCGCTGTAGGCGGCGTTGAGCCCCAGTCTGAAACAGTTTGGCGGCAAGCAGATAAATATAGAGTTCCTCGCTTGGTGTTCGTCAATAAAATGGATAGAACTGGCGCTGACTTTCTAAGAGTAATTAAAGAGATTTCAGTTAAGTTAGGTGCAAATCCGGTGCCAATGCAATTGCCAATTGGTTCTGAGGATACATTTTGTGGCGTCATCGATTTAATAAAAATGAAAGCCATTTATTGGGATGATGTAAATCTCGGAATGACATTCGTAGAAAAAGATATACCTGATAAAATGTTAGATCTCTCTGTAAAGTGGAGAGAATCTATGATTGAAGCTGCTGCAGAAGCTAATGAAGCTTTAATGGAAAAATACCTATTGGATGGATATTTGACCAATGATGAAATAAAGTTTGGTATAAGAACGCAAGTTTTAGCAAACTTACTAGTGCCTGCATTTTGTGGTTCAGCATTTAAAAATAAGGGTGTTCAGGCTATGCTTGACGCAATTATCGAGTATATGCCAGCACCTAATGATGTAGATTCAATTAAAGGATTAATTGACAATGATACAATCGAAGCGTCTCGTGCCGCTTCAGATGAGGCGCCTTTTGCGGCTTTAGCTTTTAAGATTGCAACTGATCCATTTGTTGGAACTTTAACATTTTTTAGGGTTTACTCAGGAGTTTTAAGCTCTGGCGATACCATTTATAACGCTGTTAAAAAGAAAAAAGAGCGAGTAGGTCGAATTGTTCAGATGCATGCGAATAGCAGAGAAGAAGTTAAAGAAGTCTATGCAGGTGATATTGCTGCGGCGATAGGCTTAAAAGATGTAACTACTGGCGATACTTTATGTGATATCAATTCTGTTATCGTTTTGGAACGCATGCAGTTTCCTGATCCGGTTATATCTGTTGCAGTTGAACCAAAAACTAAAGCAGACGAAGATAAGATGGGTGTTGCACTTGGTAAATTGGCACAAGAAGATCCGTCTTTTCGTGTGCATACTGACCAAGAATCAGGTCAAGTCATAATTTCTGGTATGGGTGAGTTGCATCTGGAGATTATAGTTGATCGAATGAAAAGGGAGTTTAATGTTGATGCTAACGTTGGTGCGCCACAAGTAGCTTATCGGGAAACAATACGAAAATCAGTTGAACATGAGGGTAAATTCATAAGGCAGTCTGGTGGCAAGGGTCAGTATGGTCATGTCTGGTTGCGAATTGAGCCGCAAGAAATTGGGGCTGGTTATGAATTTGTCAATGAAATCGTTGGTGGAGTTGTTCCAAAAGAATTTATTCCAGCAGTTGATAAAGGAGTGCAAGAACAGCTTAAATGTGGTGTTTTGGCGGGATATCCCATTCTAGATGTAAAGGTTTCTATATTCGATGGATCATATCACGATGTAGATTCGAGTGAAATGGCTTTCAAAATTGCTGGTTCAATGTGTTTCAGAGAAGGCGCAAGAATCGCAAATCCAGTTTTACTGGAACCAATAATGAAAGTTGAAGTTGCAACTCCAGAAGAATATATGGGAGACGTTGTTGGAGATATTAACAGACGTCGAGGCATTATTCAGGGTATGCATGATACTCCGTCAGGTAAAATAGTTAGCTGCGAAGTGCCGTTGTCGGAAATGTTTGGTTATGCAACTGATTTGCGTTCGCGAACTCAGGGGCGAGCTACATACAGTATGCAGTTTGAAAAATATAATGAAACTCCAGCTCATATAGCAGAAGTAATCATTAAGAAATCTTCATAAAAATTGAAATATATATAGGTATTAACTCATGGCCAAAGAAAAATTTTCACGTAGTAAGCCACACGTAAACGTAGGCACAATCGGTCACGTTGACCACGGCAAAACAACACTAACTGCAGCTTTAACAACTGTAATGGCTAAATTGCACGGTGGTGCAGTCAAGGCATTTGATCAGATTGATAATGCACCTGAAGAAAGAGCACGTGGTATCACGATTGCAACCTCACACGTAGAATATGAATCTGCTGTGCGTCATT
>JAPLRP010000088.1 GCA_026399095.1 Methylococcales bacterium | reverse complement strand
GCTATGGTGACAAGCCGGGCATTGCTGACTGGTGTGATGTGGCGCAACTTTTAGCACCATGCCACCGTTCCAGTCTTGTTTGTACGCTAACATCTGAAAGAACATCGACCAGCCTTGGTCTACTATTGCTTTGTTCAATCCAGACTTTTGATCCACTTTCTTGCCGGGCTTATCGAGTGTGCCTTTTGCTGACTTGCTCATATTCTTTATCTTCAAGTCTTCAAGTCTTCAAGTCTTCAAGTCTTCAACCAATATCATCGCTTGGTTATCGCAGACTTCAGTTGATACTTTGTGAAGATAGTCTTTACGGGCATTGGCTATCTCTTCATGACATGTTGTTATGTTTACTTTTACCTTTTTCCAATTGTTTGAGAATTTCTTTTTGTTTTTCAACTGTCGTTGAAACTTGGCAAGCTTTTCCGCCTTGCCTTTGAAGCTATTGAGCGGGTTATAGACTGTGCCATCGCTCAGGGTAGCAAAACGCTTTATGCCCCTATCAATGCCGGCGGGGTTTTACGCTACACATCGATAAATTAACTGACATATCAAAACCACGGTTAACTAAGAGCGTTTAACCATATGAACTAAGTCGTTATTTTTCGGGTGACTTTAGTCAAACAATAAGTAATTTTTCTAACAACCCCAGATATTATTTTTTTCGTGTTTTTCGTAGATAAAATGTTTCTTTGTAACGCATTAATTATTCAATCTAACTTTAATGAGTATTCGAGGTTACAATATCATCATGAACACTCAACTAATGCCTTTTTCAGCACTAACACCTGATATCATCTTGAAAGCTATGGATAGCGTTGAATTGCCTGGTGATGGGCGCCTACTTGCGCTAAACAGTTATGAAAATCGTGTTTACCAAATTGGTATCGAGAACTCAACGCCCGTTGTAACAAAATTCTACAGACCCAACCGCTGGACAACGAAAGCCATCCTCGAAGAGCATTCTTTTATTAAAGAGCTTGCAGATAATGAAATACCGGTGGTACCCCCATTACAATTTAAAGATAACAAAACCCTAAATGAACTCGACGGCTTTCGATTTTCCGTCTTTCCGAAACAAGGTGGGCGGGTACCGGAGATTGAAGGTCGTGAAAAACTTGAATGGATGGGACGTTTTATCGGTCGAATCCACGCCGTAAGTTCATTAAAAAACTTTAAAGAGAGACCTACCCTTACTATTACTAACTTTGGCAATGAACCGAGCAGTTACTTGTTGAAAAATGGCTTTATACCTTTAGATCTTCTGAATGCCTATAGCGCCATTATTGATCTTGCACTTGATTCAGTAAGGCGCTGTTTTGATCGTGCAGGCAGCATAAAAAACCTACGACTCCACGGTGACTGTTATCCGGGCAATATTTTATGGACCGATGACGGCCCACATTTTGTTGATTTTGATGACAGCCGAATGGGACCAGCAATACAAGACCTCTGGATGTTACTTTCAGGGGACCGTGATGAAATGACTTTACAACTCAACTATCTATTGACTGGTTACCAAACGTTTTACGACTTTAATCCGGGCGAACTGTACCTATTAGAAGCTCTGCGTACCTTACGTTTAATCCATTATTCCGCCTGGATTGCCAGACGCTGGGATGATCCTGCATTTCCTATGGCATTCCCCTGGTTCAATACCGTTCGTTATTGGCAAGATCGTATTATTGAATTGCGCGAACAGGTTGCTTTAATGGATGAAGAGCCACTCAGACTTTAAAAACTAGCGTTTTGCTGAAGTATTAGGGTTCTAAAGGGATTGAATGTTTTCCTGTGTATTGTTAAAAAACCAAATTTTCCAATCTCGTTTAAATGCTGTTTAGTTCCATAGCCTTTGTGTAAATGAAAAGAGTAATCAGGATACTGTTTATGATAATCAACCATGATTTTGTCACGCTCAACTTTTGCGACGATAGAAGCCGCACTGATAACTTTGACTTTACTGTCACCCTTCACGATTGCTTTAGCAGGCATTAACAATTTTGGAATACAATTGCCGTCTATCAAAGCTTCATCTGGTTGAATTGCCAAACTATTAATCGCACGCTGCATGGCCAATAAAGTAGCCTGTAGAATATTGAGTTCGTCGATTTCTTCAACACTGGCGATCCCAACTGACCAACATAAAGCGTCTGTTTTAATAGTCAGGGCAAGACTGACACGCTTAGATTCACTCAGTATTTTGGAGTCGGCTAAACCCTCAATATGACGTTTTGGATCAAGAATAACAGCCGCCGCAACTACCGGACCAGCGAGGGGACCTCGGCCGGCCTCATCAACACCAGCAAAGAAAAAAAATGGATTTGTTTTGACGATAAAGGCATCATTCATAGTTACACTGTCTTATAGACTTATTTACTGCTTCAACTAAGAAGATCTTAAGTGAAATTGAATTTATGACGATTTTAACGCAATATTCCTCTACTAACATTACGCAAAAAACTGATCATGTCAGACAATTGCTTACTATCACTAGCCATCTCTTCCATTTTTTCTATGGCATCTTCCAATCGTAAATTCATCTTGTAAATTATTTTATAGGCATTTCTAATCAAGCGAATATCTTCTACTGATATGCCGTTGCGTTCCATACCCACTGAGTTTATACCATGAGGTCTGGTTGGTTTACCACCAACCATAATAAAAGGAGGAATATCTTGGGTTATAGCACTACCCATAGCAGCAAAACTGTACTGACCTACCTGAGTAAACTGGTGAACCAAAGTAAAACCACCGAGAATAGCATTACTATTAAGATGAACATGGCCAGCCAACGAAGCTCCATTAGCCATAATAACATTATCTCCAATAATACAATCGTGGGCTACATGCGTGTACGCCATAAATAGATTATCATTACCTATCTTGGTAAGACAACTATCTTGCTGTGTACCTCTATGCATAGAGGTGAATTCCCGGATAGTGTTTCTATCACCAATTTCAAGTCGCGTAATCTCTGAAGCATATTTTTTATCTTGGGGGTCCTCGCCAATTGAGGTGAATTGATAAATTCTATTTTCTTTACCAATACTAGTCGGCCCCTTAATAACAACATGAGAACCAATAACAGTACCGGAACCAATCGATACATCCGGACCGATCACAGAGAAAGGACCAATCGAAACGTCATTGGCTACTTGAGCATTTTTATCAATAATGGCTGTTTGATCAATCAAAATCAATCTACCACAGCTGCACATCTAATCTCAGCACTTGCGACGAACTCGCCGTCAACTTCTGCACGACATTCAAACGCCCAAATATTACGTTTGCTTTTAACAAACCTTGCTTCTAACATCAATTGATCACCTGGCACAACGGGTCTTTTAAATTTGGCCTTATCAATACCGACCAGATAATAAATCATCCCTGCCAATTCATCACCGGCTGTTTCAGAAGCCAATAGACCCGTTGTTTGGGCCAAAGCCTCCAAAATGAGTACGCCAGGCATAATCGGTTTTTGTGGAAAATGCCCCTGAAAAAAAGGTTCGTTATAAGTGACATTTTTCACTCCCAACAACCTAATTCCAGGTTCGCACTCAATCACTTTGTCAACCAATAAAAAAGGGTATCGATGTGGCAAAAATGCTTGTATTTGTAAAATATCTAATGTGATAGACATACTTTAGAGTGCTTAATGTTTGAAGTGGGTAATAGGTACGCTTAATTAATAATATATCAATTAGTCGGGCATTTTAGACAGTTTGGTTTGAACTTGAGCAGTTATATCAAACTGGTCTTTAGCATAAATAACACCATCAGTTAGTAATAAGTCATAACCATCATCTTTTGCTATTGCGCGAACCGCTTCTACAATGCGACGTTGCAATTTACCTAACTCTTCGTTACGACTTGCATTAAAGTCTTCACTAAATTCTTGTTGTGATCTTTTGGCATCTCTTTTTTTATTGTTAATATCTCTCTCAAGATTAGCTTTCTCAGAGTCGCTCATAATGGAAGCATCTTTAGTCATTTTTTCTTCCATAGCTTGGATTTCCTTACCTTGAGCCACTAATTGCTTGTCTCTGGGAGAAAACTTTTGTTCCAAACGTTTTTTAGCTTGTTCTGCTTGAGGTGCTTTTTCAAGTACAGCTGGAATATTAACAAAGCCAAGCTTTAAATCAGCGTAACTGATATTCGCAACAAACAATAGTCCTAAAAATAATGCAATTTTCTTTTTCATTGTAAAATCGATCTCGGGTTAAAGTTAAATAAAAGTAAGTAAAATTTTGTATATTCTATTCGATTATATGAAATAAGTCTTATAATCTAAAATAAGTTCTGTTAGAAATTCTGACCGAAGTTAAATTGAAAGAACTGTGTTTGATCATTTTTAGTGATGTCAATATGTGCTGGGTAGAGAATAGGATTGTATGTATCAAAAGTATATGTTCCAGAATTCAATGGGTACGCAGCACTGACTGACAAGGCACCAAAGGGTGACAACCACTCGCCAGAAACACCTGCAGAATATTTCATACCATTGACTGACAAGCTGTCGTTAAGGGCGCCTGCGTCAAAAAATGTTCCCAATCTTAGTGACTTTGTTTCTGCGAAAAAGGGTACCGGAAAAAACAACTCGGCATTACCCACAATTTTACTGGAACCACCAATCGGGTATCCATTTGAATCCCTAGGACCAAGGGTATTATTTCTAAATCCACGCACAGAACCGGTTCCACCCATAAAATAGTTTTCAAAAAATGGCAAGCCACCACTCGTACTGCCGTAACTACCCCCATAGGCAACCTCACCATTTAACTTAAAGGTTAAATCTTTAGCCAAAGGGAAGTAATGCTGATGCTTGTAACCGACTTTGTAGTACTCAAGGTCACTTCCTGGAATCATCACTAATCCGGATAACCGCTGCTGGCCGCCTTTATTGGGGAATATCGCCCGATTGAGTGTGTCGTGAGTCCAGCTTATGGCCTGTCCAAACGTCAAAAAGGTAGATCCTTGATCTCTAAGGAATTGTTTAATTTGATGAGATGCATAAGATCCAACACTTAATTCTGTGTGTTTTACATCCGTATCAAAACGGATCTGATCAAATTCATTCAAGGGAATTCCAAAATTAATGCCCGCATTAGCAATATTAGTCGAATAATTGGCAATATTTATCGAACCAGCATTTCGCTTTGCATAACCAATATTATAACCCTGACTAATACCATCCACAGTAAAATAAGGGTTATAAAAGCCAAATTGGTAATTGGTAATATAAGTACTGTTATTAAAGGCAAGATTAACTCGCTTACCCGAGCCAAAAACATTATCCTGTGAAATGTTGGCATTTAAAACGATACCTTGAACCTGAGAGAAACCAACGCCAGCTGACAAGTTACCCGAGGCTTTTTCTACCACAGTGTAATTAACATCTATCTGATCTGCGGTTCCTACAACAGGCGGCGTTTCTACATTAACAGTTTCAAAATAACCCAATCGCTCGAGACGGGTTTTTGATCGTTCAATTTTAGAACTTGAAGCCCAACTTGCTTCCATTTGACGCATTTCTCGACGCAGAACTTCATCACGGGTTTTACTGTTACCACTCATGTTAATACGGTGAACATAAACTCGTTTACCCGGATCAACAAAAAAAGCCATTTCAACCGTTTTTAGTGCCTCGTTTATTTCAGGCACCATATTAACGTTAGCAAAAGCGTAGCCTTCGTCTCCCAAGCGATCCTGAATGGCTTTTGAAGTTTCAGTCGCACTTTTTCTGGAAAATATCTCACCAGGCCCCACGCTGACCAACTTAATCAATTCATCAGGCGTTACCACCAAATTACCTGCAAGCTTTACTTTAGATAATTTGTAAATATCACCTTCTTTAACATTAACTGTCACATAAATATCTTTTTTATCAGGCGTTATCGCTACCTGAGTGGACTCAACCGAAAAATTAATATAGCCACGATCAAGATAGTAAGATCGTAAAGTCTCCAAGTCCGCCGATAACTTTTGCTTGGAATACTGATCATCTTTAGTATAGAAGGACAATAAATTAGAGGTATTTAACTCTAACTTGCCCAACAAAACTTTATCATCAAAAGAATTGTTTCCAACAATATTAATTTGCTTGATCTTGGTAACTCTCCCCTCAGATATTTTAATATGTATGCCTACCCGATTACGGGTTAAATTAGACACATCTATTTTAATCTTTAAACCATATTTTCCGTGACTTAGATATTGACGTGTTAATTCTTGCTCAACCTTATCCAAAATCTGCCGATCAAATATTTTTCCTTCAGCAAGACCTATTTTATCCAACGCTTTTGTCAGATCATCCTTACTGAGATCTTTATTACCTTCAAAGACAATTTTTGCAATGGATGGACGCTCTACTACATTAACAATCAGTGTTGAGCCTTCCCTTTCCAACGACACATCTTTAAAAAAACCTGTTTTAAATAAAGCCTTAATGGCTGGTGCAACGTTGTCTAATGAAAACTTTTCCCCTACATTAACAGGGAGATAGTTATATACCGTTCCCAAAGAAATGCGTTGCAAGCCTTTTACTTGAATATCCCTAACAACGAATTCTTCGTCACTTTTGACACCATGAGATACAAGCAGACCCAGTAATAAAAAGTAAGAAAAAATATTTGATTTCATTTAGGCGGCTAAAAATAAAACATCATGGTCTGGTCATTTAAAAACCGGCAAATTATAACACAGTAAATATTAAACTGTATTAAGCCCTATGTATCGGAAAGTTAAGGACTTCATCAATAATGGAACTGCCTGTCATAAGCATTAGTATTCGATCCAAGCCAATAGCCATACCTGAACATTCTGGCAAGCCTTGTTCAAGAGCAGCAATAAGATGCTTGTCTTTAACAGTAACAGGGCGCTTTATTTGGCGCCTGAAAGCAATTTCCTCATCAAATCGTTTGCTCTGCTCTTTTGCATCAGTTAATTCATAATAACCATTGCCTAATTCAACTCCATTTATAAAAACTTCAACACGGTCTGTAATTTTTGAATTATCTTTATTGATACGAGCCAATGACGACTGGCAGGCTGGATAACCAAAAATCATAGAAACAGCATTTTGTCCCAAATTGGGTTGAATATTATGACTGAAAATAAAATCCAGCCATAAACCATGATCGTATCCGCAAATAGTTACCGCATCAGCAACATTGTTTGATTGCGCGTAATCACTGTATTTCTTATAAGAAAATTCCAAAGCATTTAAGCCGGTATAGTGTTGAAATATCTCTTGATAGCTAAATCTCTGAGGATCATTTAAGGCAATATAATCCTTAAACAAAAGAAACATTAATTCAGCAATTTCATCCATTAATTCGGGCAGTGTAAAGCCAACACGATACCATTCCAAGAGGGTAAACTCAGGATTGTGAAAACGCCCTGACTCACCATTTCTGAAAGCTTTACATATCTGATAAATAGAGCCACTACCCGATGCCAGTAATCGCTTCATGGCAAATTCGGGTGATGTTTGAAGAAACAGTTTGTGCTGTAATGGCGGCGTACAATAATAAGTATTAAAAAAATCCAACTGTGGATCCGTTCCGCAACCAGAACCCAGTAGCGGCGTTTCTACTTCAAGCACCGCTCTTTCTGAAAAAAAATCTCTTATCTTGTTATATAGCTGAGCCCTTAAGCGCAAAACATCTGAAGTACACGTTGGCTGCCACTCTTTAGACACTATTCTTTAACGCGCGAAATATATTCCCCAGTACGGGTATCAACTTTAATAA
Source organism: Methylococcales bacterium (assembly GCA_026399095.1). Lineage (GTDB taxonomy): Bacteria > Pseudomonadota > Gammaproteobacteria > Methylococcales > Methylomonadaceae > Methylobacter_C. Next base: position 27,750 of record JAPLRP010000088.1, on the reverse strand, counting down.
TTTCCCCCTGCTGTACAAATAAGGGCACCCTTACTACTGCACCAGTCTCTAAACTGGCTGGTTTACCACCTCCACCTGAAGTATCACCTCGCACACCAGGATCAGTTTCAACTATTGCAAGCTCAACAAAATTAGCAGGTGTTACAGATAAAGTCGCATCATTCCATAGAGTAACCGTACATGAATCCTGATCTTTCAACCATTTACTGGCATCACCGACCGTTTTTTCTTCGCATTGATACTGCTCAAAAGTATCTGGCACCATAAAATGTCTAAATTCACCATCACTATAAAGATATTGCATGACAACATCCACCACATCAGCCCCTTCAAGAGAATCGCCTGATTTAAAAGTTCTTTCTATCACTCGGCCAGTTTTAAGGTTTCTGATTTTTACCCGATTAAAGGCTTGGCCCTTACCTGGCTTTACAAATTCATTTTCGATAATTGCACAGGGATCATTATCCAACATGACTTTTAACCCTGATTTAAATTCATTGGTACTGTAAATGGCCATTTTATCCTCAAGATGACAAACAATATAAAACTTAACCATTATAATGGACGCAACAATCGATAGAAACTTTAAATAACCACTTTCATGCCCGAACAACTTAACGAAACTCTGCACTTTACTAAAAATTGGCAACAACAACTTGCCGATGCTTTTAATAATATTGAAGACTTATGTCATTATCTGCACTTATCTATTAAGGATTTACCTGTATCTGAAGCAGCTGCCAAAAACTTCTCCTTACGAGTACCTTTAAGCTTTGCCGCTAGCATGCAAAAAAATAACCCAAACGACCCTTTATTACGGCAAGTAATGCCGATTAAAGATGAACTGAATATATACCCCGGATTTAGTAACGATCCAGTAGGCGATCTTTCCTCTGCCACTCAAATAGGTGTTTTACACAAATATCAAGGTCGTGTTTTATTAATAAATACAGGCAGTTGTGCAATTAATTGCCGATATTGCTTTCGCCGCAATTTTCCTTATTCAGATCTTCAACTGGGTAAACAACATGAAAATGCAGCCATCCAATACATTAATGATAACCATGATATCTCAGAAGTTATTTTAAGTGGTGGCGATCCCTTGTTACTAAATGACGAAAGATTGGAAAAACTAATCCAGCAATTAAGCGCTATCAAACATTTAAAGCGCATTAGAATTCACTCGCGCTTACCTATTGTTTTACCTGCCAGAATAACCAACGAATTCATCAACTCATTAACTAAAAGTGCCAAACAAATTGTGCTGGTCGTACACTGTAACCATGCCAATGAAATTAATACTCGCGTTATTGCAGGCTTTACCTTATTGCAAAATAAAGGCATTACCTTATTCAACCAATCAGTATTATTAAAGGGCGTCAATGATGATGCTACTGTGCTTTGCGAATTAAGTGAGCAGCTTTTCAGCTTGGGTATCATTCCTTATTATCTACATCTGATGGATAAAGCGACAGGGACAGGTCATTTTGACGTACCGGAAACAACAGCAATAGCGCTAATCCAGCAAATGCAAAATATCCTGCCCGGCTACCTTGTACCTAAACTAGTCATGGAACAGGCAGGCGCCTTATCCAAACAACCCATCAATTTCCCTATACAGACCATTACATTAAAGGATAACTGATGTCTGAATCGTTAAGCTTTGCTTCTGAAAAATCTGGCTTACCACCTGGTTCACTTGTACATGTTGGCGAAGCACATCCACATGAACACAAAATTTATGTGGTGAATTACAACAAATCCATCTTAAACAAACATACTGTCAAATCAATTGAAGAATTGCTTCCCTACAAACAGACGGACACCATCACTTGGGTCATCATTGACGGGTTAAAAGATGTATCTATTATTGAAGCAATAGGTCAGTTTTTTGACATACATCCTTTGGTACTAGAAGATATTCTTAACACCCATCAGCGACCTAAATTTGAAGAATTTAACGATTACTTATACATTGTAATAAAAGCCATCTCCATGAAACCCAACACCTTAAATGTCGACTATGAACAAATAAGTTTGTTGGTACTAAATAACTTTGTTTTTACCTTTATGGAACAGCCTGACAAATTGTTTGATCCGGTCTTAAATCGTCTTGATAATGATAAGAGCCAAGTAAGGAACTTGGGAAGTGATTATTTAGCCTATATAATCATGGACACCGTTGTTGACGAGTATTTTGCTCTACAAGATAGCTTTGATGAACTTATCGAATCCGTTGAAGATAAACTATTATCTGAGCCCTCCTCAGAAACCCTGGCAATTATCCAGAAAATCAAGAGAGAGTTAATTTTTTTTCGTAGATCAGTCTCACCCTTAAGAGAATTACTCGCCGCCATTCATCGTAGCGAGTCACCTCTATTAAAAGAGAAGACAAAACGTTATTTTAGCGATATCTATGATCACGCCATTCGCATTATTGAAGCGATTGAATCTTACAGAGATTTGATAGCCGGAATGCTAGACATATACTTATCCAGCGTCAGCAACAAAATGAATGAAACAATGAAGGTACTTACCGTATTTGCCTCTATATTTATCCCCTTAACTTTTGTTGCTGGCGTTTACGGCATGAACTTCGAATATATGCCGGAATTAAAATGGCGATGGGGTTATCCTGCAATATGGATTTTTTTTATTAGCGTGTCCGTATTTTTACTTCGTTTTTTTAAAAAAAACAAATGGCTGTAGGTATTAAGTTATATTTATATAAATATTGCACTTATTCACATTAACGAATTTTAATATGCGCTAAACGCCTTAAATTATGAATGGCTATTACATTTCCATTTTCCACATACTTGATCGCACGCAATGTAATCAAATTTAACGTCGTCTTTAAAACGACAAGCTATTAATAGCTGATCGACTTTTTTTTAAAAAACAAGATATTATTTTGAACGAGGAACTTTTATGTGACGAGGCTTAATCTCTTTTTTCAGAAAACCAGACGCATTAACAGGCACAGAATCAATTGCCAGAATAGCACCTAACTCAGTCATGGCTTTTTGATAAACCTTGCGTTTGAAATAAACTACGTCATTAAGCGGCTCCCAATAATCAACCCAACGCCAGCTATCAAATTCTGGCTTAGGACAATGATCAAAACGCACCATCGAATCTTGGGTGATCAAACGTAACATATACCAGATTTGCTTTTGCCCTATACATAAAGGCATTGAGCTTTTGCGTATATATCTCTCAGGTAATTGATACCTTAACCAATACCGTGTTCGCCCCAGCAGCTCAACATGCTGCTGTTGCAATCCTGTTTCTTCCCACAACTCTCGATACATCGCTGCTTCAGGGTCTTCGTCGTCATTAATTCCGCCTTGCGGAAATTGCCATGCATTAACGCCCATTCGTTTCGCCCAAAACACACGACCCTCGTCATTGCAAAGGATGATCCCGACATTTGGTCGGTATCCTTTAGAGTCTATCATGTTAAAACCTGTGTCTTTTAACCGACCTATATCTTAATCTTGCTAACTGGTAAAATTACAATGTAGGTCAAGTTGTTTATAATGAGTCCATTGTTCCACAAAAAAACCCCAGACACCAGAGTGTACAACCCTTTTAATTACTTAATATAGGTTTAACGTGAGTTTAGCGATATTTGATTTAGATAATACCCTGATAGCTGATGATAGCGATTACTTGTGGGGACAATTTCTTGTTGACCAAGGGGTAGTTGATAAAGATATTTACGAAAGTGCTAATATCAAGTTCTATAATGATTACAAACAAGGCACACTGGATATTATAGAATTTTTAAGTTTTTCCCTACGACCGCTAGCCAATAACGATCCAGAACAGCTTTATCAGTGGCGCGCAAAATTTGTAAGCGACATTATCACTCCGATATTATTAAAACCTGCTCAAGACCTAATTACCAAGCACAAAGACAGAGGTGATACTTTATTGGTTATCACGGCAACCAACCGCTTTGTTACCGAGCCTATCGTTAACTTGTATGATATTGAACATTTATTAGCAACAACGCCTGAATTCATAGACGGCAAATATACTGGTGGCTTTAATGGCATTCCTTGTTTTCAGGAAGGTAAAGTGAAATTATTAGAAGAATGGTTAAAAAGCTCTAATGAAACCATGCAAGGTAGTTGGTTTTATAGCGACTCACATAACGACCTACCGTTACTTAAATTAGTGGACAACCCTGTTGCAGTTGACCCAGATGAAAAACTTACTGAATTTGCCATCGCTTCAAATTGGCCAATTATTAGCTTAAGACAAAACAAATGTCCGGTTGAGCATTTTCATAAGTAAACTTTGAGCTAAAATTTATATTATTATTAAATAAGCTACACAATAAAACCTAGGATTTGCTGAGTTTCCAAATCAGAGCAAAAGATAAAAGATGGATGTAAAACATCCACCAAGTTTCGTATTTAAATTTACACAACGTTATTTTTCTCACAACGGAGCATCAATGGGACCTCATTACTTAAACCGCTTTTTTACACCTAAATCAGTTGCCATTGTTGGTGCTTCAGAGCGCGAAGATAGCGTTGGCTATCGACTTTTACTCAATATGCAGGAAGCAGGATTTCAAGGCGGCCTTTACCCAGTCAACAACAAACGTGATCAATTATTGGGTTTAAAAGCTTATCCCGACTTAAATACTGTTCCTGAAGATTTGGATCTCGTTGTTGTTGCTACCCCAGCCCCTACTGTACCCGATATTATTCGCCAATGTGGTGAAAAGGGCGTTACCTCGGTCATTATCATTACCGCCGGCTTTGGTGAATTAGGCTCAGAAGGGAAACGACTGCAACAAGAAGTACTTGATATCGCACACCATTATAGTATTCGCATTATTGGTCCAAACTGTTTGGGTGTTATTCGTCCAAGCGGACAACTGAATGCTACTTTTGGTGATGGTACCGTTAAAGATGGTAGTTTGGCTCTTTTATCCCAATCAGGTGCCGTTTGTACAGCTATTTTAGATTGGGCCAAATTGCAAGATATTGGTTTTTCAACTGTCGTATCGATGGGCGGTGCAGCTGACATTGATTTTGGAGAAGTATTGGATTATCTGGCAACAGACAGCAAAACAACCGGCATCTTGATGTATGTAGAAGGTATAAGAGACGCGCGTCGCTTTTTAAGTGGACTTAAAGCGGCGGCACGTTTAAAACCGGTTATTCTAATCAAATCAGGTCGACATGAAGCTGGCTGCAAAGCCGCCATGTCTCACACGGGGGCCATGGTCGGTGGCGATAATGTCTTTGATGCTGCCATAGCCCGAGCAGGTGTGGTTAGAGTTTATAGCATTACCGAGTTATTCTCCGCTGCCCGGGTTTTAGCAAACAATTATGTCGTCAAAAAAGATCACCTCGCTATTATTACCAATGCAGGTGGCCCTGGTGTAATGAGCACGGACCGTGCCGAAGATGTAGGTATAACTATGGCGGAACTAAGCCCATCCAGTATTGAAGCACTAAATAAAGCACTCCCCGTTCATTGGTCTCATGCCAATCCCATTGATATTCTGGGTGATGCTACATCTGATCGTTACCAAAAAGCGTTGGATATTTGTCTTAACGATAAAAATGTAGATGGTGTACTGGTTATTTTGACTCCTCAGGCAATGACTAACCCCACGCAAGTTGCAATAAGTATTATTGAAGGTGCTAAAGCCAGCAAAAAACCAGTCTTGGCTTCATGGACTGGGGGTGCAAAGGTTCAGGAAGGTCGTGAGTTGTTTGCCAATAGTAAAGTTGCACACTTTAGTACGCCTGAAGTGGCTGTTGATGCCTTTTCATTTTTAGCCAAATATGCCCAAAATCAAATTCTTCTAAAACAAATTCCCTCACCTAGCGATGAACTTGCAAAACCAGATGTTCAAGGCTCCCGTTTAATTATTGAGCGCGTACTTTCAGAAGGCCGTCAGGTTTTAACCGCTCAGGAATCTAAAGCTATTCTGACTGCCTTCCATATTCCAGTCACTCAAACCATCAAGGTATCCAGTGTGAAAGATGCCATGATTGCCGCTGAAACATTAAAATTTCCAGTGGTTTTAAAAGTTAACATGGCCGAATTTAGTCACAAATCTGATATAGGTGGCGTTAGACTTAACATTAACAGTGTTCAGGATATTTCTCGGGAATATTTAGAAATGGAAGCCGCCATTAAACGTAATCACCCGGAAATAAATGAAGTTGGCATGACCGTTGAACCCATGTTCAAAAGTCCTAATGGTCGGGAACTAATGATTGGTGTAGTTAGAGATCCGGTGTTTGGCCCCGCCATTAGCTTTGGCTTGGGTGGCACTATGGTGGAAATCTTAAAAGATAATGCTGTAGCCCTGCCACCACTTAACGCTTATATGGTTGAGCAAATGATTGCAAAAACCAAAGCGGCCAAATATTTAAAGGCATTCCGTCAATTACCACCCGCCAATAAACAATCCCTGATTGATGTTTTACTGAATATATCAACCATGGTCAGTGAGCTGCCAGAAATCTTAGAACTCGATATCAATCCACTGATTGTCGATGAACGGGGGGCAATGGCAGTTGATGCCCGCATCAAAGCACAACTTACCAATCCGTTGACACCATACTCGCATATGGCAATTCACCCCTACCCTTACCAATTAAGCCAATCCTTTCAATTAGCCAACGGTACTAATATTACAATTCGGCCAATCCGTCCAGAAGATGCTACCTTGGAAAAAGATTTTCACAATCGGTTATCAGAACGCACAAAGTATTTCCGGTTTATGCAATCGCTACAGGAATTAACTCCGGAAATGATAGTTCGTTTCACACAAATAGATTATGATCGTGAGATGGCTTTTGTTGCCGTCACTGAAGATGCCAACATGATTCGTGAACTGGGAGTTGGTCGATACCTGATGAATCCGGATGGCAATTCGGTAGAGTTTGCACTTGTGGTCGCTGATGATAGCCACTGCATGGGGATAGGTTCAAAACTCATGACAACCTTAATGCAAACAGCCAAATCCAAAGGTATGTTATTTTTTGAAGGTGAAGTATTAATCGTTAACAAACCCATGTTATCACTGCTAAAAAAATTGGGCTTTAGTATAGAAAAAATAACCAATGATAATGAAGTTGTGCGCGTTATTAAAGACTTAAGACAATAGTGAAACTCTGCGATATCAGCCTATCTTACTGATATCGCAGAAATATATTCATTGAAAGCTTAGTTATCTATTATCGGTTGCGGTGTTAATTTCCAAATATCCCGATTGTATTCACTAATCGTTCTATCAGTTGAAAATTTCCCACTGTTTGCACAATTTAAGATACTCATTTTTGTCCAATGATCATGATCTCGATAGGCATCTTCTACACGTTTTTGGGCGTCAATATAACTACGAAAATCGGCAATAGTCATCCAAGGGTCATAAGTGCTTTTTATGGAATTAATCAAGTCATCAAATAGCCCTGGTTCAAATTGATTAAAGCACCCAGCCTCCAAAAGATGCATAACTTCCTGTAACTCCTTATCTTGAGAAATAATACCCAGAGGATCATAGTGACCTCGTCGCTCTTCAACTTGCTGCTCTGTCAAACCAAACAGAAAAAAATTTTCGTCACCCACTTCTTCACGAATTTCAATATTTGCCCCATCCAGCGTTCCAATGGTTATGGCTCCATTCATCATTAGTTTCATGTTGCCAGTACCCGAAGCCTCTTTACCGGCTGTGGAAATTTGCTCCGATAAATCAGCACCAGGGCATATTTTCTCCATCGCTGAAACACGATAATCCGGCAAAAACAACAAAGTTAATTTATTGACCATATCAGGATCAGTGTTGATGACTTGGGAAACATTATTAATTAACCTAATAATTTTCTTGGCCATATGATACCCGGGTGCTGCTTTACCTCCAATTAATACGCACCTTGGCACCCGTGAATCTCCATTGCCTTTTTTAATTTCATTATAAAGATAGATAACGTGCAAAACATTTAACACTTGACGTTTATATTCATGAATACGCTTTACCTGAACGTCGAATATAGCATCAACATTTAAATGAAGCTCCATGTCGAATTTGTGCCTTTTATAATCTATCAAGCGCTGTTTTGCTGTTTGCTTAATTGTTCGCCAATGTTGCCTGAACTCTGCATCGTCTGCGTAAGGCACCAACTTTTTTAATTGTGACAAGTCAGTGACCCAGAGATCACCTATTGTTTCAGATATTAGGCCTGCCAACTCGGGATTACAGGCCGCCAACCAGCGCCTTGGCGTTACCCCATTGGTTTTATTATTAAATTTTTGTGGCCATAAAGCATAAAAATCTCTAAACAACCCTTGCTGCAACAGCTTTGAATGCAGTTTAGCCACCCCATTTACAGAAAAACTACCGACGATAGCCAGATAAGCCATCCTTACCAATTGCTCCTCACCTTCTTCTATAATTGACATCCTGCGTAAGCGTTCAGTATCTCCAGGCCAGTGTGCGGAAACCTCAGCCATAAAATGGGCATTAATATCAAAAATAATATCCATCAATCTTGGGAGCAACCGTTGCATCAATTTAACAGGCCATTTTTCCAAGGCTTCTGGTAATAAAGTGTGATTGGTATAAGCCATAGTGCTTTTGGTAATTGCCCATGCCTCATGCCAAGTCAAGCCATTAATATCTATAAGCAAGCGCATAAGCTCTGCAATGGCAATACTGGGATGGGTATCGTTTAATTGAAAACAACTTTTCTCGGCAAACTCACTAAAATTTCTCCCATGAACACCTATCCAATGAGCAATAACGTCCTGCAAACTGGCGGAAGCCAAAAAGTATTGTTGCCGTAACCGGAGCTCTTTACCATTCTCATTGACATCATTGGGATACAACACCATAGTAATATTTTCTGCCTTAATTTTTGCTGCGACGGCTTCGGCATAATCGCCAGCATTAAACTCATCAAGATTAAACTCTTCTGTGGCTACCGCCTTCCAAAGCCTTAGAGAATTTACAGTGCCATTCTGATAACCGGGGATAGGCGTATCAAAAGGAACAGCCAATACATTATTTGAAGATAGCCAACAATAGCGTTGCGTGCCATTTTCATCAGTTTTAATTTCAGTATGTCCGCCAAATTTAATGCAATGCGAATATTCTAATCTCTCAATTTCCCAGACATTGCCATGACGTAACCAATGGTCAGGCTTTTCAACCTGTTCACCGTTAATAATGATCTGAGTAAACATGCCATATTCATAACGCAAGCCATAGCCAATAACAGGCAGTTGAAGTGTGGCACAACTATCAATAAAACAAGCAGCAAGGCGACCCAAGCCACCATTACCTAAACCTGCGTCCAACTCACTACTAATCAACTCCTCAATATCAATACCCAGCTCATACATAGCAAGGGTTACCGTATCAGTGATACCAAGATTAAGCATGGCATTACTTAAAGTTCTGCCCATCAGAAATTCCATCGACAAATAATAGCCACGTCTGCAATTATGACTTTTATAGACTTGATGAGTAGCTTTCCAACGCTCCATTAAACGATCACGAATAGCTTGCGACAAGGCTTCACCAGCATAATAAGGTGAGCGACAGTTTTCATCCCTACCTAGTAAATGCACGTAATATTGTTTGAAATCATCAATAAAATCATTTTTTTTCATTCCCTGTTCCGGAAGCTTGGTAATTGATGCTTTAGGATTGCTGATAACAAATTGGTTAGTGGGCATAATCTAGTCCTCAAGAAAAAGGTGTCTAAAAATTAAGTTTTACGGATACCGTTTATTATAGCTATTTCTCTGCATCCATTTTTACAGGCCACTCGGCACCTAAATCTATCCATTTTCTTAGTTTAAGGATATCTTGATCAGAAAGTTTGTGTATCTCAGCCATAGACATATCCTTTCTTGTTCCGGAAACAATTGCGATTAAAGGGCTAATTGCACTTTGTTTCGGTAAAATTAGCAACGTCCTTCCATTACTTCCGAAAAAATCTTCACGACGATCTATACGAAAATTGGCGAACTGTTTTTGTGGACCATGACATGACAAGCAATTGTGTTCAAATATGGGATAGATATCTTTCCAAAATTCGACATTTGTTTGATTAATACTGATTGGGGCCTGTGTTATTTCTGAAGATTCGTTAGCCTGATGGGTCTGTCCAAAATGATTGCCTCGCATTGGCCTGGCTATTTCTATAACACTTGTTTGAGCCGCCCATGTAAACAGCGTCAGCATAAAGATGACTATTCCACCTGATAAAATACCCGTGCGAATTAGTGAAGGGTGTTCGGTTTTTATCAAGTGACAACGCTTACCTATGACCGTTACTATCCAATTCCAATGTAATACTAAATGAATAACTAGTATCAACAAAAGCCCCAGACTAATCCAAAAATGGACATCACCCCACTGGTGACGGGTGAAACCCCACAAACTTAAACTTTTATTACTGCCGGGTGGTAATGGATAACGCAGTAAATAGCCCGTCGCAATCATCCCTAGAAGAAGAAATGCGGCAATTATGTCGATGATAATGTTAGCAATAGTACGATTCATATCTAATATTGGCAGCACATTTTTTTAACACCCTCTTAGTCAACTAATTTATCTTTATTAATCAAAAAATAAACCGTAGGAATCACCAATAATGAAAATAATGTCGAAGCAAAAATCCCAAAAATAAAACTCCAAGCCAACCCTGAAAATATCGGATCAAGAATAATCACAAACGCACCGAACATAGCAGCTCCAGCCGTCAGAAATATGGGGCGCAAGCGAATCGCACCTGCTTCAATCAAGGCATCGGCAAGCGACACATCGGCACGAGCACGAATACGTTCAATAAAATCGATCAGGATAATAGAATTACGCACAACAATTCCTGCCAGCGCAATCATGCCTATCATGGCGGTCGCTGTAAAATATATGGGGTTGGGGTAACCTGCAATCGGCGTAGCAAATAAATTAAGCAGCCAAAAGCCAGGCATAATACCGATTACAGTTAGCGGAATGGCAATCATCATAACCAGTGGCACAGTCAATGATCCGGTTTGCCCGACCAATAACACATAAATCATCACCAATGCCGCCGCAAATGCGAGCCCAAGATCACGAAAAACATCGACGGTAATTTTCCATTCCCCCTCACCGGCGAGTTCTGCAGAATACCCTTGCGGTAAAGGACGCTCAGCTAAGACATCCTTCAAATCAAAAACCGCTTCTACCGGACTACGACCGGCCATACTCCCTACAACATAATTCACCCGCTGCAAGTTTTTATGGAAAATAGGCTGGTCTTCAGTTTCCAAGGTAGCAGTGCCAATTTCACTTAACGGTATCAAATCACCTTGTCCGGTTCTTACCCGTAATGCCAATAAATCAGGCACGGTGGAACGAAGCGCACGTGGTAATTGCAGATTAATTTCCAGTGGCTGACGTTCATTGTCCAAATGAACGATGCCTACTGACTTACCACCCGTGGCAATTTGTAATGTTTCTGAGACTTGCGCGACACTGACGCCCGATAGCGCTGCTTTTTCACGATTTAACTCAAAATGCACTTTGTCATGCTGAACCTCAGAAAAGTCATCAACATCAACTACGCCTTCTGTTTTTTCCATATCCGCTCTAACACGTTTAGACACCGCTATTAGATTGTCTATACTGGCTTCAGCCGGGCCATAAACTTCAGCCACTAAGTCTGAAAGCACGGGGGGGCCTGGTGGAATTTCAACAATTTTAAGGTTAGCATGATACTTCTTACCAATTTTTTCTATATCAGGTCGAATACGTAAGGCAATTTCGTGCGATTGCTGCTCACGCTTATCTTTAGGTAATAAGTTAATTCTGACTTCGCCCACATTACCACCACTGCGTAAGTAATAGTGACGAACCATGCCATTAAAATCCATCGGCGCAGCCAACCCGGTATAAGTCTGATAATCAGTGACTTCATTGACCGTAGCCAAATAACTACCCAAAGCACGCGCGACCTCATCAGTTTGCTCAAGCGTTGCATCGCGTGGCATATCAATCATGATTTGCAATTCGTTTTTATTATCAAACGGCAACAATTTAAGCGGAACGGCGCGAGTAATCGCCAGCATCGTTGAACCTATAAAAGCTATTAACACAATGAGTAAAAATAATTTGGCACGCCCTGAAGTTGCCAACAAGGGACCTAATGCCGCTCGATAAGCCTTGTATATAAATGTTTCCTTAAGCTCTTCAGGTGCTTCGTCACTATGCTTGTGATATTCCGTTTGCAATAATTTAAAACTAGCCCAAGGAGTAACGGTAAAAGCCACAATTAAAGAGACGATCATGGCTATAGGCACATTAAAAGCCATCGGCGCCATGTAGGGTCCCATCATACCTGTGATAAAAAACATCGGTAGAAATGACACAATGACTGTAAACGTCGCTAAAATAGTTGGCGGCCTAACTTCATCAACCGCTGTCAACAAGGCTTCCAAAGGCGATTCTTTCCGTAATTTATAATGCCTGTGGATATTTTCCACATCAACTATCGGATCATCCACCAATAAACCCAACGACAAAATCAAGGCAAACAAGGTAACTCGATTAATGGTGTACCCGGAGAGATAGTCCATTAATAACGTGAGTGCCAAGGTCATAGGTACCGCGATAGACACAATAAAAGACTCTTTTAAACCCAGAGAAAATGCAAGCAGCACCACGATAATGACAATAGCAAAACTTAAATGTTTAACCAGTTCATTGACTTTATGATTGGCAGTTTCACCATAATCACGAGTAATCGTTAACAAAACAGCTTCGGGAATCAACGTACCATGCAATTTTTCTGCTGTTGCAATAACCGCTTCAGCAACATTCACCGCATTACTGCCTTTACGCTTGGCAACAGCAATAGTCACCATCTGGCGTTCTTGACCGACTAACGGCTGGTTACCCGTGGCTTTACCAATAGTAGGCATTTCATCGACCGCAGGACCAAAACCAATACGCGTATAATGATCAACATCAGCAGGACCATCTTCAATACGCGCCACATCCCGAAGATAAACTGGACGACCCGCGACACTTTTTAAAACAGTCGCGCCCACTTCTGTTGAAGAACTAAAATGGGGACCGGCTTCCAGCAAAATCTCACGGTTATTTCGCTCAAAACTACCCGCTTGCAGATTAACATTGGCATTAGCCAGTGCCTGTGTAATTTCAATCAAGGTAACACCATGCGCGACCAAGCTTGACGGGTTGGCATAAATGGATACCTGCCGTTGATCACCACCCACCACCCAACTTTTACCCACATCGCCAACACTTCTAAGAGAAACAATCAATTCGTCAGCTATACGTCGTAACGCCATTGAATCATAGGCCTTATTTTGTGCCGATAGTGTCAGTAATACAATAGGTACATTATCAATTTCAACAGGACTTACTTTCCAATGCGTTACTCCGGATGGAATAAGGTTCTGATTGGACATCAGCCTGTCCCAGGTTTTAACCAAGCTATCTTCAAAATCTTGTCCTACAAAATAACGGACAGTAACCATGGCAGAACCTGGTTTAGAGATGGAATACACATATTCCACCCCTTCAATTTGTTTAAGCAACCCCTCCAATGGAGTAGAAACGAGTTTCTCAACTTCTTCGCTGGAAGCACCCGGATATTCAATCAATACATCCATCACTGGGACAACAATCTGGGGATCTTCTTCTCGAGGCGTTAGAATAAGTGCTGCCGCCCCTGCCAATAGAGAAATAATCAGAAATAAAATGGACAGCTGAGAAGTAGTAAAAATTTTGACAATCTTTGTCGTTAAACCACGTTTAGGGCTTTGATTTTGCAGATCGTCCATTACTTTACCTGCTGTAAATTACTGACAACGACTTCACCGACATTTAAACCGGAAATAACCTCAAGCTGATCACCAAAACGCTTTGCTGTTCTAATGTGGCGCATTAGCTGCCTACCCTCTGATACTACCTGAACCACTTCGAGTTGGCCAATATGTTGCACAGCACTAGCAGGAATCAATAACGCTTCATGCTGATCACAAGATTGTTCCAACCAGCCAAAATAGCCTGGCTGCAAACCTGCAATGACAGGGAGAGCTACTTTAATAAGCTGAGTTCGGGTTTGCGAATCAACATCCGGACTGATCTCGTCAATTTTGGCGGCTACTGTCTTCCCCAGCGCATCAATATGCACTGTCACATCCATACCAGGCGTGTATCGACCCGCACAAGTCGTCGGTACATCAGCTTCAAGCCTTAATCCTTGAGGTATTTGTATAGTCACTACCGGTACGCCAGGCAAGCCCATATCCCCAGGTTCTTTAAGTCGCTTAACAACAACCCCATCAAAAGGGGCTAATAATAAGGTATCCGCTAAATGCGATCTGATTTCAGCCACCGTACTGCTTGCCTGACCCACACTGGCATGCGCCTCTTTTGCGCGTGCTACAACGGCATCAAGACTTTCACGTGTTGCCGCTTCTTTGCTATACAAACCAAGCGTACGTTGTTCATCTGCTTTGGCGCGAATCGCTTGTGCATTAGCGCCAGCAAGAGCAGCAAGAGCCACATGTTCCTGAGCTCTAACTTCTCGCTCATCCAGTCGGGCAATCACATCACCTTTTTTAACTTTATCGCTGGCATTAACTTTAATCTCGACAATTCTGGCCGTCATTTTAGGCGCTATATTGGCAACGATTCTTGATTTCACAGTACCCGGCCACGTAAAATCATCATCAACGCGCTTTTTTTCAACCAATGTCGTCTCAGCTTTTGATAGCGTCGACTCACTAAGCAATGGACTTGATCCGGGGGATATTTTACTGACAAAAGTCCCTTGCATATAAAGTAATAACAGGATCAACGCCAAAACAGCTCCAGCAATAGCAATCATTTTATTCATGTTTTTTTGTTCAGGTTGTGACATAAGATTTCCTTTATTTCCAGTCGCCCACAGCTTTTTTTAAGGCTGCCTCAGCGCTCAGTGCATCGTAATGCGCCGCAACAGTGTTTGATCTGGCTTTATTTCTGGCGACTTCCGATTCAATATAACGGGTAACCGTAACAATTTCAGCACGCCTTTCCTCATTAACCAGCCTTAAGGCTTCGTCAGCTGACAGTACCGCAGTTTCAGTCACATGCATGCGTGCCAAGGCTTCTTGCAGTTTTAAAAAAGCCGTTTTCACTTCTTGCTCAACACCCAATTTTATTTTTCGTTCCGTTTCTCGAGCTTCTGCAGCTTTTCGTTCTGCCAAATTAACGCGTTGCTTGGTATTAAATCCTGAAAATAGTTCCATTTCTACACTAACACCCGCGGTAAGATTATCGTTGGCACTAGAAAAACCAGGGGACTGGCTGTTTTGTCCATAACTGACAAAGGCATCGGCTTTGGGCAAATAAGCACCTTGTTCACTTCTTAACTTACGTAAACTAATTTCTACCTGATTGGCAGCGGCTTTAACTTCTGGTCGCTGAGCCATGGCAAGTTCAAGAAAATCTTTAAACGATGCCGTTAACTTAGGCTTCATTAATTGATTAAACGATGAAGCAATAGTAAAGGCTTGGGAATTTGGCAAGCCTAGAAGATTAGCGATACTGGCTTTAGATATTTCGATACCATTAGTGGCTCTTATTTCTGCATCTTGAGCCTCAGCTAACTTCACGTCAAGTGAAAGCACATCAGACTTAAGTGCAGTTCCGGCTTCGTATTGTGCTTTTGTTTGACTCAGCTCACTAGTCACTGAACTAATAGATTCTTGTGCAACTATTTGCGCTTCTGTCGCTGCCAAATACGCATAATAAGAAGCAGTAACCGCTTCAATCAAAGCATTACGAACCGTTGATCGTTCAAATTCTGCGGCATCAATGCCCAACTCAGCTGCTTTGCTATTATAATAATCCTGTCCGCCCCGAAATAGTGACAGCTTACCTATAATTTCTGGACGAAAATTGCCTCTATAGCCTGGGTTATTAATGGTATCGATATTACTCGGCTCAAAAGCTCTTTGAGCGACAATCATCGAAAAAACTTGAGCAGGATTATTGGACTGCTCATAACCCACTCTTGCAGAGATTTGTGGATAAAATGCAGACAATGCAATACCTAATTGCGCATCAGCCTCATTAATCCGTTCTGTAGCAACTTGCAAGTCAGGATTGTTGGCAAGTGCATAATCAATGGCTTGATCTAGCGTATAAGATTGACTGCTTGATTGTTCCGTCACCACTTTATTGCCAGCATTTTTATCAACTGTTTCTGCTGTGACCAAAAAGCTCGCCAGCATAAGTACTGACAACAAACTAAGCGACAACATACTGTTTTTAAAAGTTTTAACCATATTCTTTCCATGCAGTCATGTAGGTTGCGTTAGGCAATGGCCATAACCCGTTACAACGAAGCTTTAAATGTTGAATTACGCTATCGCTTGGCAATAACGTAACCCAACCTAAATCTATAATCAGAAAGCACAACCCGATTTAAAACCCATTTTTTTCAGTATTATTGTCATCGGACAAAAACCGGTAAATGCAGATTGCAACAAATTAGCACCGACAAAAGCCGTAAACCATAACCACAATTCTGAATGATAATGTGCCAACAACAAACTGATTAAAATAAAACTGCCCGCAACGGCAAACACTATTCTATCAATAGTCATCTTATTCACCTTTTATCCGAACCACACCCATGAACTTAAGCATTAGTTTTTCATAATAAGGCTCACTAATCCCTTTACGAATTTTACGCATAAAATATTTTTCGAAGCCAATTTTAGCCAAATGCACCCATTTACCCTGCGCTGACCAAGTTGTATTTCGCGGTGGGATTTGTGGCATAGCCAAGAAAGCGACTCCGGAATCGCCAAAATCAGCCAGACATAAAGCATTCCAGGTGGCTACATGTGTGGGTTCCTTACCTGCCAATTCTTCGCCAATATTATGCGCGGTAGTACTTACCATAGACTCAATCATATAACCTGTTTTTGGTGCTCCAACAGGTACTGGCGTCTTTTCAACCGGTGGAATAGCAATACAAACACCAATTGAGTAAATATTTTTAAAGGTTCTATTACGCTGATGATCATCCACCAAAACAAAACCACGCGGATTAACCAATCCCTCAACATCCACATGACGAACCGCATCAATGCCGGTAAAAGCCGGCAACATCATTGAGTGCTTGAAAGGCAGTTCATGTTTTTTCTTGTCGACCCCATCGTCATCAACTTCAGTCACAAACATGATACCCGGCTCAACTTTGTCGACTTTGGCATTAGTAATCCATTTAATGGATTTATCACGTAAGGCACTTTCCATCAGACCTTTGGTATCGCCAACACCACCTAAACCCAAATGACCAATATAAGGTTCAGCAGTAACAAAAGTCATCGGTACTTTATCGCGAATCTTTCTGTTACGTAATTCAGTTTCAAGAATCATCAAATATTCATAAGCCGGGCCATAACAAGAAGCACCCTGCACAGCACCAATTACAATCGGACCAGGATTTTCCATAAACTTATCCCAATCTTGTGCAGCAACAGCGGCATGATCGACATGACAAACCGATGAAGTATAACCATCAGGCCCTAAACCAGGAATTTCATCAAAGGCCAAGCGTGGACCGGTCGCAATAATTAAAAAATCGTAAGCAACCGCTGAATCATCATCCAGCAAAACCTGATTATTAACCGGATCAATTTTTGCCGCCGCTTTTTGAATAAATTCTATCCCTTTCTTTTTCATCACCGGTGCTAATTCAATCTTTAAGTCTTCCGGTTTACGCCAACCAGGTGGAACCCATGGATTTGATGGCACAAAATGAAAAGTAGGGCTATCAGAAATCACAATAACCTCATGATTTTTCCCTACTGTTTCTTTCATTTCATAAGCCATCGGTACGCCGCCAATACCTGCACCTAAGATTACAATACGAGCCATAATACTCTCCTCATTATTAGTTATAATTTTACTGTTTGTGTTCTCACAATTACCTTTAGATAACTGTAAATACTATAAAAAAACTATTTGAATAGTTACATTCAGCAATAACAAACAACAAAACCTAATCCGCTAAATAAATGATCAAACAGCTAGAATATTAATAAATACTAATAGACAATACCATACAATACCCTTACCATACAAGGGCAATTATTAGACTGCATAACCTTTAAGAGATAAAGTTTTCTTCCTTAAACAAGTCTTGTTTGTTTGCAAGGTGCATTGGTTTAATTTGTTCACAATGCAATTTATTTTAAGCCCTGCTTAACAGGGCTCAAACTCCATAGGGGAACTCATGATTTCAGAATCCATGGTTGATTTATCACGCTGGCAGTTTGCTGCAACATCCTTATATCATTTTCTGTTTGTTCCGTTAACATTAGGCTTATCGTTTTTACTGGCGATTATGGAATCGACCTACGTCATGACCGGTAAGGAAATATACAAGGATATGACCCAGTTCTGGGGGAAATTATTCGGAATAAATTTTGCATTAGGCGTCACCACCGGCTTAACGATGGAATTTCAATTCGGCATGAACTGGTCTTATTTTTCACATTATGTCGGTGATATTTTTGGAGCACCGCTAGCCATTGAAGGCTTGATGGCATTTTTTCTGGAATCTACCTTTGTCGGTCTGTTTTTCTTTGGCTGGGATAAAATGGGTAAAGGTTCACATTTGCTGGTAACGTGGTTGGTTGCCTTAGGAACCAATTTATCTGCCTTATGGATTTTAATCGCTAACGGTTGGATGCAAAATCCGGTGGGGGCGGATTTTAATTTTGAAACGATGCGTATGGAGCTTTCAAGCTTTGGTTCGTTATTATTTAACCCTTCTGCCCAAGTTAAGTTTGTCCATACTGTTGCCGCCGGTTACACCACTGCCTCTGCTTTTGTTCTGGGCATCAGCGCTTATTACATGCTGAAAGGGCGTGATGCCGCTTTTGCACAACGCTCTTATACCATTGCCGCCGGCTTTGGCTTGGCCGCCGTTCTTTCCGTCATAGTCTTGGGTGATGAAAGTGGCTATACCGATGGCGAAGTACAAAAAGCCAAGCTTGCGGCTATTGAAGCCGAATGGCACACTGAACCCCCACCGGCCTCATTTACTCTTATAGGCATCCCTGATCAGGAAACGATGGAAACCCGTTATGCTGTAAAAATTCCTTGGGTATTGGGCTTGATTGGAACACGCTCTATTGATACTCCAATTACCGGATTATCTGAGATTCTAGAAAAAAATCGTTTACGTGTACGTGAGGGTATAAAAGCTTACACAGCACTACAATCATTAAGAGCGGGCAACAAGAATGAGGCGACTATTGCTGAATTTAACCTCTACAAGCAAGACCTAGGCTATGGTCTGTTACTAAAGCGCTATACAGACAAAGTTGTTGATGCCACTGATCAGCAAATAGAAATGGCCGCCAAAAGCTCCTTACCCAGAGTCGTACCCTTATTCTGGACCTTTCGGATTATGGTGGTTTGTGGCTTTATTATGCTGGGGATATTTGTTTTTGCAGTTATTGCCAGCTCAATTAGAAAATGCCGACAAAACTGGTTATTACGAGCCAGTCTTTATATGATGCCCTTACCCTGGATTGCATGTGAAATGGGTTGGTTCGTCGCTGAATTTGGTCGTCAACCTTGGACAATTGCCGAGATATTACCTACTTTTTTAAGCGCCTCATCCTTAACCGAACTGGATTTATACCTAAGTCTGGCTGGCTATATCAGTTTATATACCGTATTTTTGGTTATTGAAATGTTCTTAATGCTTAAATTTATTAAATTAGGCCCCAGCAGCCTGCATAAGGGTCGCTACCATTTTGAAATAGCTACAGGAGATGCATTATGATTTTTGATTATGAAACCATGCGCTTGATCTGGTGGGGTCTATTAGGCGCACTACTAATAGGCTTTGCCATTACCGGCGGTTTTGATTTAGGTGTCGCCATCTTGCTACCTTTTTTAGGCAAAAATGATACCGAACGTCGTGTGATCATCAACTCTGTAGGCGCTACTTGGGAAGGCAATCAGGTTTGGTTTGTTACCGCTGGTGGCGCTTTATTCGCTGCTTGGCCAGTCGCCTATTCCGTGGCATTTTCAGGATTTTATTTCGCCTTATTATTAACCTTGTTTGCGTTATTTTTAAGACCGATAGGCTTTGATTACCGCAGTAAATTACCCAGTCAACAATGGCGTAGCAACTGGGATATTGCCTTATTTGTAGGGGGACTTGTTCCAGCGTTAATTTTTGGCGTGGCCTTTGGCAATTTGTTAAAAGGTGTGCCATTTCACTTTGACAACGATATGCGTATTTTTTATACGGGTTCATTCTGGGCTTTACTAAACCCTTTCTCACTAGCTGCAGGAGTGGTTAGTTTGTCGATGATCATTATGCATGGTGCTGTTTTTTTACAAATCAAGACGGTGGGCGATATAAATAAACGATGTAAAAAAACCGTGACTATTTTTTCAGCCTTAACACTCGTCGTTTTTGCTCTCGCTGGTGTATGGGTTGCCAATATTGATGGTTACCATATTAGCTCTGAAGTTTTACCTAATGCACAATCCAATCCACTTGCAAAAATAGTCAACAAACAAACAGGATTATGGCTTGCCAATTATTATAATTGCCCTGTGTTATTGGCAATACCCTGCCTGGCTTTTGTTTCAGGCATTGCAACCATTTTACTTTCAAAAATTGAGCGTCCTGGCTTGGCATTTATCAGTAGTTCATTAACATTAGCTGCTGTTATTTTAACCGCCGGCGTATCCATGTTTCCTTTTCTGATACCTTCGAGCTCTGTTATGAACAGCTCTTTAACAATATGGGACGCCAGTTCCAGTCTTGCTACCTTAAAAATCATGTTCTGGGTTACCCTGATTTTTTTACCTATTGTTATTACTTATACTACTTGGGTATTCCGGATTTTGCGCGGCAAAATAACACTGGAACACATTCATCAAAACGATCATACAGCCTATTAGGAGATTGCTATGTGGTATTTTACTTGGATACTTGGATTATTATTGGCCTGCTCATTAGGCATTATGAACGTGCTAAGACTGGAAGCACAGGAGACATGGGATAAAGAACACGTCTTTTTAGATCCGTTAACCCAATTAATGACCAAAGAAACAATGGTTGGTCGTTTAAAGGAAAAAGTTGAAAACTCTAAACGCAACGGCTTTCCTTTTTCTGTTCTTTTTATCAGTTTAAAAGATTTTAAATCCAATAATAGTATTGCGGCTTTTGAAATGGATGCCATCTTACGAAACGTGGTTGATTGTTTCAAAGAAGATATTAGAGTCGGCGTTGATCTTGCTGCAAGAATGGAAGAAAACGGATTTATTATTGCCATGCCGGGTTCTCACTTAAAAAAAGCAGAAGAAATAGCTCTTCGGGTTAAAAATGCGATTTCAGAACGCGTAAAAACACCCAAAGGCTTAACTGTTGAAGTGACAACCGGTGTTGCTGAATACTCCACTCAATCAGAAATATTGGCTACTACCGCTGATGAAGTTGATAAATTAATCAGCATTGCAACAGAAAAGGCGTTCCAGATTTAATTAATACTAATATCAATGCAAAATAAAACTGTTCTAATTCACAAATTCGGCGATATATTGGTCGATAGCTTTCACTATCTCGCGCTATTTGGAATAGGTGCGACCATCGTTTGGTCGGCAATTCATGATTATATTGAAATGATGAAGACAGGCCACGCCAATCTGGAAGAGATACTGTTATTGTTTATCTATCTCGAATTAGGCGCTATGGTGGGTACTTATTTTAAAACGCGCCGCTTGCCTGTACAATTTCTAATTTATATCGCTATTACTGCATTATCACGACATTTAGTTATTGATGTTCAAAAAGTAGCAGATAGCTTCCATCTTTATTTGCTGCTGAGCATAACCGTCGCTATTGCTCTACTCAGTGTTGCCATCTTGATCTTGTCTTACACAGCCAAAAACTACGGCTGTCCGGAAGATAGTGACATTGAAAACAAAAAGTAGATATGTTTTCAGTCTTTGCTATTGGATCATTTTTAGTTGCTAAATGATCTTCGATAACTATGAAAGCTCCCGGATTCATTCCCATCCAGCAAATCTATAGAACTAAGTCACTTTGGGAAGGTTTGAAATCTATTGCCTGCTCCTCTGTACTAACTCAAATTTTATTTATATTGAGGCACCACGATGGTTTTATTCCATTCATTTAATGCCTTCCTACTCATTATCCATTTGACTGAAATACCTTTACGCAAAGTGAATTCATTTGATGAGAAACTGTCTTTACGGACGCCCATACGAATGGTTTGTATCAGATAACATGAGTGTGGTCCCACTGAACTTGGCACTAATGTTTTGACACGCGAATAATCAAGGTATTCATATCGCCCCCGTACCACTTATCGCTAACACACGATTAACCATGATTACTCCCAGAACCACTACAATACAACCAGAAGCTTTCAGAAATTTTGGAGATTAGATTTGTCGAGAGCCTGTATTGTGATGAACATTTGGGTAATATCAGTAATAAGGTTCTAGTAAATAAATTTTCTCTTGGAGATTCTTGACTCCGATATTTTGAAACTGAGGGTAGTCGGTCAAAACATCTTTTTTTAACAATAGCTTAATTTGATAATGATCCGCATAAAGCTCATGGACTTCAGATTCATGAACTGAAAAAGGTGGCCCGTTCATTTCTGATTGTTGATATTCAAACGTGACCAGCAATATTTTGGCCTTAGCAGGTAAAATTTGTTTTAAATGTCGCGCATACTTTTCGCGTAACACAATAGGCAAAGCAACTAATGAAGCACGATCAAAAACACCTTCGACATCTTGAAGATGATTAGCCGTCAGATTAAAAAAATCCCCCTGCCAAATTGTCAACTGCTCTGCTTCCCAGCGATAGAAATTGTCTTTCTCAAGCGTGCTGTAAGTTAATTTGTTTTCGGCAAAAAAATCAAATACCGCAAGCTCACTGATTTCTATACCAATAACATTGTGTCCTTGCTCACTTAACCATAATAAATCTAAACTTTTTCCACATAAGGGCACAAATACATGGCTCGATGGTGCAATCGTTAAATTTTTCCAAAATGAAATAAGATGACTGTTAATTTTTTGTTGATGAAAGCCGATTTTATTCTTTTTCCAGTTTTCTATCCAAAACTCAGTATTCATAAAAACAATCTCGTTAGTTAGAAGTTGATTTGTTTGTTTAACGTTTGAAAAGTCAACTGTACAATTGTAAAGAAAAAATGAAAGCTTTGTTCTGTGACGTATAATTTGCCTTCATATTTTTGGTTATTAGGAATTATTATGAAGCATAAAATTTTATTATCTTTGCTGTTGGCAACCATAAGCAGTTTTGCAATCACTGGCTGTGATAAAGATGAAAAAACAGTAAAGTTAAGTCAATCAGTCGAAAAAAAATATGCACAAGAAACGACTTTAGAGGGCGTGATAAGTAATGACAAAAATATCATTAAAGCAGGCACAGTGGAAGTAACGGATGAGAATGGTCGACTTATTAGCCAAGTAACTGTAGATAATAGTAATTACAGCGTAAAAATTCCCGCCAATACAATTTTACCGCTTTTGTTGACATTTTCTTCTGAAAATAGCGACGACAAATTAGTTAGCGTGGTTATTTATGACACGATTACAACCTATTATATCAATCCTTCAACAACAGCGATTGCTAAAGCAGCAAAATCAATGGGAGGTTATACGCGTGCCAATCTGGTTCGTGCTGCGGAAGATATGGTACATGTTCCCGATGCCAACAGAACATCAACTGGCTGGCGTGGCGATCCAACGACTCAATATGGTGGTTGGCATTAACAAATCTTATCTACTCCGTGTATCTTATAATTCTGGGTACTTGGCAGTAAAAGTGTTAAGAAATCATCAGCAATTTTTTTAAAATTTCGTTTAATTAATAAACTTCGATACGAATTCGTAGAGCAACCTTCTCGCATTAAAGATTTCTAATAACGCTCATCATTTACTATCACCAATGGGCGTAGCAAATGCGTCTGCAACCAAAGACTGACTATTACTGCCGGTCAATGCCTGTAAAAACGCCACCAAATCATCTTGTTCCTGAGTGTTTAAATGCAATGGCTTGATCAAAGGATCAAGATTTTCATTTATCACTCCACCTTTATTATAAAAATCCACAACATCTCGTAATTGTGCTAATGAGCCATTATGCATGTAAGGAGCCGTTAAGGCGATATTTCGAAGCGAGGGTGTTTTATAGGACCAGCGGTGCGCAGGATTTTGAGTAATTTCATATTGCCCTAAATCACTCGCTTTCGTTTCCGTAACCGATTGAGTATCAGTCATTGTCATTTTTGTAAAAATACCCGGAGCAATTTGTATATTAATGGTTTCCGCTGTTTTCGACATCGATTGAAGATAACCGATCCCGGTGTTATGTAGAAGTTGATCGGTAAACAGTGCGTTGTTCTCTGTTAAAGCATGACAGGTAGAGCATGCTGCTTTACCTATAAACAATTGGTAACCACGTTGACTCGCGGGGCTAATGGCATTTAGTTCTTTACGAAAGTGCCATCGATCAAACGGGGAATCAGCGGAATTAAGGGTGCGCTCGTAACTGGCTAAAGCCATGCCGATGGTTTCCATGCTGGCTGGACGTTGAAAGGCGCTTTCAAACAGCCCTTTATAATCCAAGCTATTGTTGATTTTCTCAAGCACATGGCCGATTGAGGGATTTGCCATTTCATTACGGGCTAATAAAGGCCCCCAGACTTGTTGTTCAAGCTTGTATTCACGTCCGTCATGGAACAATTTTTCAGCGTAAGCGACATTATAAATAGTGGGAGCATTTCGACGCACACTTCGTCCTTCGACACCAATCGAGGTCGCCAGCTCATTACTTGTAAACCCTTGCTCCGGAATATGACATAAGGCACAAGAAACCGTGTTATTGAAAGATAAGCGGCGATCAAAAAATAATTTACGACCCAAACTTATTTTGTCTGCCGATAAAAGGTTGTATGCTGGAATAGGCACCCGCGGCAGTCCTATTTGTGGCTGTTTAGTAGTTGCTAATAAATCGATTGCATTACCTTTACGGGCAGTTAAAGGAATGGATCGAGTTTGATAGTTTTCTTGCTCATAATGTTCTTTATTGTCGCCCGCAGCATATAAATCCGTATTTTTAATTGCTAATTCAGGCGGGATAGTTAACACAGAGGTTTTTAGAGACTGCTCTTCGGCTAAGAGTGTTTTTATGTCACTAATTAAAGTGTCGGGGTGTAAAAAAGAGGTACTGTAAATATTACGAATTTGTTTGTTTTTGTCAATTAAATAGACACGTAAGTTATGTGAAAACGTACCTGTAAACTCTCCTTGGGCATTATAAACTTTTTGGACGTTTTGCGGATAATGCTGAAGGATCGGGTCTAATTCGAGCTCAGAGAGGGTTGTCAAAAATTGCCATTCCACTCCGCTACCTTTTAACTTTTCTGAATAATGACGCATTACATCCGGTGAGTCATGTTCCGGATTAAAGCTTAAGGTTAACAACCTTAATGACTTAGACAATGACGGTTCTTTTTGTAAACGAGATTTTATTTTATGTAAGACCATCGTGGCTAATGGGCAGCCATTAACATCACTACAGGTGGTGTAAATAAAACTTAATAGAATTATTTTATCGCCCATTAAATCATGCAACATGATGTTTTTATTTTCAGTATTGACGACCTTACCATCTGCAGCCAAACCTAATGGAGGTAGTTGATAAGTACCTGGAAGAGGTGCTGTAAATGTGAGTGCACCATAGCCAGGGGCTAATGCCGACTGATTAAGTGATTGACTGTTATTAGTAGCGAGTGTTGGAAAAGAAATACTGCCTAACAAAAAACCCAGAAGTAGCGTTAACGGTTTTAGGGCATACATAAATAATCCAAATAATGAGCGGTAGCGAAAATGACTTAACGCTACCGATAAATTCACGAGATAACCCGAAAAAAATCTGTTCTTTATGCTACTTGTTAACATAACTACACTTAGAGATTTAATTTTCGGGTTTCTTAATTAAGACTTTGGCAGTGGTTTTTCGTCTTTTTTGGGATATAACGAATAGGCCCCAAAGCGCATTTGATGAGCACGACCTAATTTTTCTTTAGTAAAATCAATGGCAAATTCTTGCGTTAACTTTTTACCATCCCACTGATAGGCTTTAAAGAACTGCTCGTTATCGCTACCTTTTTTATCCCAATTTGCCAGTAATGATGAGGTAAAGTAAATGCGCTTACCATCCCAACTTGAAGATACCATATTCACTTGCGCACCTATTTTTTGCTCAAAAACTTGTTGGGGTTTAAATGGATCTGAAATATCAAAGGCACGGGTTTTACCATCCATAAAAGTATTTACCCATAACATTTTGTCATTACTTTGAATGGAAATGTCAACTGGTAATGGGATTTTGCTAGGCTCGCCAATATCAGCAACTTCTTTAGACTGCCATTCGCCTTTTTTATCTTCATATAACAACCATATTTTTGATGTTAAAGCTGTTGTCGTAAAACAGTAATTATGACCGGTCTGCAACGCACATCGAATTTCTAGGGGGGCACCTGGAATATCAAATATTTTTTTCGGTTTCTTGGTGTGCAAATCCCATTGCACAACGGTATTACCAAAACGTTTCATCGCTTCTGGATCTGTCAGCATTTTGCCAAAATCCATCATGTAATTGCCCCAACCAGTAAACGAAGAGGTCAACATAACATTACTATTGGGTAATACGCGCACATCGTAGCCATAACCATCAGCATATTTGCCGGTTTTAATTGCACCTTGCAAATCACCATCTGTAGGCATCCAATGAGTAGCAATATAGTTTCCGTCGTTAGTATATTCCACCAGAGCAGTCCGCCCGCCGTGATCCTTATTATTGGATAACCCGGTAATGATGATTCTGCCTGGCAAAGCATAAGTAGAATGCGGTCCGACTATACCACCACTTTTTGCAACAAAATCGGTAATGGTTTTTTGTAAGGTGGGTTTGGCTGGATCTGTGTGAACATCAAAAATAAAAATTTTATTTGTATCAAGTCCACCAGCCCATAAGTATTGACGATCATCAGTGAAATCAGAGTGATGCGCCTCGTTACGTCCACCAACTGATAGGCTATTAATAACTTTACCGTAGTTTTTTGATTTAGGATTAACATCGACGGTAACCATTTTATCCTGTTCATCACCCAGGCCTTCTACACCTAAGGTCCAGATATAGACAAAATCTTCTTGGCCTTCAATTTTGGGCATATAGGGTGACAAGCAGGTTTCATCTGCTTGCGTTGTTGTTATCGATAGACTGATTAACGTGACGGTGGACAGCGTAAAAGCAAAATTACGTAATGTTTTAACGATGGTTTTTAGTCTTATAGCATTATATGTTTTCATATCCTTCCTTCTTATAATTATTATTTAAAAGTGGTGGCCGGTATAGATAGGGTGTTTTCTAAAAATTTAACTTAATTAATTTAGCTTTTAATAATGACAATTTATCTTACTAGTGTCGATTAGTATTAATAAAGTGCAACGTCTTTCAATATTTAATCCCCAGCTACTACTTTAGTCCTCAAGTAATTCAGGGAATTCGGCTGTAAATCCACTTCCTAAACGCGAGACAAATTCGGTATTTAAAAGACTGGCACTCCTCTGTTATCGTGGGAAGC
>JAPLRP010000021.1 GCA_026399095.1 Methylococcales bacterium | reverse complement strand
GGGGAGCCATACATATCCGTAAAGCTACGCGCGCTGAGCCGGAGCAGTTGGCAATTTACCAAGCTTTAAATATTGACCCTGCGCCAGGAGGTATTAGCAAAACCATGGCATAAAAAAACTGAGTAGAGCCGTTATTTTTTTAGTGTAGTGCCACTAGATGATTTTTATATCCGTAACATCATGATTATAAAGTTATTTTATTTTCATGTGTTAAACATGGGTTGGGTGATTATTTCACACGCCATCATTAATCTTTTGGATTTCTGTTATCAAGTCAATCGATGTTAAAGCTAACCAATGAAGCTTGTTTTCGTCAGTAATGCTAACTAAATTCGTGATCCTTTGGTTTTAACTCGGTCTCACTTATTAATTAGAAAAGGTTCATATAAAATGATTGCCGGGTTCAAATCAACCAATTAAATAGTTTCATTCACTTAAGTCTCCTATTAATAAACATAACTTACTGAATAAAAAAGAATTTATTTTTTGGCATAAAAGTAGCTTTATATTCTATATTCATTACAAGAAACAATATTTAAAACCGACATTATTATGGTCAAACAAAATTTCAAGGACCTGTCGCATCATATCTTACCCAACTCTGCAACTATGGCAGGGTTTTGTATTATGGCCATCAGCATTGTTAAGGGAATGGACCCAGACCTGACAAGTTATCTGATTGATAAGGCATTAGCCATTGATAGTGTTTTATTTCTTGTTAGCGCCTTACTTTCTTTTTCATCGATTCGGTTACAAAAGTCTACTGAAAACTTGGAGCGCTGGGCAGAGGTCATCTTTCTGTTAGGGCTAGCATCCATGACACTGATTACACTAATTTTCTCATTTGAAATTGTTTAACCCTTGGTCTTTCTGTAAATCAATACCTTACATGCATCAAAAAATGATCAAAGTTAATAGAGATAATATAATGAAAAAAATACCAATAGTTTTAACTATTTTAAGCGCCACCGCAATGGAGGTATCTTTCGCTGGTGGCCCTAGCTAGTGGACCTCAAGAGAATTTGATTCAAGATTCTGGCAGTTGGGAGCAAGTGGTTGTAGAAGGTAGTCTTGGGGCTGTTGAACCCAGTCTTGCAAAAGCTCGTGTCTGGCTGGAAGGGCAATCCCGTACGGATAATAACTTCACTAATGAGTATCAAGGCATGGCTAGAGCCGCTTTGGGCTATTCAGTGACAGACCGCGCAACGATTTGGGGCGGCTATACTTACCTGCCGACTGATAATATTACCGCTGCTACACCGCATGCCAAATTTAAAGGCCAGCAAGATGCTTTTTCGGCTTTTCGTTATGTATTACCGACCAGTTTTGGAACCTTTACGTTCAGAACCATGTTCGAAGCGAACTTCTTACCCTATAACAATAATGAAGTTCGTTATCGTCCCCGCCAAATGATTAAGTTTATGCATCCCATGGAATTCGAACCACGCTTAAGTTTGATTGGCTGGGATGAGGCTTTTCTTCGGGCAAATACCACCACGACCGGAGGCCAATCAGGTTTCGATCAAAACCGTGCCTTTGCCGGTATTGGTTGGACTTTTAATAAAAACTTCCGTGCCGAAGGCGGTTATCTAAACCAATATTTAGAAGGTTACAACTATAATGCAACCGCCGTCATGCATCATCTGGTTATGGCCTCGTTATTCGTCAACTTTTAATACCACTCTAAAAAACACCAATAATTAACAGAGGAACTAATCTTTTTATGAATCACTTTACCTACCTACAAAAGCTAACCAATAGTTTGATTTTAACTGCCATATCCCTATCAATCATTGCTTGCTCAACAACTCAGAAGTTAACACCTAAAGCTTCACAAAACAACGTAGATGCTAACGAATCAAAAATAAGTGCTGGTCAGTTTAAATATAAGGTTGGTGATGTCGGCCCCGCTGGTGGCTGGATCTTTTTCGTTGATCGTTTTAATGAATACCCAGCCTTCGATTATTTGGAAGCCGCACCGGACGCAGCCAGTCCTAGTATTGTTTGGGCAACCTCAACAACCACTTGTTATGACGAGTCGGACAGCCCTACAAATTGTCAGTCCGGTAGTATTTATCCTAAGGCCGAGCGTGACGGAAAACAACTACTGTCTACTAATGTTGGAATGGGATCAGCTAATACCAAAGCCATTATTGCCCGCCACAATGCCGGCGCTGTTCCTAAAACCGATTATGCGGCAGGTCTAGCTGATAGCTATAGCACTAAAGTAGGCAATGCTGTTTTTAATGATTGGTTCTTGCCATCAGCCGGTGAAGAAAAATTGATGTATACCAATCTCGAACAAGCCAGCGTCGTTAAGTTTGCTCATTATGATAATTGGAGTTCTTCAGAGGTTGAAAGCGACAGCGCTTGGTATCCCGAATACTTTTCCGGCGTACGGACGGGTGCAAATAAGTTTTTTACAAACAGTGTTCGCGCCATTCGAGCTTTTTGAATGTAGTATCTATCTTATAAGTTAAGGCGAAAGATTCAATTGCTCACTTATTGGACAGACTTTTTGTAATTCAACGACTGACTTACCCTTATCGTTAATAAAAGCGTTAAGACTGCTGCAAAAAATCCTGTAAAAATTTTCGTACATTTTATATCTCAGAAATTTATCTGGATAATCATAGCATCTTATATTATTGCGACCGTGAGGCCATTAATCATGTAGTCGCTTTCTTTTGGTTTAGCTGCCTTGTAGGCCTTGTCTTTATTGATATTCTTTGCCATAGCGTGTCCTTTTTTTGACACTTTAACAAAGGACACACTTTTGGTTAAATAGAGTCCACTCAGAAACAATAACCTATTGATAATAATAACTATATTGTCAATAAATGGTATAATAGATGCATAAAAAATGAGCTTCACCTCACAAAACCCATGCACTTATGATACGAATACATAGCCAAACTCAGCTTACTTTAGAAGGATTTGAAACGCCTTTTGAACG
>JAPLRP010000041.1 GCA_026399095.1 Methylococcales bacterium | reverse complement strand
GCCGATCAGGCCGCCCAAAGCCAGCTGAAAAGCATTTTTGCAGCCGCCGGCTTTAACGAGATACGCTTTCAATATGAACCCATTGCCGCGGCCTTTGCCCATGAATTAAACTTGGGTGACGCAGAACGCTTAGCGGTTGTGATGGATATTGGTGGTGGCACCTCCGACTTTACCATCATGCGTTTATCGGGTCGGTCTATCCAAAAAACGGATCGCCAGGATGATATTCTGGCTAATGCCGGCGTCAGAATTGGGGGTAATGATTTTGATCGCGCCTTAAGCTTGAGTTGTTTTATGCCCTTACTCGGCATGGGCTCGACTTGGGGAGCCAAGGGACTGGATTTTCCCCGCCCGCCTTTTTTTGATCTGGCTGAACTGAACAAGATTCAGTGTATGTATACCCGAAAATATAAACGGGATTTGTTCGCACTCATCAGTCAATCAACCGATAAAACACTGACTCAGCGTCTGCAGTTTATTGTGCAAGAAGAGTTGGGCCATAGCTTGATGGCGCGGGTGGAGGTGTGCAAAATCAAACTGAGTGCCAGCGAACAAGCCACAGCCGATTTATCCTTCATTGAGGCCGGTTTGCAAGCACCGTGTAACCGCAGCCAGTTTGAAGATAGTCTGTTGGGAAATCTGCTCTGCATTCAGGAGACAATCAATGCTTGTATTGTTCAGGCGGGCGTTAAAACCGAAGCCATTGGCTTGGTCATCTTAACCGGTGGCGGTACGGCAATGCCGATTCTTCAAAATCTGACCCGCCAACTATTTCCACTCGCCGAGATAGCGGACGGCAATCGCTTATCCAGTGTCGGTTTTGGCTTGGCCTGCGATGCCAAACGGTATTTCTTATAAGTGAGTAAGTTAACAAACAAACAAATCACTCAACGCATTGAATGTCATTACGGATTAAACAGTCTCGCTGGCCGATCAGGTTATCAACGGACGGCATGATACAATGGCTTATTATCATAAACGGCTAAACAATGACTGAAAAACATACCCCAGTAATGGAATTACATCCGCTGTGCACGTATTTTCCGCGTATGTCCGAGGCCGAATTCAGTGCCCTTAAAGACAATATTCAAGCCATTGGCCAAACGCACCCGATTTACACACTGGACGGCATGATTCTGGATGGCGGCAATCGCTACCGTGCACTTTGTGAACTGGATATTGAGCCGATCATGATCGCCTACACCGGCAACAATCCCACCCAGTTTATCTTGTCGTCCAATTTACACCGTAGACATTTAAGCCAAGGCCAATCGGCTGCTATAGTCTCCGCTTCCCAGAGTTGGGTTAAAGCCCAGGTCAGTGCGGCTTCCGACTTGCCAGCAGCCTTGCCATTAGCGACCGCCGAAGCCCGCGCCAAACAGTCCGGGGTAGGGCAGCGCACCCAACAAATGGCTGATAAACTAATTAAGGAAGCCCCGGCAGAGTTGGTTAAAGAAGTCATTGATGGTAAAAAAAGCCTGACCAAAGCCATTAAAGAAATCACCCCAGCCAAGCCAGTTATTACTAAACCGGAGCACGCGCCGATCATCGATGCCGCGATTCAAACGAGTCATGCCGAAGTCTTAACGAATGATCAGGCCTTGAGCCAACTCATCGAGGAACAGCACGCGACCATTCAAGCCTTGGAAGCCGACCAGCAGACTTTGAAGGCAGTGCTTGACGCGGATGACAAACTGGCTGCCTCATTTGACGAAGTAAAGGCTTTAACAGCAGCCAACCAAGCGTTAAAAGAGCGCATCAATGAATTAAATGCCGAAAAAGAGGCCGCGCTTAAGGCCGCTGATTATTGGAAAACGCAGTACTTGGAACTTGAGGGATCGCTGGATAAAGAGCGCGTGGATTAATTATAGTCATTTAAATCATTGCCGGGTTTTTACCTGTTAAGGAATGGGCTTATGTCAGATAAAAAATACTTTTACGATCATCTTGACGAAGATATAAAAAACAGACTGTTAGCGCAAATACGTAATGTCTGGACACATCATTCAACGTCACTTGAAGGCAACAGTTTAACGTTGGGTGAAACAGACTTTTTACTTGAAGAGGGCTTAACCATTCAAGGTAAGCCCCTTAAAGACCATAATGAGGTCTATGGGCATGCAAAAGCCATAGCGCGCATTTATGATTTCTTAAAGACTTCAGTGCCCATTACCAAGCAAGCTATTTTTCAATTGCATGAAACCGTATTGACCGAAGGTATCCTTGATATTGACCAACCCGTCGGTAAATGGAAGGTGCAAAGCAATTTTACAACCTATACGAGTCAAGATAATAAACAAGAATGGCGTGAGTATCCGGGGCCACAAGCGATCGACTTTTTGATGTCATAATGGCTAGATGCGTTAAACAACAGTCTTTTAAGCATGCATAATCAAGAAGAAGCGGCGCAGGCTTATGCGGATTTACATTTGAGTTTTGTTACCATTCATCCTTTTTTTGACGGGAATGGCAGAATGGCACGTTTGCTGGCTAATTTGCCGGTATTAAAATCGGGTTTACCACCGATTGTTGTGCCACAAGAAGACCGTTATCAATACAAAGTGTGCTTGTCGGCTTATCAAAGCACGGTGACCGATTTGGCAGAATTACGCGATTTTGCGCAATTACCGGCTAATAGTGAAAAGCAGCGTTTTGTTGAATTGTGCACTGGTTATTGGTCACAAACTATAGATTTACTGAATAAAGCACATGAAGTGCAAAGTAAGCGACTTGGGTAATTAATAAAAATGATCAACGATAAACAGAAAATAGACATCGCTAAAAACTTCAATGACCGCCATGCCATGTCGGTTTCAGCATGGACGCCTGATAAAGATTATGCTTCGGATGACGAGCATTATTTAACCATTTACGACAATTTGATGATGGGTGTCTACGGAGATTGTTATGGTATTAATGCCGAATATGATGAAGACGGTGAACTAATAACAGAAGCCACCGAATATGAAGTAGAAGTGGTTCAATTTGAATCACCGCAAGAGCAAAGTGAGAAATTTACGTTTGAATTAACCAGCGAACCCAGCAGCTTTGCTCAGTTCATAGAAGCACATGGTCGTTCCGGTAACTGGTAAGGATTAATCATTGAGTTGGTTATAGCTGTACTTGGTTCGTATAAGGTTATTACGAAGGTATTTAAATGCAAAACAGCCTGGAATATTTCAACGCTCTGCGTTTGTTTTTCGAATCAAGATTGAGTTAAATAACATTTAAATCAATAAGGTAGTCATCATAATTGAAAAGTTTTGCTACTATTTTTTTTTTGCTAAAACGGGTAGCGCTTTCAATGCGGCTGGACAGTATTTTTGATTTTTAATCAATTAGGGCAAAAAACGCATGTTTTCCAAACCTAAACAACTAAAATAAATCGTTTTTATGAGCTTGTTAAAGGGCATTTATAGTTATAAATAGGGGGTGGGATATGACATTGCTTGTGTTGCAATGTTCTATACAGTAATGTACTATTAAATTGTATACTTAGGAGTAATGCCATGTTCCATGCACAAACCAGAGAAACGGTTTCCGTTTCCATCAATATCCGCGCTAAGGCTAGGCAGCGTGATCTCATCGACCAGGCAGCAGATCGTTTAGGCCGGAGTCGGTCAGATTTTATGCTTGAAGCCGCTTGTCGTGAAGCGGAAGACGTTTTGCTCGATCAGGCCTTCTTTACGGTCGATGAAGGCACTTATGCAAAATTTCACGCACTGCTCGATCAACCATTACCGCCAACTGAAAAGCTCCGTCGGTTGCTCAAGACGAAAGCGCCATGGGAGAAATGATAGCGCTCAATCTCACGCCGCCAAAACCGATCACGTTTGATCAAAGGCTGGAAAATTTTGACAGCGGAGAATGGTCCCTGAACGAATGGCTCAAGAAACGTGCTTATAAGAACCATACAGTTGGCGCTTCGCGCTGTTTCGTGTTGTGTGCCGGTACCGACGTTATTGGCTACTACAGTCTATCGGCTGGTGCGATCAGCCATGAGGGCGCCCCCAAAGCGATGCGGCGCAATATGCCTAACCCGTTGCCAGTTCTTTTGCTCGGTCGACTTGCCGTCGATAAGCGCTACCACAATCAGGGAATTGGGCAGGCACTGCTGCGCGATGCGATGATGCGGGCGGTCAACGTCTCCGGCGATGCAGGTGTATTCGCTATATTGGTTCACGCTCTTTCTGACCAAGCTAAGCAGTTTTATCTGTCACGCGGCTTTGTAGAATCGCCTTTGCAGTCGATGACCTTATTCATGACGATCGAAACAGTTCGATCAATTTTAGTCGAGCCGGATTGATAGCAAATGACGGGCGATAATCAATGCATCGGCCATGACAGAAGCCGTTGTAATCCGTTAGATTAGAACGAGCTTTAGTTACTGTTAATGATTAGCGAGTGTCACCGAAAAATCATTCATGTCGATATGGATGCTTTTTATGCGGCTGTTGAACAGCGTGATTTTCCCGAGTATCGAAATAAGCCGATAGTGGTAGGCGGCAGTCCCCATACCCGAGGGGTTGTCGCAACATGCAGTTACGAGGCAAGACGATACGGTATTCATTCTGCGATGCCTTCCACGCAGGCCTATCGACTCTGTCCGCACGCGATATTTATTAAACCCCGTTTTGAGGTTTACAAGGCCGCATCAGTGCAGATTCGGCGAATCTTTGCCGATTACTCTGAGCTTGTTGAGCCGCTGTCATTGGATGAAGCCTATCTGGATGTCAGTGACGCCACTATGCTGCAAGGTTCTGCAACCTTAATTGCTAAAGCCATTAAAGAAAAAATAAAACAACAGGTTGGGCTGATAGCCTCGGCCGGGGTGTCTTATAATAAATTTCTGGCCAAACTGGCGTCTGATATCGATAAGCCGAATGGTTTTTATTTGATTACCCCACAGCAAGGGCCTGAGTTTGCAGAAAAATTGCTGATCAGTCAATTTCACGGTATTGGTAAGGTAACGGCGGCTAAAATGCAGGCGCTGGGCATAGAATCCGGCAAGGATTTGCGGCAATTATCGTTACTCGTATTGCAAGAACATTTCGGAAAAGCAGCTGCCCATTATTACCATATTTGTCGAGGTATCGATCATCGCCCGGTCAATAATCACAGAATCACAAAATCTGTCGGTGTAGAAATAACTTTTCAGCAAGATTTAACCGCCAGAGAAGATATTCTTCGGCACTTACAAGACTTGTTGGAAAAGGCCTTACAAAAGGCTGCTGAAAAACAGTTCGCAGCGTATACGTTAACGGTCAAAATAAAATATC
>JAPLRP010000047.1 GCA_026399095.1 Methylococcales bacterium | reverse complement strand
TCGGATAACGACCATCAAAAAAAGTTGCCCGAGTAGGACTGCAAGTCGGTTGTGACCAAGTATTACGGAAACGAATACCGGCTAAAGCAACGGCATCAATATTGGGTGTCTGGGGTGGATTGTCACCACCATAACCAAATACCTTCATTTGATCAATACCTACGTCGTCCATTACGAAAAACAAGATATTAGGCGGTGGAAGCTTGGATATTACGGCGGCCTCTGAGAGCTGGGCATATCCTGCCAAGATGAGAGTCGATAAAAAGATTGTAGCAAGAGCAGTTAAACGCACCAGGTATTTCCTTTTGAATTAAAATTTGTAATTAACGCCAAGCTTGGCGGTAGAAATACCACTGATTTTGTCAGTTGTGGTCCACGTATAACCCGCATAGGAATCAGTGCCTGACGTTGTCTGCGTTCTATTGATGCCAAGATACAGATATTCGGTCTTAATCGATATGTTATTGGACCATTGAAATGGAAGCGCATATTCAATACCGCCCCCTATTCCATAACCTACCGTATTGCTTTTACCTGAGGTGGATAACCTGTCTATTGGGAATGGCTCATCATAATTAGTTTGCGTATTGGTAAAAACGGCAGCGCTTTTTACATATAAAAGTACTCTGTCCATGGTGTATCCTACCCGACTACCCACTAACCCATAGCCATAGGAACCGCCTATATTAGTACTATGTCCTCCCGTCTCGGGCAATGGACTCGGTTGGTTCGTTACATTCCATGGGGTCGTGTTAGGGTCACTATTGCTTCCACTCATGTCTAAATAACCGTACTCACCTTCCAACCCGATCAACAAAGGCGCTTTTGGTATTTGCCAGTTATAGCCGACGGTACCACCGCCAATAAAGTTTATTCCAGTAACCAAACTGATTGCTTATTGGCTCTGATGAACTTGTATTGGCACTTGAGGCGCCACCGACGAAGCCGCCCACATAAACGCCTGTCCAATTATAGGTTTCTTTATTACTGTCATCTGCGAAAACGGGACCAGATAGCACTAATATAAAAGGTAAAAGTTTTGCAGTTTTAAAAGACATAAAATTTCTAAGGTTTAATTTTTATTCCTCCTTATACACTAACTATTATTTTTATACTAAACATTAGTTTCATTCTCTGAAAATCTTTGAAACGGAGCGATAGCGAAGTGAAGATTTGCAACGTCTAAGCCTGATGAAAAGAGCTTTCATCAGAATGCACCACAGCCTTATCAATGCCCATGTTCTGAAAATAAGTTCCGTGTTATACAAAGAGAACCCAAAAACCTAAACTAAAAAGCTTGAAGGATTTATCTTGTCCGTCTAAATGAGCAGAATTCACTAAAAAAAATTGATTAATGATTGCAGTTAGTTTTTTATGTTTAGAAATAAAAGATCTAAATTATGTCAGTTCATTTATACTTCAGTCCTTAATCTTTTAAGCCACATATAAATAAGCTCGTTATAAAAAAGAAAATCATGAAATTAAACTGGCTGTTGTTATTTATTCCTATTGGTGTTGGCTTATCTTTGCTACAAGTTAATCCGATTATTGTATTCATAGCTTCTTCCTTGGCTATTATTCCGTTGGCTAATTTAATGGGAGATGCTACTGAGGAACTAGGTCGATCTTTAGGCCCTGCAAAGAGTGGACTACTTAACTCTACGATGGGAACAGTGCCCGATATTATTATTGGTTTTTTTGCGTTACAACATGGCCTAATTGAAATGGTTAAAGCTTCAATTACCGGCGCACTCATTGGTAATTTATTATTTGGATTGGGATTATCAGTTTTAGCGGGTGGTTTAAAAAC
The DNA here is from genome assembly GCA_026399095.1 of Methylococcales bacterium. GTDB lineage: Bacteria > Pseudomonadota > Gammaproteobacteria > Methylococcales > Methylomonadaceae > Methylobacter_C. Next base: position 13,839 of record JAPLRP010000047.1, on the reverse strand, counting down.
AAAAAAAGAACTCACGTTCGACCGAAATAGTATTCACCTTTACAGTGGTTTACTTTTACTGGCAGCGATTGGATTGATTATCCCGGCAACATTTGAACATACCGTTGAGTCAGACATAGAAATTAGTGTCATCATATCAATCGTTTTGATATCAATGTATCTCATTGGTGTTTTTTTTACATTAACTGAAAACATTATCGAACCAAACTATTTGCTTCCTATCGAGCCACACTCGGCAGAAAATAAGGGTCATTTTAAAATTAACCCCTTAATAATGTTAGTTCTCGTTGGCATTGGTTTGGCGGTAATGAGTGAGATAATGACCGATAGTATTGGCCCTACAGCCAGTAGTCTTGGCTTTACGCCTCTGTTTGCTGGTATATTTTTACTAGCGCCTGTTGGCATGGTTTCAGAACTTATTAATTCGGTTCGATTTGCCCGACAAAACCAATTAGACATTTCACTCGCTATAACCATGGGATCAAGTACGCAAATAGCACTTTTGGTAGCGCCCTTATTAGTTTTTATTGGGTTGGTTATCGGGCAACCGATGGATTTATTATTTTCTAAATTCGAAGTAATCGCTATTATTTTGTCGGTAGTGACGGTTAATCACATTCTTCACTTAGGCTCTGTTCAATGGGTTTCCGGCCCAAAGCTAATCGCTATTTATATTATACTGGGCGTGGCTTTCTATAATATACCCGCTTAAATCTATCCGTAATAATAAAGTGCTTTGAATCAATGACATTGATTCAAAGCAGCGCAAAGGCGTTCAAAATACTTAAGCATTTTGTCTTTAAGCAACTCTCTGCCCACTAGATGTTTCACTCCGCTGGCCACGCCTGCTACTTGGTCTGTATAGCTACGCACCTGCTGAAAAACGACCGTGCCATTACGATAAGGTAAGCAACCGGTTATCCACTGGCTAGCATTGTACGAATGGGAGGCATAGAACTCACGCGTTAAAATCAAAACTCCACCATGCCAATCAATATCAATGCGATGCCTAAGAATAGTTGCCAACCGACCCTCTACGGTTTTTTTCACCCATGGGAAAGACTCTTTTGCACCCGGCGGTAATGTTTTAGGGTAGTTTAACCATGCTTTAAGTAAGTCTGGAAAGTAACGCAATAAAATCGCGCTTTCATTTGCCGCCTGGTGTAATTCCAAAGAAGGCTTTGAATCAAAGCCCTCCCCGCGCACATAAGGTGCAATCGCATGCGTACCCCCTTGCCGATAAGCTTGATAACGCTGAAACAAAATATCTCGATAGTGCTGTTCGACTGCATCATCAATCGATTTATGAGAACTGTGCATAGACGTTTTTTTAAGCGCTTTAAAACTGGCGATCTCATGTGCAGACAGATTGAATTGATCCCCCGGCTCGGCATCCAACAAACTAATACTATCTTCTTTTGACAGCCCAATAGGCGCCAACGAAGCGGGGCCGTCATGTTCCGACAACATACCGTTAGCAGTAACATCAAAATCTAATGATGCGGTATCTTCAAGACGCAAATAATCGACCATTTGAGATAGAGGAACCGGCAAATACCAGACCACAGCAACAGCAACTTCATCCGGTCTTACTTCGCTTAAGGCATAACTAACCGGTTGGCCTTCCACTAGTTCGGCGACCTGTCCCTTGTCCATACCCAATACAGTCAACACCTGATCGACTTTTGGCGACTCCTCAGCAAAAGCAGGAACGCTTGGTAGCATTAAAGCAATGATCAATAGCCCAATTCTAGGATTCAATTTACATAGCATCAAATGCAACCTCTTAGCATCAAGCAATAAATAAGAATAAAGTATCATAAATCCATAGGCAGGTTTCACTTATTCGAATTCGGAGGTTTATAGATATTGATGTCATCAATTAACAGGATACGGTAAAAAATCTGTCCATTTAACTTCTCCACCGGCCTCGTTAGGTGTTGGTAACATAGCCACGTTCCAGCCACCTCCCAAGGCTTTAACCAATAGCACAGAGGAAACTAATCGATTACCGAGCAGCTGAACGGCGGTTTGTTGATTATCCAACGCGACCGTTTGAGCAACCATAACATTAACGTAGCTGATCAGCCCTGCTTGATATTGATTAGTTATCTTGGATAGTGCATCGCGAGCCGCAATTACGGCTTTGTCCTGAACTTGCGCTTCTTCTTCTAGAATTCGTAATGCCGATAAATTATCTTCTACTTCCTGAAAACCGGTTAATACAGTTTGTTTATAGAAAGCGACACTGGCATCAAAACCATCGATTGATTGTTTATACTGTGCGTTTTTTCCGCCACCATCTAATAAGGTTAACGCTGCTCCGGCAGGACCTAGCGCCCAATATCGTTTAGCCGCCGTAAACAACGTTGACAAGGTATTACTTTGATAACCAGTACTGGCCCCCAAATTAAGCGTGGGGAAATAGGCTGCTTTAGCAACACCAATTTGGGCATTGGCCGCAGCAATTTTACGTTCGGCGCTGGCAATGTCTGGTCGCCTTTCCAGTAACTCCGAAGGCAAAGTGACTGGAATAGGCGGTGGTATAAGATCAAAAGGCATTGAGCTTAAGGATAACTCTGCAGGTGGCTTACCCGTTAACACCGCAATGGCATGTTCCAAATTTGCTCGCTGCACGCCTAGATTAATGCCTTGCGCCCGAGCAGATTCGAGCTGAGCTTCTGCTTGTACCACATCAGTTTTTGCAACTACACCAGCGGCATAACGATTTTTCGTTATTTCGAGGGTTTTGGTATAAGCCCGAACTGTTTCATCAAATAAACCTTTTTGCGCATCCAACGCGCGCATTTGAAAATAAAACATAGCTAGATTTGCCTGAATAGAAAGCGCTAAAGCTTGCAGAGTCGCTGCACTGGCCTGCGATGTATTCTCGTTAGCTTCAACCTGTCGTCTTATACTGCCCCATATATCCGGCTCCCAAGCTAACGCCACTGCTGCGCCAAAAAGATCTTTAACACCTCTTACCGCGACACTTTGACCGCTGGCAGCTCGAAATCGATTGGTGGTTGCGCTAATATTGGCTGTTGGGAAGAAAGCGGATTGGGCTGATCTTACCAGATCTTGAGCTTGACGATATTGCGCCTCGGCTTGGGCTATGGACTGATTACCAATAACGACCTGTTCTTCTAGTTTATTAAGTCGAGTGTCGTTAAATATTTCCCACCATTTACCTTTGAGTAAATTATCTCGCGGCTGTGCTTGCTTCCAGCCTTTAATTTCTTTGAAATTAACGGGAATGGTAGTCTGAGGACGGACATAATCCGGCCCAACCGCACAAGCGATTAGTTGTGTGATTATTAGGAAACTAATAAGGATTGGGATAATACGAACTGTCATTAAAATCTCGGCACTACTAAGCGACTTTATCCGCTAGTGAGGCGGTACGGTTAAAAAAGCGGCGATGAAACCTAAGCCGGAAACGATCCAGATAAATATAAACAATGGGGGTTGTATATAGCGTTAGCATCTGGCTAAAGATCAGACCACCGACAATGGAAATGCCCAAGGGTTGTCGGAGTTCTGCACCATAACCACTTCCCAAAGCCAGTGGCAAAGCACCAAATAGTGCAGCTAATGTGGTCATCATGATGGGACGAAAGCGAAGTAAACAAGCTTGATAAATCGCTTCCGAAGCCTCTAACCCCTGCTCACGTTCAGCTTGCAAGGCAAAATCAATCATCATGATGGCATTCTTTTTGACAATACCAATTAATAAGATAACGCCAATCAAGGCGATGATGGTAAATTCGGAGTCACACACTATTAAAGCCAAGAGCGCACCCACGCCGGCAGAAGGTAACGTAGAAAGAATGGTTAGTGGATGAATCATGCTTTCATACAACACACCCAATACAATATAAATACTCAGTAAGGCTGCCAGAATCAAGAAAGGCTGATTGCTCAATGAATCCTTAAAGGCTTTGGCAGACCCCTGAAAACTACCTTGTATTGAATCAGGTACGCCGATATCACTCATGGTTTTTTCGATGAGTTGGGTGGCGGTAGACAGAGAGGTGCCAGGATTGAGATTAAAAGACAAGGTAGCCGCTGCAAACTGACCTTGATGATTAACAGAGAGCGGCGTGCTGGTCGGTGCAAAATCGGCTACCGATGATAACGGGACTTGATGTGCGGCAACTTCTTCGCCAGAGGGTAAGCGCAAAGCGGGTACGCTGATATAAACCTGTTTTAAAGCTTCAGAACTTTGCCAGTATTCGGGTGCCAATTCCATCACGACCCGGTATTGGTTAAGTGGATTATAAATCACTGACACTTGGCGTTGACCAAAAGCGTTATTAAGTGTCGTGTCAATCATGGCTTGGCTGATGCCATAGCGCGATGCTCTATCTCGGTCAACCACCAAACCAATCTGCTGGCCTTTGTCTTGCTGACTGGTATTGACATCACTTAGTTGCGGCAACTTGGATAATGCCGCGGTGACTTTTGGCATCCATTCACGAAGCAAGCCCAAATCGTCCGATTGCAACGCGTAATCATACGAACTGAAAGACGGCCTGCCACCAATACGCAACTCTTGCGCAGGGGTCATGTGCAATTCGGCACCCGGAATGCGTTTGACCCGATCACGCAAGCGCCCCATCACCTTTTCAATAGAATCTCTTTCGTCGTGAGGCTTAAGCACAATAAAGACTCTGGCGCTATTACTGCTGGAACCGGCACCGCTAAAACCAGCCACCTGACTAACCGCAGGATCTTTTAGCAACAGCTCGGAATATTCGAAAAGTTTTTTCTGCAAGGACAAAAAAGAAGTCCCTTGATCAGTTTGAATCTCACCCATCAATCGACCACCATCTTGACTTGGGAAAAAACCTTTGTCGATTACAGCGTATAGATAAAAATTAAGGCCTATTGTGCCGAGTAAAAGCAACATCATAATTCGGCTGTGATGTAACGCCCATCGTAATGACTTTTCGTAACCGGCTTGCAACGAGTCGAATGCCACACCGATAATTTGATAGATTCGCCCATGTTTTACACTTTCTTTACCCAACCAGCGCGCACATAACATCGGCGTAACCGTTAACGATATTACTAGCGAGACCAACACAGCGGCCGAAAGCGTAACCGCAAACTCTCTAAACAAACGACCAACGACACCGCCCATCAATAGAATGGGTAAGAACACGGCAATCAATGATACGCTCATCGCCATGACCGTAAAGCCGACTTCTTGGGCACCCAATAAAGCAGCCTTAAACGGTGGCTCACCTTTTTTAATGTGACGATTGGTGTTTTCCAAAACTACAATGGCATCATCGACCACAAAGCCGGTTGAGATGGTCAACGCCATCAAGGTTAAATTGTTCAGGCTGTAGTTAAAAAAATACATGACCCCACATGCACCGATCAACGAAACCGGCACGGCAATAATCGGTACCATGGTCGAACGAAAATCCCGTAAAAACACCAGCACCACCAGAATCACCAAACCAATGGCGATTAACAAACTGTGTTCAACTTCGGTAATGGAGCCTCTGATAGTCAGTGACCTATCTATCACCACCGATAAATCAATTGTGCTGGGAATGAGAGCACGTAATTCTGGCAACATAGCCAGAACTTGATCGACGGTTTCAATGACATTGGCCTGCGGTTGTTTTCTGAGAATCAGCAACACCGACGGTTTACTGTTCTTTAAGCCGGTATTGCGCAGATCTTCAACTGAATCGACAACCTCACCGAGATCAGCGATGGTGACCGGCGCGCCGTTACGATAACTCACGATGAGCGGTAAATAATCAGCCGCTTTGCGAGCCTGATCATTGGCTAAAACCTGCCAGCGTTGAGTACCGTTTTCCATGACGCCTTTAGGTCGGGCAACATTGGTTTGGTTAATGGTGCTTCTGACGTCCTCTAGGCTTATACCGTAATGAGTCAACGCATTAGGGTTTAGCTCAACTCTGACTGCTGGCAAAGCAGCACCTCCAATCTGGACCTGGCCGACACCGGGAAGCTGAGATATCTTCTGTGCCAGAATGGTCGAGGCAACATCGTACATTTCACCGCGACTCTGGCTTTCTGAAGTCAGTGCCAGTACTAAAATAGGTGAATCCGCCGGGTTATCGCGCCGATAAGTCGGGCGATTTGGCATCGTGCTGGGCAACAGACTGGCCGCGGCATTAATGGCTGCTTGTACGTCACGGCAAGCACCATTGATGTCACGATCCAGATCAAACTGCAGGGTAATGGAAGTCGATCCCAGTGAACTGCTGGAGGTCATTTCGGTAATGCCGGCGATACGTCCCAACGCCCTTTCCAGTGGTGTGGCAACAGAAGTAGACATGGTTTCTGCACTGGCGCCGGGTAATTTGGCTTGCACATTAATGGTCGGAAAATCCACCTGCGGTAACGAAGACACCGATAAATTTAAAAATGCCAACGTACCCGCTAGGGCAATGGCAAGCGTTAGTAAGGTGGTTGCAACCGGCCGATTGATGAACAGCGCCGACAGATTCATTATAATCCTCCCTCGTCTTTTGTGGCTTCAGATTCATTCAGGTTTAACCAACCAGATACACGTCGAGCCAAGCTATCCATCCATAAATAAATCACCGGCGTGGTGTACAACGTTAATAACTGGCTGACCAACAAGCCGCCAACCATGGTAATACCCAAAGGATGACGTATTTCCGAACCTACGCCATTACCCAGCATAAGTGGCAATGCACCGAGTAATGCTGCCAACGTGGTCATCAAAATCGGTCGAAAGCGCAGTAAACAGGCTTGAAAAATAGCATCATTTGGCGACATGCCCTGTTTACGCTCGGCTTCCAGCGCAAAATCGATCATCATAATCGCATTCTTTTTGACGATGCCAATTAACAAAATAATACCGATAATGCCGATAATACCCAGATCACCTCCGGAAATTATCAGTGCCAGTAAAGCTCCGACACCTGCGGAGGGTAAGGTAGACAGAATGGTAATGGGGTGAATATAGCTTTCGTACAACACACCCAGCACAATATAAACGGTAACAATAGCCGCCAGAATCAGCCACAGGGTATTTCCAAGCGACGCTTTAAACGCTAATGCTGCGCCTTGGTAACTGGTACGAATCCCTAATGGCAAGCCAATTTCCTGTTTGATGCGGTCAATGGCAATAACTGCATCGCCCAACGCCGCACCGGGCGCCAAATTAAAGGACAGTGTGGCAACCGGAAACTGGTCAAGATGGTTGATGGATAGGGGTGTTTTTCGTTCAGATATTTCCGCTATTACCGACAACGGGACTTGGGTGCCATTGCTGGAAGGAATCCGTAATTCCTTGAGGGTTTCCGGTGAATTTTGGGCGGTTGGATCAACTTCAAGTACCACCCGATATTGGTTAGACTGTGTAAAAATAGTGGATACCAAGCGTTGCCCATAAGCGCTGTACAACGTGTTATCGATCGCAGCAGTACTGATACCAAGACGACTAGCGGTGCTGCGGTCTATGTTGACATAGACTTGTTGTCCTTGATCCTGAACATCACTGGTGACATCGTCAAACTCTGGCTCGTTAGCCAGTCGATTTACCAAGCGTTGCATCCAGCGATTAAGTTCTTCGGAATCAGGCGTCTCCAAGGTAAATTGATATTGGGTGCGACTGACCCGATTTTCCATGGTCAGATCCTGCACCGGCTGTAAAAAGAGCGTCACCCCATTCAATTTTGCCAACTTGGCTTTTAGTCGTGCAATAACGTCAGAGGCGCTCTCTGAGCGTTCGGCATGGGGTTTAAGATTAATCAGGAAACGTCCACTGTTGGGTGTGGTATTGATGCCGTCAACACCAATAAATGAAGAAAAGTTGTCTACAGCGGGATCTTCAAGAATCACTTTACCCAGCTTTTGTTGATATTCGGCCATCGCTGAAAAAGACACGTTTTGGGGCGCTTCAGATATACCTTGAATAATACCGGTATCCTGTATCGGGAAAAAACCTTTCGGTATGAAAATATACAACGCTACGGTGAGTAAAATAGTAGCGAAAAAAACCAGCATGGTTAATGTTTGTCGTTGCAATACCCAACCCAAGCTACGGCCATAAGCGTCAATTAGTTTATCGAACCAGTCGTCGGGCTTTTCGGTTTCACCGTGGACAGACATAACACCTTGACGTAATAATTTGGCACACATCATGGGGGTCAGCGAGAGTGACACGACCGCAGAAATCAGAATCGCTACCGCTAGCGTGATGGCAAACTCCCGAAACAAGCGTCCGACAACGTCACTCATGAACAGCAGGGGAATGAGTACGGCAATTAACGAAAAGGTTAAAGAGATAATGGTAAAACCGATTTGTTCAGAACCTTTTAACGCGGCTTTTAACGGGGATTCGCCACGTTCGATATAGCGGGAAATATTCTCAATCACCACGATGGCATCATCAACTACAAAACCGGTGGCTATAGTCAGCGCCATCAGCGTCAAATTGTTGATGCTAAAGCCCGCCAAATACATCACCGCAAAAGTGCCAACCAGTGACAAAGGTACGGCGACGCCAGGAATGATAGTAGCCGGTACATTACGCAGAAACAGAAAAATGACCATGACCACCAGCATAATAGCCAGCAGCAGTTCAAATTGCACATCGTGTATTGAGGCTCGTATGGTCACGGTACGATCGGTCAACGGCAACACCTCAACGCTAAGCGGCAGCGAGGCTTGTAACTTAGGCAATAGCTCCTTGATGCTGTCTACAACCTCAATAACATTTGCACCCGGTTGGCGCTGGATATTGACAATCACCGAAGCGTTGTCGTTGGCCCAAGCCGCCAAGCGGACATTTTCGGCACCATCAACTACATTAGCTACTTCGGATAGCTGAACCGGAGCGCCGTTGCGGTAGGCAACAACCAGTTTGCGATAGTCCTCAGACGAACGCAGCTGATCGTTACTGTCGATAATCGCCGAACGCATCGGGCCATTGAACATACCCTTGGGTTGATTAACGTTGGCGGCAGCTATAACGACACGCACATCTTCCAAGCTAATACCGTAAGCCGCGAGGGCTTTGTGATTAACTTGTATCCGTACCGCAGGCCGCTGCCCACCGCTGATAGCAACCAAACCAACACCGGGTAACTGGGCAAGTTTTTGCGCCAACCGGGTATCGACCAAATCTTCAACCTTGTATAACGGCAAGACTTTGGAACTGATTGCGAGCGTCATAATCGGCGTGTCGGCCGGATTAACTTTGCTGTAAATAGGTGCTTGCGGTAAATCAGCAGGCAAAAAATTGGATGCCGCATTAATCGCCGCTTGAACTGTTTGTTCGGCAATATCCAAATCCAAATTTAGATTAAATTGCAACGTAATCACCGAAGCACCGCCGGAACTGGTCGATGACATTTGGGTAAGCCCCGGCATTTGGCCGAACTGTCGTTCCAGTGGCGCGGTGATAACCGATGTCATTACATCAGGACTGGCACCCGGATATAAAGTCACCACCTGTATGGTTGGATAGTCGACTTGTGGCAAAGCCGAAACCGGTAACAGCTTGTATGCCAGTATGCCAACCAACAACATCGCTACCATCAATAGTGAGGTGGCCACCGGACGTAAAATAAACAGACGGGAAGGGTTAAAAGTCGTCCGAGTTTCCGCTGCCGATGTCATAAGAATTAACGCTGATCTCGTTTAGGAAGTTTGGCGTCGGGATTGGTTAAAGTATCCGAACTTGCTGCCACTGCCTGACCATCTTGTTGGGTAATATCAACCCGACTACCTTCGTGAAGTCGGTCAGTGCCTTCAATGACTACCTTTTCGTTCGCGCTCAAATTACTTTGTACGACCACTTTTTCCGCTTCTGTCGCCCCCAGTGTAACCCGGCGGATTTGTATGGTTTTGTCCGGATTGACGACATAAACAAAGGCCCCTTGAGTATCATGCTGAATAGCAGCGCTAGAGACCAGAACCGCATCGTGCAAGGTTTCCAGGTTCATTTTGACATTGACAAACTGATTGGCAAACAGGGTACCTTCGTTATTGTCGAATTGCCCTTTAAGTTTGAGCGTACCGGTAGTGGGATCAATCTGGTTGTCTATCGCCAGTAATTTACCAACGGCCAGTTTGGTTTTTCCCGCCCGATCATAAACCTCTACGATAACGGGTTCATTGGAACGCCAGCGTTGTGTTACCAATTGCACCTGATCTTCTGGCAGTGTAAACACGACACTGATGGGTTGAAGTTGGGTTATAACCACAAGGCCATTGGTATCATTGGCATGAACAATATTGCCTTGGTCAATTTGGCGTAGCCCTACCCGACCGGGAATAGGTGAAGTTAATCGTGTATAGCTAAGCTGTAGTTTAGCGTTATCGACCTGAGCTTTGTCCATTGTAACCAAGCCTTGATACTGTTTAACCTGGGCTTCCTGGGTTACGGTCTGTTGCGCTGCAATAGAGTCCTGTTCCAGTAATGTCAGGTAACGGGCATGATCTATCTGGGCATTTTTCAGTAACGCTTCATCCCGAAGCATTTGGCCTTCAACCTGTTGCAACTGTATTTGAAAAGGACGTGGATCAATTTCCGCCAGCAAATCACCTTGCTTAACCATCTGGCCTTCTGTAAAAGCTACACGCACCAATTCACCGTCAACTCTGGGTTTTACGATCACGGTTCGTAGTGCTGTGACTGTGCCCAAGCCTTTTAGATAGACCGGAAAATCTGCTTGAGTTACGGTTTCAATCGAAACTGCTGACGGCGCATCGGCCTCTTCGAAGCCATGCTTACCCTTACCGGGCACCGACTTACCGTCTGGTAATGTTGATGATTGCTGAAAATAAAACCCTGCGACAGCAATAACCAGCACCAGTAATGAAATGGGCAATACATAAAATCTGCGTCGACTGGTCAAAGATAGTAAGGGTGAGTGATTATTTTGACTCATGCGAACAAAGGTTAACTAAAGTTTAAGAGCAAATGGCTTAAATGCCGGCCGGATATAATTGTACGTTATATTCGTCGAAGTCGCTGGTAGGTCTGCGAAAATGACGGGCACTATGAGATGTGTTTTGGCTCACTCTATTTCACATAAAGTCCTTTTACTGAACTGCCCAAAGAAGCGTCTTTTGATGAAATCAAAGCTCTACTGCCATGAGCAGTAATCAAAGATATTATTAATAGACGTTGGTATCGCACCTAGAAGAGCTTTGCTAATCGCTTACAGTTTATCTCTTTTTAAAGCTTAATAATTACGCTTCAGTAGGATTAATCCCCAATTGTTCTAACAAACCTTCAGACTTTATGTAGTTCAGCAAAATTTGACCATTATATTTCTGCTGCCCACCCTCCCAGACTGAGGGTGAGCCAAAGTCAAGTGCGTCCGATGCTGCATAATGCTCACGGTAATTGTTCAAAAGATAGTGTATGGCATCATTAACTATCGCAAAAGAAGGCGTATTAATTAGGCTCTGGCGATCAAATAAAGCTTGAGCCACTTTAAGCAAATCATCAGATGTTTTTAAGCAGAAATGGTATTCTTGATCAGGTTTGTTTGGTAGAATTAAATGAATTTGCGATTGTTTTTGTTGTTGCATAATAGCGTCGTGCTTGTTGAATTTGTATGAATGTAATGAAACTTATCTTAATCTAAGCTGAATTATTTATATAGCAGTATGAAATAATCGGGGGGTATTTTGGAGTGCATTAACAGGAAGATTTAGCAGCGCCGAGTATGACTCAAAAAGCTCACTCGCACACGTCCGAAACGTTCTGAACACAATCTTCCTTATAAAAATTATATCATAAAAAAGTAGATTGATTTTCGATATGACTGATATTTTTGACTGACAGAATATTATAGAGAAAGTGTTTTTTCTTAAACAGAGCATTTCTTTAGGAATCAGAGATTTTGGGTTTGATCCACAGACTGGTATTGAAAGGATCATTATTGATCCTGTCAGCATATATCAATAAAACATTTAAATTATTGTAATGTGATTCGTTTTGCCAACTCCAGAAATCGCATGCTCTTTTATGGCAAGCAATAGTTGCTTAGGCGGATCAAACCAGAAGTAGCAACTGATATAAACATTACCATCTTCAAGTATAACAATTAGGCTTTATTGATTGTCTCACATAAAATCCATTACAGCTTTCAAACTCTAAAAAACTAATTTTGATATCGCAGAGGAATCGCGGCAAAATAAAGAAGATTATGTAGGTAACTTATATTATCTTTATTTTTGAGTTGAAAAACTTCTTATTGGTACTAATATTATAAATGGTTGCTGTAGTTAGAGCTTTGCAGTAAGTGCTTTAAATAGCTCTCATACTACCTGAACTCTATGAATGTTTAGTAATAGGTTTTTTTGGTTGATTAGGCTCTATTATTTTTACATATAAGAAGGTAGTATTGAGAGCAACTACATTAATTATTTAATACAGACAGTTCATACAAAAATGTCTCCTACGCAAGTTTCAAATAACTGATAGCTAGTCGTTTATTATTTTTATTCGCAAAAAATTCATCACGAGCAAATACTGATTACGCCGGACACAGAATGAGAAATGGGTAAATATTTGGTGCAAGGTTGCAGATTACCGAAGCTACTGTTTTATTCATATGATCCCAAATTGTAGGATAAAACGAACAATGTACTAATTTGACTCATTAAAAATGGGCTCTCATTTGGTCGCATCGATTGCCAATCCTAACAAATTTTATACATCTGGATATATATTGATATTAAATTTTTTTAAAGAGATGTCATTAAGTGACAATTATTTTTCTGAACAGCAATGAAGATGGATTAACTTCAAGAATAATTGGAGTAAATACTTTAGGCTACCTGCTCAGGACAGTCTGCAAACTCATCAATGTATTCAGAACGAGGTACTTTACTGAATATTAACCCTCATTGCACCCAATCCAAAGCCGCCAAGAATCTTCAACTTCTCAAGTTCAGTATAATCTGAAATATATCTAGCTCTAGCCTATACTTTTCCTAATTGAAGAGAAGGAGATTTAATGATGCAGAATTTATCACTATCAATTTTCTGCATTACTTCACTGGTGGGGTGTTTCAGTAACAACGCAGTTAAGCAAAATAACTCGGATGCTAATTCTGACTATTTTTCAGGTTCCTCAGAATGTAGCAAGGCAACTGTTCGAAATCAGAGAGTTAATGTACCAATGGGCAAAAATCCAAACGTCTATTTAAGTTGTATGAAGCAAAAAGGTTGGACAGCACCTACTGCAGACACCTCTTATTATCGAACTGTATCAACTGCATGTCATGAAGAAGCTAAAGGCAAGGCATATGTAGATGCAAGTTACGCAGACTGTATAAAGCGTAGGCAAGAAGTTGGTGCTATAACCGGCAAATAATTATTGAGTCGGAACTAAGATTAAATCTAGAAACACGAATAGTTTGAAAAAAACAGTCTAAACTCTCTTTATTAGTGAATTTCGTTATTTTTTATTGTTATTAATCAATAGGGTGGGGTGAGGTGTTTTTATGAAATGTACGAATGCACCTCTAAAAAATACAAATACATTTTAAATGCCCTTTATTTTATATTTAATTCTATAAATCATAGCGTTAATTTAAAATAAGAAAGGTTCTTATTTTAAATTAACTGAGCTCAAATGAGTTCGTTTCTCGAAGCTTACTTGATAATATCGCAACTTCGCTAACCTATAAAAATATTTGATAAAAAATAAAATGCTAGGAGGTTGTCCGAGAATAAGATACTCGAACGACTATCTCCTGATGGGCTTCAGAAAAATTTTAAATTATCCTGATACCAAACTATAAATTGATCAAAACTTGCACAGTTTTTCGCTATACCCCATTCATGTCGGACTT
>JAPLRP010000042.1 GCA_026399095.1 Methylococcales bacterium | reverse complement strand
TGGTGGAGGCGGGGGGAATTGAACCCCCGTCCGCAAGTACTCCGCCATAAGGTCTACATGCTTATCTCGCTCTTTATTTTAGCTAATGACTACCCGTCGAGCCAAGAAAATCACCAGCGATTCCGTAAGGTTTTAGCGCATCCATACCGGACAGACTTCAGCGCGATCTTATGTAGATGACCTCTGAGCGTTCAGTAAACCGAACTCCACCCGCATAAGCACAGATGGTCAAAGGAATGGTGCTGTGTTTAAGCAGCTAGAGCCATTGAGTAGTTTTCGTCATTTGCGAATACTTAGTTTCTGTAGATTTTACGAGGTGTACAGTCCTCGGCATGCACTTAAGGTTTTGCTACCCACGTCGAAGCCATGTCGCCCCCATGAGGTTTACAGGTTATATGATATAACCTTTACAAAGAAAGTCCACGACCAACATAAAAAATTTAATGTCGATGGTGGACTTTCTTTTATTTAAAATGCTAAATACAGAGCACTGGTGCTCTGTAGTCGGCTTTTAATATTTAGATAACAGTTACGTTTTCAGCTTGTGGGCCTTTTTGGCCTTGTGTTACGCTGAATGAAACTTTTTGGCCTTCATCAAGTGATTTGTAACCACCAGAATTGTTGATTTGTTGAAAATGTACGAAAACGTCAGGGCCTGATGCTTGCTCGATAAAACCGAAGCCTTTATCAGAGTTAAACCATTTGACGGTACCAGTAGTAATTGTTGACATGTTGTAGTCCTGTAGAAATTAAGTAATAAAGCCTTTACGGCGGGTAGAGCAAAGAAATTTAGAAATTACATAATGAAACAAGGACGAGCTACTACTAGGAGAAACATCGAAACGGTGAACAGATGGTAAATCATATTTTCAAGCTGTGACTATTATAAGTGTAATTTTATGATTGTCAAAATATATTTTCACTTTTCTTATTAGGGTTAATTATTATGATGCTCTGTTAGAGATTCGTGAGTAACATTAAATAGTAATAATTCGAACATATCGCTATTAATCGTCTAGTTTTACGCATACAGAATATCTGTTTGCTTTGGGTGGCACTCCACACCCAAGCTTTGTTTTTCAACAAAGCACACATCTAACGATGCGTTATAACCTGATTATTCAAACCCCTTGCGGATAAAGTACATCTCTGTATCTTGCTTGGAAAAATCAGAAGGTAGATTATATAACAAATGATGATAGAAGTTCAAAAAACGAGTCTATTTTGAGATAACACATACCCGGCTATTACCCATATATATCCGTTTTATGGATGTTTAGGGTGATATATTGCTATTTAACAGGACTTAATCAATGGACATAAATCTAGGTTCTTTAATCAGCGGTTTTGTATCATTTAATAGTATTTGTATAATTATTCTTCAAAGAGCCATTCTTTCAGTTGCAACGCTATCCATTCAGGATCATCCAGTGTTAAGTCGTGGCCTCCCCAAGGATGTCGGCTGATTTTTAACTGGTATTTTTCTTGTATTTTTTCTGAGCAAACTGGATTGACCAGTCTGTCGCCCATCGCATTGATCAGTAAAATGGGTTGTTTGGGCTTCGAGTAATTGGGACGATAGCTTGCTGCAGCTATTATTTGTCGGAAAAAATTTTGAAGATTGATGGGGCGTTGATTTTGTATTTGCGCCCACTCAAGGCTTATTTGATTATCTTGATCGCGCCTATTAGAGACTAATTGCAAAATGGATTTTTCCCGCTCCAATATATTACTCTTGCTTAGTAAGGCAGAAAATTTCGGATAACTTTGCCAGCGGAGTCGGTTATAAAAAGGGCTTAAATTGGCAAAGCTGGTATTTATCAAGCTTGCGCCACAAATATCATTTGGATAGGTGTGCATCCACTCCCAAGCAACCATCGCTCCTAATGAAACAGCGAGTAGCGTTATCGGTTGTTGCAGTAGACCCTTATTTAGCGCTTGTTGTCTGGTCGCATCAGTAATCGCCTTAATATTATATGGACTGACTTCTCGGTAAAAATTGCCTGTGCCTGGTAAATCCAGGGTAGTTATCTTGGCATCCGGAAATGTAGTTTTTAATGTTTGGATAAAACTACCCCAGTGCGCTGATTCACGGGCCAATCCTCTGAGCAGCAGCCAATTTTTTCCTGGATTATTAGTCATACCAAAAATCGTACGCCTTTTTTGTATAGTTAGTTTTTTGTTGTTTTTGTAAGTACGCCCAGTTTTTTGGATATAACAGGCTACGATGTAAAAAATCAAAAAGCAGAAAATGTCGACGAAATACACGTTGTTGTCGATGCGGCAATAACGGATGAAATAAGCCGTGACGTGAAAAAAGATGTGATGGATTCTTGCGCAGCCATAACCATGAACCCATTTCCAGAGTTAAAGGTAAAAATAAGCGATCTTCGGCAAACTGCACTAAAAAATCATCCAGCAGGTAATCCCATAAATCTCCATTGATGATATATTCCATGCACATGGGCTCTATTTTATAGATATGGTGCTGATAGCATCGATCAAATAGTTCTTTTAATGCCAATGTTTCAGCGATAAAGGGAAACGGTTTTTTGCGCGATGCATAAGGAAACCATAATCGATCTTTAATGCCAAAACCTGAGTGTAAATCCAGAGCAATCGATAAGGGTGAGTTAAAAAGATGTTGGTCAACTACCCGACATAAAGCCAGCGCCTCTTTTTCCATATTCAAAACATCACCTCGATACCAAGGCAAATGAGGTGTCAAGTTCTGGCCACTGTAAAATTTGGTTGTGCCCACGCCTTCTACGGGAGAATTTCGCATGAGGTCAACGCCATTGCCATTGCAACGAGTGCCTAGATAAACGCCGACAGGATTAACAATGGGGACAAAAACCAGTCTGGATTTTTCCAGACGGCTAAGTAACTCTTCATCCCAATCAAGCAATTGACTGATTGTTTCCATGTAAGACAAAATGACTTCAGAGCCGATTTTTTCAAGTCCATGCACACCGCCAAAAAAAGCCAATACAGGTGCATCAGGTTTGGTTGACCCCAGGCTAATGCAATGTATCGGAAATTGATGGTCTTTATAGGAGATTCGATCTATAACCTCGGTTCGGGCTTTATCGCCAAATTGTTCAATGATAATTTCAAGTTGTTTAAGCTCCGGAAATTTAAAACCAGTCATAAGTAGTTATTAGAGAATGTTGGTCTTAATAAGGATAGTTAGCTTCAAGTATTGACATTTTGTCGTGTAATTGTGATGCTCTATAATAAAAAATCAATGAAAAGCTTTAACCAAGCGGTTATCCTAATATAAATTCGTGACAGAAACATGAAATTACGCAGACTAAATTTTCATGGTTGTTAATGCCACTTTTAATGTTTAAATACTAAAAAAATTTATAATGCTTCAATTACAGCAGTTTTTACTGGCACTGACTTTTTATACTCGTTTACCGGGCCCCCAATCACAGGATTATACAAAATTACCCGAAGCCACTGTTTATTTGCCTTTGGTTGGTTGGTTGATTGGAAGCATTACTGCATTAAGTTTTTATCTGGCAAACCTATTATGGCCACAAGTAATAGCCGCAATAATGGCGTTAATCGTAGGTATTTTTTTGACGGGAGCCTTTCATGAAGACGGCTTTGCAGATGTTTGTGATGGATTTGGCGGGGGGTGGGGTAAGCAGCGTATCATGGAAATTATGAAAGACTCCTTTATTGGTGTTTATGGCGTTACAGGGTTAATATTGCTTTTTTCATTGAAAATCAGCCTATTGAGTACACTGTCTCCGACTATAGTGCCTTTGGTATTATTATCCGGGCACAGTATTAGTCGGTTATCACCGCTTTTAATGATGCAGCGTTATAATTATGCGAGAGAAAATGACAGTAAAGCGGCTGGTGCGGTTTACCAACCTAGCCTACGACAACTGCTTGTTGCAACGTTAGTTGCGGTAATGCCTTTGTTTTTTTTACCTTGGCTATGTCTGCTCGCAATTATTCCTTTATTGGCAGTTAATGGTTATTTAGGACATTATTTTAATCGATATATAGGCGGTTATACAGGTGATTGTCTGGGGGCAAGTCAACAAATTTCAGAAACTGTATTTTATTTAAGTATTAGTGCGTTATGGATATTTATTTAATTCGCCATACCCAAACGGATACACTTAAAGGCCTTTGTTACGGTCAAAGTGATGTTGCATTGGCGGATACTTTTCTAGAAGAAGTTCAAATATTGCAACGCAAATTGCCCGAACTAAAAGCCGATAGCCAATTCTTTAGTAGTCCTTTAACGCGTTGTGTAAAGTTGGCGGAAATGCTTTCAGATAAAGTAACTATCGATGACCGATTATCGGAGCTTAATTTTGGTGACTGGGAAAGTATACGCTTCGATGATATTAATGCTGATCATTTGCAGCAATGGACGGAAAATTTTGTTCATACTTCACCTCCAAATGGGGAAAGTTTTACTAATTTATGCGCACGAGTTGGTTCTTTTTGGCAGGATTTGGTACAAGGAATAGAGCCTGCAGAACAAGTTTTAATAATAACCCATGCCGGTGTTATCAGAGCCTTGTTAGCCTGCCTTTTAAAGTTGCCACCCGTTAATGCCTTTCAGTTTAGGGTTGATTTGGGTTCTGTACATAAACTGCAATATCTCGATAATTACACTTATATTAATTACATTAATTTGTAGATGAGTCGAATTTAATGCGATTGATCAAAATAACTTATCAGTATAAACATTTAAAAAGGATTGTATGAAGCCATTAGCTGTTTTTGGAACGGGTTCAGATGCGGGTAAAAGCAGTCTGGTTATGGCTTTATGCCGAATTTTTGCCGATCAAGGTATAAAAGTTGCCCCTTTTAAGGCACAAAATATTTCCAATAACTCGGGGGTTACTCCAGATGGTCGAGAAATTTCCAGGGCACAATGTTTGCAAGCAGAAGCGGCAAGGGTTGAGCCAAGTTATTTGTTTAACCCGGTACTGCTTAAGTCGCATGCCAGTGATTCGGTGCAAGTAATTGTGAATGGACTGGTTCATAAAAGACAACCCATCACGGCTTATTACGATGCAATTGATGAGCTTAAATTGCACGTGCAGCAGGCATTTACTCGTTTACAACAAGATTA
>JAPLRP010000018.1 GCA_026399095.1 Methylococcales bacterium | reverse complement strand
TCATTCTGGCAACTTGAACACCGATTCTGGAAAAATCCAGAAAAGTGTTCAGCTTGAAACCAGAATGAGTGTTCAAGTTAAATCAGAATAGGTGTTCAGGTTGGATCAGAATGACTGTTCAAGTTGAGCCAGAATATGCAGCATTTAAGTATTTTTTAATTTTTGATACACATAATTGTCATCAACATGTCATTAAGATTACTTAAAATTATTTCGAACATCGATTTTAAAGTGAGGAACAGCCATGCTAAACCTAACTACTTTACTTAACTTCAATTTCGTCTGGCCATCGATACCTCTAGGAGAAAAATTGGCATTAGCCCTGCTAATGTTTTTCACCCTGATATCGACACTTGAATTCCATGCACCTTGCAAAGAATTGCCCATAAAACACCTTCGTCAGTCTTACAAAACAAACATTAGTCTATTTTTTATCAACAGTGTTGCAATGTCACTAGTGTCAATATCATCGCTTTTGATAATCGCCAATCGCTATTCCGACAAAGGGCTCCTTAAAATTATTCCTAACCAAGGACTCAAATTTTTTCTATCATTTATAGCGCTTGATTTGTTAATGTATTTTTGGCACCGCGCCAGTCACCGCTTAGATTTTATATGGATGTTTCACAAAGTACACCACAACGATCCTTATTTAAATATCTCAACAGCCTTTCGAATACATTTTATAGAGCTTTTCATCACCAATACATTGAAAGCAGCTCTAGTTGTAGTATTGGGTATAGAACAAGCAATAGTTCTAGCTAATGAAGCACTATTGACGGCATTTATAATGTTCCATCACGCCAATATCACCTTCAAGGCTGAGCAATTATTAAGTTATATTTTCATAGTTCCTTCACTACACAGGACACATCATTCAACTCAACGATGCGAACATGACAGCAACTTCGGCGCTGTTTTCTCATTCTGGGATCGACTTTTTGGCACGATGACAACACGTGAGCCAGCCGAAATAGGTATAAACGGTAGCTCTCCACTGGATTTAATAAACCTTATAAAATTTGGCGTTACCCGCAATACTGCGGCAACAACTCTGATACCTATCGATCTTGATGCCATGATTGCCGAAGCAGCTTATTACAAAGCGGAAAAGCGTGGATTTTATCCAGGTAATGAACTTCGTGATTGGCTGGAAGCCAAAACAGACATTATCACTCTTGTTTACGAGAAAAAATTAGTTAAAAATCATCCCCCCGGCCAGCGTAATATTGACTATTTTAAGCAAATGAAACTAACAATTATTCAAGATTTTTAACCCTGCTCATTTAGGAGTGATTTTTGATGATAGTTCGCCATCAAAGCATTACCAAACCAAATCATCGGGAATTTGGTAGTTAGCGTAAGGATCATCTTCAGTGTTATCGACGCCTGTAGCAGGTTGATTATCAACAATTACACTGACAGGGTCGCGCAAGCTTATTTTTTTTGCTACTTCTGCTGAAACGACTTCATAGCTTTCACCATACTTTACAACTGCTAATTTGCCAGCGATAATTTGTATGCGCATGGCTTCTGAGACATAGAGCGTTTTTACTTTATTTTTATCATTAAAATGATAGGCAACTCCATCAGCATCTTTGGGTAACCTGTTTAATTCTATTAATTGTTTAACTTGCGCAATTAGGTGTTTTTGTTCTTCTTGCTGAGTTTTTAATTGATTAAGCTCTCGGTCTCTTTCAACTTTTTCTGACTGTGCTTTTTTAACCAACTCTTTGGCTTCATCTACTACCGTTATATTGTTCTTACGCTGTTGCTGAGTTTGTTTGTGTTTATCGGATTTAGCACTTTTAGCAAGAGCGGAACTCACCAAACCGGATTTTAATAATTGCTCCTGTAACGATAACTTTTGCTTGCTCATAACTTAACTCACTTACATGATAAATTCTACAATTGTAGTTTATTCTAAATTTACATCACGCCCAAGCTGAAAAAGATAGCGCCAACTCACTCTTACATTAAGTTATTTTTCAACCGGATTTGGGGTACGTTCGTGTAACTGCATATTAATAATTTTAAGTGCTGCCAAAACACCTGAAAAAACCTGATTAGCATGTACGGCAAGGGTTTTTCGTAACTCACCATCACAATCCCAGGTTATTACGCATTCAGTCAGAGCATTGGTATTACCGCCCTTTGGAATCCTCACCTCATAGCCAACCAATGCCGGCAAGCTATAATTATGGTGAGCCATTACCTTATTAATCGCATCTATAAAAGCATCAAAACCACCATTACCAGATCCTGAAGCGATGTGTTTGCTACCATTTACATTAACTTTTATACTGGCCGTTGACTCTAAGTCAAGACCGCTAGTGATAGAGCAGTTTAATAATTTTATATGTTGATAATTTTTGCTTTCCAACACATCTGCAATAATAAAAGGTAAATCGTCGGTAGTGATGGTCTGTTTTGAATCACCCAAACTAACAATTCGTTCCAACACCTTTTTTTGATTTTCTTCCGAAAGATCTAGCTCTAATAGCTCAAGGTTTTTCTTCAATGAAGCTTTACCACTCATTTTTCCTAATGCGTAACTGCGGGTACGAGAAAAACGCTCTGGTCCTAATCGGGTTTTATATAAGCCGCCCTTTTGATCACCATCCGCATGAATCCCTGCCGTTTGGGTAAAAACATCAGCACCAATAATGGGGGCATTAGCTGCTACACGCTTACCTGAGTAATTCTCAACCATATTACTAATACGCACAATATGAGTCTCATCAATCCCTAGTTGCATATTCATCTTATCACGCAAGACTACCGCAACTTCAGCCAATGAGGCATTACCTGCACGCTCACCTAAGCAATTGATTGTGCAATGTATTGCACTTACACCTGCACGAACAGCTGCCATTACATTAGCAGTGGCCAACCCATAATCATTATGGGGATGAAAATCAAATTGCAATTCCGGATAGCGCTTACACATATCACTTAGACTGAAGAAAACTTCTTCAGGAGATAAAACTCCGAGTGTATCGGGTAACATGAAATGCTTAATACCTGAGTCTCTCAAACTGTTCATTAAGCCATAAACATAAGCGAGACTATTTTGATATCCATTCGACCAATCTTCTAGGTAGACATTAACTTTTAAACCTTTCTCCAAGGCGTAATTAACTGTTTGCAGAATATCATCAGTATGCTGGGAGAGTGTTTTTCCTAACTGCTCACGGCAATGCTTTTCACTGCCTTTAGTAAGTAAATTAATAACCCCACCACCGGTTTCCAAAATCCAGTCAACACTTTTAGTATGATCAACAAAACCAAGAACTTCAACACAATCAACAAAACCTTCCTGTTGAGCCCATTGATTAATATTAGTGACGGCCTCTTTTTCACCTTGTGAAACCCGCGCAGAGGCAACCTCAATGCGATCAACCCTTAATGATTGCAACAAGACTTTGGCAATATTAACTTTTTCAGTTGGAGTGAAAGATACGCCCTGAGTTTGCTCGCCATCACGCAAAGTGGTGTCCATCAATTGTATAGTTCTTGAACCTGTGGACATGCCATTTAACCTGTATTATTTAACGGATTTATTTTGTAGAACAAACATTAGGGAGGCTATGGACGTATTTTAAGCTATCCAAGTCGCTATCAAACACAGATTATAAAGATTCTAGTACATATACTCTTTATAATCTGTAGTAAATTGACACTCTATGATGCTAAGGATATTTTTTCAAAATCACTTAAAGTTAGAACAAAAAACCTTAAGCCCAAAGCCAAGGATAGGTTTGTTTATGCTGTGTTTCGTAAGTAGATATTTTGTCGGCATGCTTCAAGGTTAAACCAATGTCATCCAAACCGCTTAACAAATTACCTTTACGAAACGGATCTATATCGAATGTAAATCCATTTCCGGCAGGTGTAATAACCTGCTGATTTTCAAGATCAACAACAAAGCGTGCGCCTTCATTGGCATTAATCTCTGTAATCAGCTTATCCAACTGTTCTTTATCAACTTTAATGGCTAAAATGCCATTTTTAAAACAATTGTTATAAAAGATATCCGCATAGCTGGTTGAAATGATGGTATTAAAGCCATAGTCAGCAATCGCCCAAGGCGCATGTTCACGCGATGAGCCACAACCAAAATTATCCCCAGCAACCAAAATTTTGGCACCTTTGAAGGCTGGTTTGTTTAACTCAAACGCTACATTATCACTGCCGTCATCATTAAAACGCCAGTCATGGAATAGATGCACACCAAAACCACTGCGCTCTACTTTTTTTAGAAACTGCTTGGGTATAATCTGATCAGTGTCAACATTGCTGCGATCCATCAAAGCAGCGATACTTTCATGTTTTTTATAAGGTTCCATAATTTTCCGACCTATCTATTAAAGGTTACGAATGTCGACAAAATGACCCGCCGATGCTGCTGCAGCTGCCATTGCTGGTGAAACCAAATGGGTCCGACCACCTTTGCCCTGCCGTCCTTCAAAATTACGATTTGAAGTAGAAGCACTACGCTGACCTTTGGTTAATTCGTCACCATTCATTGCCAGACACATTGAACATCCCGGATCACGCCACTCCCAGCCTGCATCAATAAAAATCTTGTCCAAGCCCTCATCTTCAGCCTGCTTCTTAACATGATAGGATCCTGGTACTGCAATAGCAGTCACACCTTGGGCAACTTTTGTACCTTTTGCTACTTCCGCCGCTATTCTAAAATCCTCTATGCGGCCATTAGTGCAAGAACCAATAAAAACAAGATCAACAGGAATGTCGGTTATTTTGGTATTCGCGGTCAAACCCATATAAGCCAAGGCACTTTCACAAGCTTTACGTTTTATTTCGTCGGTAAAGCTTTCTGGTGCAGGTACAAGACCATCAACACCAACAACTTGTTCTGGTGATGTCCCCCACGAAACTTGCGGTGCGATATCAGCTGCATTCAAAGTAATTGTTGCATCAAACACTGCGCCTTCATCACTGGTTAGACTTTTCCAATAAGCCAAAGCCTGATCCCAATATTGGCCGGATGGAGCAAATTCACGACCTTTTAGATATTCATAAGTTTTCTCGTCCGGAGCAACCAAGCCCGCTCTGGCTCCTGCTTCAATGGCCATATTACACAAGGTCATTCGTCCTTCCATAGAAAGATCCCTGATTGCTGATCCGGTATATTCAATTACATAGCCAGTACCACCGGCTGTGCCGATTTTACCGGTAATTGCCAGAGCAATATCTTTTGCAGAAGCATACTTCGATAAGGTCCCATTAACCGCTACTTGCATGGTTTTAGATTTTTTCTGTGGCAAAGTCTGGGTCGCCATCACATGCTCAACCTCAGAAGTACCAATTCCAAAGGCAAGCGCACCAAAAGCGCCGTGAGTTGCAGTATGACTATCACCACAAACAACAACCATTCCAGGATGAACAAAGCCATGTTCAGGTACGACAACATGAATAACACCATTATTGGGATTTTTCATATCATAGAGATTCAAGCCGTTTTCCCGGCAATTTTCAGCCATTGTTTCAATTTGTTTTCTGGCAATTGGGTCAGCTATAGGTAAATCCCTATTTTTGGTCGGAACGCAATGATCCATTGTTGCAAGTATGCTATGTGGATTACGCACCTTTCGTCCTGACAACCTCAGACCCTCAAAAGCCTGAGGACTGGTTACCTCATGCATAAGATGACGATCGACATAAATCAAAGGAGCCTGGCCAGCCTCGTCAACTACAAGGTGACTGTCCCAGATTTTTTCATACATGGTTTTTTTCATTGCGTATTCCAAAGCTTACATACAGGCTCACTATTGAGCGTATGGCGTGTTACAGGATAAATCAGGCAGCATATAAGTTATGCTTAGTTCGATATTATCCCCAAAATAAGCTTGATTTGCAATTAAGGGTTAATTCAATGAAATGAGTAATTGTGAGGAATTTACGAATAAACTCAGCTATCAGTTTAATTTGAAGATTTAATTATTTTTTCAGCAGGCAAAAAACGTTCATTCCATCACATTTTTTGATAAAAATTATTTTTTCTATTTCAAACCATTAAAAAATACGAACGCTTGCAAGCAGGCCCCACTTACTTTATAAATACGTATCAAATATTTATTGTATTCCCAAGCCTTTTGAAAAAAAGTTAACTTATATAATTAATCAAACATCCTGATCAACATTTGAGGTAAATACCATGACAACCATCGCAGACCCTATCATCGGAAGTTGGTACAAAGACGTAGAAAACGACCTTAAATTTAAAGTTGTAGCCATCGATGAAAAAGACGATTCCATTGATATTCAATACCTAAACGGTGATATTGGTGAATTCGACAATGACACTTGGTTTGGCTCCACCTTTGATTACATTGAAGCGCCTGAAGACTGGAGTGCACCTTTTGACGATCTTGAAGTAGATGATCTAGGCTATTCTGATACCGATGAGCACAAACCCAACCCTGAAGATATAGACATTGAAGATTATCTGGATCAGTAAGGAAGGTATTTCATGAAAATGAGTCCTCAGGAGTTTCTAGACTGGCCGTCAAAGAGAATTACTTTACTGGCTATGTCGGGTGCTGGAAAAACAACATTAGCCAATAAACTGCCCAAAGCAAAATGGTTTCACTACTCTGGTGATTACCGAATAGGGACAAAATACCTTCGCGAACCTATTTTAGACAACATTAAACGGCAGGCAATGAGCGTGCCGTTTTTACGTGAGCTTTTATTATCTGATTCGATTTATATTTCCAACAAAATAACGGTTGATAATCTAGCTCCTGTTTCCACCTTTCTAAGCAAAGTTGGTGACCCTAATAAGGGCGGGCTTTCGTTACAAGAATTCAAGCGCCGACAATTTCTGCATCATCAAGCAGAAGTAGCTGCCATGAATGATGTGCCCGAATTTATTCATAAAGCGAAAGATATCTACGGCTATCATAATTTTATTAATGATGCCGGTGGTAGTGTTTGTGAACTTGATAATGCGGAGGTTTTAGAAACCTTGGCACACAACACTTTGATCATTTACATCAAAATACCGCCTACCCTTGAACAAACTATTATAGGGCGTGCTAAAAGCGACCCTAAGCCATTGTATTACCGAGAAGCCTTTCTTGATGAGAAACTAACCCAATTCATGCAACTGAAAAACTATGCCTCTACCGACATTATGCCGCCGGATGAATTTGTTTCCTGGGTTTTCCCAGAGTTATTTAAATCAAGGTTACCTCGCTATCAAAGTATTGCAGATCAATACGGCTATACTGTTGATGCCAATGATGTCGCTGCCGTTAAAAACGAAACTGATTTTATCCGATTGATCACTGATGCGCTGGCTAGACAATCATGATTACCTGTAATAAATTATTATGCCTTTAGTTGCTCACATTGATTTACCCACTTTTCAACGTCTGCAAGAAGAAGGCGAAGAAATATTAGCACCTGATCGAGCCAGTCAGCAGGATATAAGAGAACTGCATATAGGGTTACTCAATATGATGCCCGATGCCGCATTGGAAGCAACAGAGCGACAGTTTTTTCGCTTGGTAGGCGCTTGTAATCAAATCGTTCAATTTCATGTTCATCCTTTTACTATAACGGGCTTGGAAAGAAGTGCTGAAGCACAGGCACATATTGATAAATACTACGAATCTTTTGAACAGATTAAACTTGATGGTTTAGATGCCCTAATCATAAGTGGTGCTAATGTAACCCATCCTAGTCTACCGGAAGAAGACTTTTGGTTACCTCTCATTGAAGTTTTTTCTTGGGCCAAAGAAAACGTTGCTTCAGTTCTTTGTTCATGTCTTGCTACGCATGCAGTTATTCAGTACTGTTATGGCATTGAGCGTACCCGTTTACCGGCGAAGCGCTGGGGCGTGTTTTCTCACAAACTGATTGATAAAACCCATCCTTTAGTAGCCGAAATTAACACGCGGTTTGACGTACCTCACTCACGTTTTAATGAAATCTTCCAAAGTGATATGGAGCATTGTGGTCTAAAAGTACTCGCAGCAAGTAAAGAGGCTGGCGTCCATCTTGCAGTTAGTCCCGATGGCTTTCGTATTGTTTTTTTTCAAGGTCATCCTGAATACGATGACATCAGCTTGTTAAAAGAATACAAACGTGAAGTGAAGCGTTTTTATAACGACGAAATAACTGACTATCCGCCATTTCCATTGCACTATTTTAATGACTTTGTACAACAGATTTTTACTGATTATGAGCAACATGTCAGATCAGCAAAAAACGCTAATGAGCCACTTAATCAATTTCCCGAATCCCAAATTCTGGAACATATTGATAACACCTGGAAAGACACAGCAAAAGCGGTTTTTAACAATTGGTTAGGCAAGATATATCAGCTTACCAATCAAAATCGACGCTTGCCTTTTATGGAAGGTGTTGATCCTAATAATCCTTTTGACCTATAAAGCGAGAAAAGGTATTAAAAAGGACTATTTAATTGGTTCACACCTAATCCCTATCAATCTCATAATTTATTTTTACTCGCTGAGAGGTGCCTGTCTGAGTTTCAACATTTATCGACTCAGTAATTTTAGGTTTTAAAACCATTGATGCCTGTTTATTAAACATCCCTACCTTGGCATCGACATAAAAATTAGGTGTCAGGTATTGTCCGAGCCTGTGTAAAAACGCATTATTAAATTTGGAAATTTAAAATCAACTCCACTGAATGTTATAACTTATTCTGTTATTTGAAAAATAACGCCACTTTATTTGATATATGGTGCTATCCACCTGAAAGTATTTCCACCATTCTCTGATTTTTTACGTTTTTACACAGCCCAGTCCCATTGCAAGCAATGTATCTTTGAGCGTTTCTCCCTCTTGAACCTCAAACACATCGACACCCAATTTATTGGTAATCCAAGAGCCTGTCCGGCACCATAAGATATTGCTGCAGACGCCAGCATATTACCTTCTGACTGGCTAACCTGACTTAATGGCCTTCCAACAATCAGATAGGCCAGTGCTTCCGATTCAGGGAGTGCCGGCTCTGAAGATATTTGGGTTTGTGGTTTCTCCAGTGAGCCTGTCAAACCAAGAATTGCAGTTACTTTTTTATTTTTTGAAACACGAATCGCCTCTACATCAAGCCAAGGGTTATCAATAGGCCCCGATCAATTTTCTGACCCGCCTTTTCATACAAGCCGCGTACTTTCCATTCTGGTGTGGTACATCTTTCTTTTTCCAAGGCCAGCATCAGCCGAACATTATCTTTAACCTTCCCCTACAACCCGGAAATGTTGACCTCAGCAAAAACAACAGATGCAATCAAACACATTATTATTGCTGTAGTAGCTGTTTTCACTGCTTTAGAAAAAAGCCGCATTAATTACACATAACTCATTCTTTAATTACCTGTCCGGATTATAACGTTACTTGATTAGCTAAGCGATAAAGGCTGGACAGATCATAATATTAGTAGCGATAATCACAAAAAGAATTAACCCCAGAGAAAGTCCCTTCACCTTACTTAAACGATATGCAAACCAATCAAGATAACGACATTATTTGTCACTGTAGTGGAACAACAGAAATAAAAATCAAAGAATTACTTGCCTGCAGCAGTAATGATCTGGACACACTATCTAAAAAAACTGGCGCTTGTTCAGGTTGTGGTAGCTGTGAAGATGCAATACTACAATTAATAGCAGAACAGAACTGCTTATAAATAATTAATTTCCATTTTATTTAATGAACTTTATCATGACGAATTTCCTCTTACTCTTCAAATACTCAAGTTTCGTGATTAATGGATAATAAACTCTAAAGTTTCTGCATAATCGTTTAGATAAATTTTTAATAATCCCACT
Organism: Methylococcales bacterium; assembly: GCA_026399095.1. Classification (GTDB taxonomy): domain Bacteria; phylum Pseudomonadota; class Gammaproteobacteria; order Methylococcales; family Methylomonadaceae; genus Methylobacter_C. Next base: position 7,094 of record JAPLRP010000018.1, on the reverse strand, counting down.
CTATAGGGATGGAGAGTTTTATGAAGAATAACAAAATCGCCTACTTGATTATTAGCCTGCTTGGGTTACTCATCAGCAACTCTGTATGGGCAGAAGGGGGTAGAGGTTATGGTGCTGGCGGTGCTGCTCACACTGGTGGCGGGCATAATGGCGGCGGGAATAATCACCATGACGGAAGACATTATGGTGGTGGAAACATTCACTATGGCGGTGGCAATCATTATGCTGGCGGTTGGGGCTATGGTCAAGGGGGGCAATATTATGGTCGATCAAACTTCGACTTTTATTTTGGTGCGCCTATTTATCCTTATTTTTCTAATCCTTATCCTTACTACTATCCACCCTCTGTCATTACCGTACCGATACCCGTAACACCTCCCGTATATATCCAACAACCGCAACCCCCTGCACAACAATATCCTTCAGGCTATTGGTATTACTGCACAAACCCCGAAGGCTATTACCCTTATGTAAAAGCATGTCCAAGTGGGTGGCAACAAGTTAATCCGATACCACCAGCACCTCGTTAAGGAGTTCACGCATGTACAGCTTGTCTAAAACTTTTTCGGCCACAATCGTATTACTCATATCCGGTTGTGCCAGCGTACCTAGCGGCCCCAGTGTCATGGTCTTGCCAGGAACCGGCGTGCCATTTAATCAATTTCGTAACGATGATGTTATCTGCCAGCAATATGCTTCTTTCCAGATTGGCGGCACTACCCCCAATCAGGCCGCAATGAAAAGTGGCGCCACCAGTGCTGTAGTTGGGACTGCACTAGGTGCTGCAGCAGGAGCAGCTATTGGCGGTGGCAGCGGTGCCGCTATTGGTGCCGGCAGCGGTTTGGTAGCCGGCAGCTTGGTGGGTACCGGTATCGCCGGCAGCTCTATGGATGAAGTACAACAGCGATTCGACATAGCTTACATTCAATGTATGTATGCCAAAGGTCATCAGGTTCCGGTGTCAGGACAGTTTTCAACGACGACATCACCGCCACAAGTTATTACTCCGACTAATCAAATTCCGCCACCTCCACCAGGCTCTCCACCACCCGCCCCCCAAAGATAATAGTGCCATCAAGAACCTTTTTGTTCTGCATTCATCAAGAAGATTAAAAAGGTTCAGCTGTGTCCATCCCTCCTTTTACACCATTGCTTTTTTACTACCCTATAACTTCAAGAATTCTTAAGAAGCTGACAGCTAACTGTTACAATAAGCCCATTCAAACCCGCACAAGAAATTAAGAAATGGACGTAATCCAACGTATTGCCCAAGAATTATCGGTTAACAGTAAACAAGTCAGCGCAGCGGTTGCCTTATTGGATGAAGGCGCTACAGTTCCTTTTATTTCGCGCTATCGAAAGGAAGTAACCGGAGGTCTGGATGATACACAATTAAGGCAATTGGAAGAACGTTTGGGTTATTTACGTGAACTTAACGAGCGACGAAAAACCATTCTGGATAGTATTAGTTCACAAGACAAGCTAACGCCTGAACTGGAAAAAGCCATTAAAGAAGCAGAAACCAAAACCCTGCTGGAAGATTTGTACTTACCCTACAAACCCAAACGACGCACCAAAGCCCAGATTGCCCGTGAAGCGGGGCTTGAACCCTTGGCAGATGCACTTTTAAATGATCGCAGTTTAGTACCGGATGAAATCGCTACTACTTATATTGATGAAGAAAAAGGCGTACCTGATATTGCTGCAGCACTGGATGGTGCGAGACAAATCATTATGGAGCGCATTTCTGAGAACGCAGAATTACTGGCTGAACTGCGTGAACGTGTTTGGCAAAAAGGCTTTATTCATGCCGCCGTCATCACAGGAAAAGAACAGACGGCCGAGAAATTTAAGGATTACTTTGATTATCAGGAAGCCATCAATAAAATCCCTTCTCATCGTGCTTTAGCTTTATTTCGGGGACGTAATGAGGATTTATTATCCTTAACACTCAAACCCGGCGCGGAAGAAAAAGACGAGCACGCGCTTTGCGCCCAGTTTGTAGCCAAACATCTTGATATTAAAGATACCGCTAAACCAGCCGATGCTTGGTTCGCAGAAACCGCCCGCTTTGCCTGGAAAATTAAACTGTTCACCCGCATAGATCTGGACTTAAAACTCAGACTACGAGAAGCCGCTGAACTGGAAGCCATCCGTGTTTTTGGCAGTAATTTAAAAGACTTGCTACTGGCCGCGCCTGCAGGCCCTAAAGCAACTATGGGCCTTGACCCCGGCATACGTACCGGTGTAAAAGTTGCCATTGTTGATCCTACCGGAAAAGTATTGGCAACCGACACCATTTACCCGCATCCGCCTCGCAAACAATGGGATGAATCCATGTTGACTCTTGCAAAGCTGATACAAAAGCACAATGTTGCGCTGGTTAGTATAGGTAATGGCACCGCTTCAAGAGAAACTGATCAATTGGTTGCCGATATCATCAAGCAATACAGCGACCTTAAGTTTACTAAAATAACCGTCTCAGAAGCTGGCGCATCGGTTTATTCAGCGTCTGAACTTGCAGCTAAAGAGTTTCCAGACTTGGATGTTTCTCTGCGCGGTGCGGTTTCTATTGCAAGACGTCTGCAAGATCCGCTGGCAGAATTAGTTAAAATTGATCCAAAGTCCATAGGGGTCGGTCAATATCAACATGATGTCAATCAGTTTCAATTAGCCAAAGGGCTGGATGTTGTCGTCGAAGATTGCGTAAATGCGGTGGGTGTGGATGTTAACACCGCCTCCGTATCTTTATTAAAACAAGTCTCCGGTCTGTCGGCCAGCGTCAGTGAAAATATCGTCGCTTTTCGTGATGAAAATGGCCCCTTTCTTAATCGTAAGCAATTAAAAAAAGTACCCCGACTGGGCGATAAAGCTTATGAACAAGCCGCAGGATTTCTTCGTGTTATGAATGGTGACAACCCGCTAGACGCTTCGGCCGTTCATCCTGAAGCTTATCCTGTCGTTGAAGCCATCATCACCAGCACCGGCAAATCCATTCGTGACCTTATCGGTCAAAGCGGATTTATTCGCACGCTTAATCCGGCTAACTATACCAACGAACATTTCGGTCTACCGACGGTGACTGATATATTACTGGAACTGGAAAAGCCAGGACGCGATCCCAGACCCGAATTTAAAAGCGTAGAATTTAAAGCGGGCATCGAGAAAATATCCGATCTAAAGCCAGGCATGAGACTTGATGGTGTCGTCACCAATGTGGCCAACTTTGGGGCGTTTGTTGATATCGGTGTACATCAAGACGGCTTGATTCATATATCTCACTTATCAGACACATTTATTAAAGACCCTAGAGACGCAGTAAAAACAGGCGACATGGTAAAAGTTAAAGTATTGGAAGTGGATATAGCGCGTAAACGCATTTCCTTATCCATGAAATCCGATGCCGTTGTTCCTGAAACAAAACAGGATCGAACCAATCAAAAAACAGTTAATAAACCTAAAGAACAAGCACCTGCTCAAAATTTAATGGCTAACGCCTTTGCAAAAGCACTAAAGAAATAACTCATTGCCCTCACATAAATGCAAGCACAGGATTTGATATGACCCCAGTTAATCGTTTTTATGTCGCCCTTCTATTTGCCTGTTTTTTTATAAGCTATACCCCGATAACGCAAGCGGACATGCAACAACAGAATTATGATAATACTATTGTTGATAACTCAAGCTATGGTACAAAAATTGGCAATAAGGCCTTAATTGCCTTTGCCAATATCACCACAAGTCCATTGGAGCTCCCCAAAAACATTATTAACACCATGAATCAAAGTAACTTTTTCTATGGTGTATTTGGCGGCTTTCTTAAAGGACTGGTTAACACGCTGGGTCGAACCGGTTGCGGCATTGCTGACTTATTGACCTTCCCCTTACCCACCAAACCCGTTGCCTATCCTTTATATGTTTGGGATGATTTTGATGTCGACACAACCTATGGCGATGTCTACCGCTTGAATAAATCTCAAAAAATAGAACAACCACTTGTTGAAAAACCAGTTACACAAGTTGTCCCAACACCGGTAGTAGCACCAAAGACTGTCGCTGTTGATCGCTCAGCTCAGTACAATCAACAAACCAACAAAAGCCTGGACACACTCTTTAAAAAAGAAATGCAGAAATAACTTAAGAGGTACAGCCGAGCGCGTTTTTTATTCCGAATAATGGGTTTACAATCCCAATTACGCTTAAGAAATTATTTAACGATTACAAATATGACCAACATCCTTATCATCTATTCAAGTACTGACGGACAAACCCATAAAATTTGCCAGCGACTACAAACCCACATTGAACTACATCAAGAGCAGCATGTCACTTTAGTTTCCATTGATAAGGTATCAGAATTAAATTTGACCCAGTTTGATAAAATTGTAATCGGTGCCAGTATCCGTTACGGACATCACAGTCCGCTAGTTATTGCCTTTATTGAGAAAAATAAAACGCTATTGGACAGCAAACCGAATGCTTTTTTTTCGGTGAGTTTAGTTGCCCGTAAACCGGAAAAAAGTACGCCAGAAAACAATCCTTACCTTAAAAAATTTATTAAACGAATAGCCTGGAAGCCCAAAGAACTGCGTGTTTTTGCTGGCAATATCGATTACCCCAGTTACAGTTTTCTTGACCGTTCAATTATTCGACTCATTATGTGGATAACCAAGGGGCCGACTAATCCCTTAACCGTCGTTGAATATACGGATTGGCATCAAGTTGAATTATTTGCCCAACTCATTATCGACATGAAATGAACAATCACTTAATTTGATAGATTGTCCACGAAAAGCACGAAAGACACGAAAATTGATGAAGGTATTATAAGAGCTTTTAATCCTCAGATGCTGGTTCAAAGTTATAACCCTGACCGAAACATAAAGACTTCTATAGCTTTTAAAACGTAAATAGCCCTCTTCATGAACATTCAATGTCCGATGCGCCAACTTCCTAAATAGGATAGATAATAAAATTATTACCCTCAATCAGGCGTAAAATATCCAATAAATTCTTAAAAAAATAATAGCCTACTATTTTTAGAAACAAAAACACTGGCAGACACATTGGTTTGTTTATGTTATCTATTTGTTATTACTTTTACATGAGATAAAACATGTCATCATTTGGACGATCAATTAGAATTTACCTTGCTGATGGAACACCTTCAGGAATTCGCCATGTTGAAATTGCTAATTGGTCTGGACAAGCAATTGCCTGCCCGAGGGGAAGATTTGCAGAATTAACAAAATGGGAAGAGGCAAAAAAGCCGGGCATCTATTTTCTATTTGAGAGGCAATCTTCTGATATAGGCACTAAGGCCTATATAGGCACTAAGGCCTATATAGGCGAGTCAGAAAATGTCATCAAGCGACTTATTGACCATGAATGAAACAAAGACTTCTGGAATGAGGTTGTAATTTTTACCAGCAAAGACGAAAACCTTACCAAGTCACATATAAAATACTTGGAATCAAGGCTTGTTGCAATGGGTATAGAATGTCAAAGATATAAGCTTGAGAATGCAAATACACCAACGGAATCAAATCTTCCTCGTGCAGATAAAGATGCGATGGAAGAGTTTATTCATAATTTAAGAATTATAATTGGCACGCTTGGCCATAAGCTCTTAGATCCAATTAACTCTAGCGCTAAAATTGAAACAATAAAAAATACCAAAACAACTATTGGCATTCCTTTAAGTTTTTCTTTAAAAAACCTGAAAGCGCATGGCCAAATGACAGACGATGGTTTTTTGCTTTTAGCTAGCTCAGATATTGCTGCAAACACAAATCCAAGTATGCCAGGTAATACCAAAAAAACTAGAGATGCTTTAATTGAAGAAGGCATCCTAAAGATGGAAGGTGAAAATTATAAACTATCAAAAGACACGCTTTTTAGCTCTTCTTCATATGCTGCAGCGACAGTTGCGGGCACCAGTAGAAGTGGGCCACAAAGTTGGCAAGATTCTAAAGGACGGACACTAAAAGTTATTGAAGAACAAATCTTGAACGAGCAAATATAATAAATCACTCAATTATGATAGAGATCTTAAATTTTTTTGATCCTCTCAAGAAGCTCATTTTAACCTATTGAAATTTTTACATGTTTTTCAAGCCATTTCTGGTGCTGGAATTAGTTGGAAACCTAACACCTCAGCACGCTTGCTTAAGTTTTTAAGTACCCGTTCGCGATATTTTTCTTCATAATAAGCCTGACCCTGATCTACATACTCTTCACCCTTGGTCAACATGGCATATATTAATCGCGCCAGTTTATGGGCACAAGCAGTAACTGCTTTGCCTTTATCCATTCGTCCACACAATCTGCGATAGTAGGCACCCAAGGCTGATTGGCTGTTGCGTAAATTCATTGCCGCCATTTTGAGGGCTTGTGCGGCCTTGTTGGCCGTCCGTTTGGTTGCTGCCGAAAGTACTTTGCCACCACTGATTTTTGTTCCAGGACACAAGCCCAGCCATGAGGCAAAATGTTTGGCACTCTTGAATTTCGACATATCGGCACCAATTTCCGACAGCACCTTAAACGCGGTCGTCACATCAATGCCATCAATGCGGGTTAAATCTACACCACACATTTGCATCAACAGTAAGCGCGCATCAAACTTGGGGGTATTTTTGGATTTGCCACCACGGCGTTTGCATTTTTCAGGTGTCAGGTCATAGCGTGCCAAATCTTTCATCTGTTGCTCTATTTGTTGGTCGCAAGCTACCAATTGTTCCGCATAAAAATCATACAACTCGACAGCCACCTTAAGGCTGAACAAGTGCTCATCTCGCCAACTGCCTTGCAAGGCCTTGGTAATCTCTTCCTCGCTGGCCCTGACATGGCCGTTGCGATATTTGGCCAACGTTTCTCCATCACGTTCACCGGCCAAAATGGCACGGATTATCTTTTGCCCCGTTTCACCCATGACATCGGACAGGACTTCAGTTGTAAGCGCTCAATAGAGCGCGTACTTCCCCTATCCAGAAAAATGGGTTTTTTTAATGTTCCACGGTAACAAGGCTTCAAGCTTTTCTACTGTATCAGCATAAGGCAACGCCTTGAGCACTTCAGTTAAATAGCTATAGGGT
>JAPLRP010000054.1 GCA_026399095.1 Methylococcales bacterium | reverse complement strand
GTCGACCCAACAACGCCTCACGCTCACCTTGCCGACTGAGGTTAATAAAACCATACACCTCAGAACCACGACCCAACCCGAAGTCAGGCAACAACAACTATTCACTGCCTTGAGCATTAATCCAGACCCGCTTGGTAAATGTAAGACGGTTATTGATAATAAAAAATCTGTAGTGCCATCTGAGAGGCTAAAAAAAATATAACTTGATGTAAAACAGGCGCTTACCTATGCTGGCGACGAAGATGGGTTAACAATGTTTTGAGCCGTATTGGGCAAGTCACTGTCTCTGGTTTTTTGAAAAATTGATCAGTGCTTTTTGTATTCTCCTAAAGGCCTCTGCTTTGCCCGTTAAACGAACAAGAATAGTTTAAAATTATAAATAACCCGAAACAATATGGGTTAATGCCGTTCTTACAATTTTGAGTATATTTGATTTTTTAAACTATACAATTAAGCCGTTTATTAGCGCATCTGAGCTTATTAATCCATAAGCAGAAGGATAGTATCCCACCGTCGAGCAATAAATAGTGAGAGTGGAGAGTGACTATCCCATCGTGGAAAGTATCTACAGCAGAGCTGGGCAATACTACACAGCAGTTGATCATAATTACATCGGTGTTGGAGCTAGGATACAGAACAATGATGGAGAAATGACCTCATTACCACAGTTATTTTCATCAGTACTGAATCAACTATCCACAGCATAACCAGTATGATCAGAAGCTCCGTAATTATGATCCCCAGCATCGTAATAATGACCGACAGTGCTGAACTATCCTCAGACAGTGGGGCACTTTAATTTTATTGCTTGCAACAGGAATAAAACGTTCTGGCAGTAAATAGTTCTGTTACACTCATTTTTGCGTAAATTGTATTGGGTATATGGTTTGCTGGGCTTAAGAAAAAAGATGTATTTCAGCCCGTCAATTTTGGCATTTTTCCGGTTGTGAGTAGGAAATAGTAAGACCTAACCCGCCTTGATTGCTACCATGAATTCTTGATACTAGGAAAAAAATGAAGTATGAAATGCTAATCAACTGGTTTCCTCTGCTACGTGATCTTCGCAACTATAAGATAGCTTGGTTGACACGGGATACTTTTGCGGGTTTGTCTGTCATTGCCGTGCAAATTCCTACTGCCATGGCTTATGCAAATATGGCCGGATTTTCTCCCCAAGTAGGCTTGTATGCAAGCATGCTGCCTGTGATAGTGTATGCGCTATTCAGTTCTTCTCGACAACTGGTGGTGGGGCCGGATGCGGCGACCTGCGCCATGATTGCGGCACTCTTATTGCCGTTAGCCCATGGCAGGGCTCACAATCACTACCGGCCTGCTGATGGTAATCGGTGGCTATGCCCATTTGGGGTTCTTCGTTAATTTTTTCAGCTTTCCGGTTCTGGTGGGCTATCTAAACGGTATTGCCTTAAGCATTATCGCCGGACAAATGGGTAAGATGCTTGGTGTAACTGTGACGAGCCGCGATTTTGTCATTTCCTTATTGGAACTATCAGAACATCTAGGCGAGACTAATTTTTTGACCTTGATACTTGGCACAGGGACACTTGCCTTACTAGTACTTGTAAATCATCTCGCACCTCGGGCACCGACCGCTCTTATTGCGCTTGCTTCTGCGGGAATGCTTGCTTATGGTTTCGGGATGGAAAAAGAGGGCGTTTTGCTGGTCGGTGCCATGCCTTCCAAGCTGCCTGCTTTCTCGTTACCCGGCTTGGGTTATCATGGGATACAATCCATTTTTATGGATTCAGTCGCTTTGCTGGTGGTGAGTTTTACCAGCGGTATGTTGACAGCGCGTAGCTTTGCGTCTCGAAATAACTACAGTATCAACGCTGATCAGGAAATGCGTGCGGTGGGATTTGCCAATATTGCTTCAGGTCTATTCGGTGGCTTCGCCGTGACGGGTGCCGATTCGCGCACCGCCATCAATAACGCGAGCGGGGGCAAAACACAGATGGTTTCAGTGATTGCCGGCTTGGGAACTACCTGCGTGGTGCTATTTTTATCAGCACCTCTCGGACAGCTCCCCATAACCGGACTAGCCGCTGTGTTAATCTTTTCCGCCTGGGGATTGCTGGATATTGTCGCCTGGAAAAAACTGTTTAAACTCAGCCGTTTCGAATTTTGGCTCTCATTATTGACTACCATTGGTGTTTTAACTATTGGCGTATTACCGGGTGTGGTGCTGGCTATTTCGCTGGCACTCATCCATGTTTTACAAAAAATATACCAGCCAAAAGATGCAATACTGGGGGTAATTCCAGAGATGGATGGCTACAATGATATCGCATTATCACCTGATTCAAAAACCATTCCGGGTATCATTATTTACCGTATCGGGGGTCCGTTGCTGTTTTTTAACGCCGAGTTTTTTAAGTCACGCATCCACGAACTGGTTGATGGTGCCGATATTCCCCCTCGCTGGTTGGTGCTGTCAATGGAAGCTGTCACTCAACTGGATGTAACCGGCATCCAGGCGCAGATTGAAATATGCCATGAACTTGAACGCAAAGGCGTTCAAATACTGCTCGCGCGCCCGATGCAGTTTGTAATCAACTTCCGTGAACATCTTGATGCGCAGGACCAGTTAGGAAAAGAAAACATATTTCCTTATATAGGGTGGTAACCCCCGTAACATTACCTAACCATTATAGCTTCGCATAATGTATATTATGTTAAATTAATGATGATTTACAGAATATCTGATTATTAGCTTGCCACTTAGTCCTTCCCTGCGATTAAGTGGGTTTGTCTCATTAGAGAATATTGTAGAATGCTTTATACCAATCGACAAAATGACCAATGCCTGTTTCTAGTTTTGTTTCTGGTTTGTAACCAAAGTCATTGACCAGTTCTGAAACGTCAGCGTATGTATCAGGAACATCACCAGGCTGTAATGGCAGTAAGTTTTTTATAGCCTTTTTATTTAAACAGTTTTCTAATGTTTCAATAAAAGTTAATAAATGAACCGGATTATTATTACCAATATTATAAACTCTGTAAGGAGCCAAACTTGAACCGGGATCTGGCGTGTTACCTGTCCAGCTTTCGTTTACTGTAGCAGATTTATCAATGACTCTGATGACACCTTCGACAATATCATCTATATAGGTAAAATCGCGTCTATGGTTGCCATAGTTAAAAACATCGATTGGTTTGCCTTCAAGGATATTACGCGCAAATAGGATTGGTGACATGTCGGGTCTTCCCCAAGGCCCGTACACGGTAAAAAATCGTAAGCCGGTGGTAGGCAATTTATAAAGATGGCTATAGGTATGTGCCATTAATTCATTGGCTTTTTTACTGGCAGCATATAAGGAAACAGGATGATCCACATTATCATGCACAGAAAAAGGCATATGGGTATTGGCACCATAAACTGAACTTGATGAAGCATAAGCTAAATGCTCAACAGCATTGTGCCTACAGCCTTCTAATATGTTCATAAAACCAACAATGTTGGAGTCTATATAAGCATGGGGATTTGTTATTGAATATCTAACCCCGGCTTGTCCCGCTAAATGCATCACTCTTTGAAATTGCTCTTTAACAAAAAGAGCTTCAATGGCTTGTCTATCGGAAATATCGACCTTTATAAATTTAAACTTTTCATAACCCTTTAGTCGTTCTAATCTTGCAATTTTTAAATTTATATCATAATAATCATTAAGATTATCTATGCCTACAACCTCATCGCCTCGTTCTAACAGACGTAAACTCAGTGCTGCGCCTATAAAACCAGCCGCTCCTGTAACCAATATCTTCAAAATTTAATTCCCAGCGTAAAAAAGGTAAAGCTTTAAGTTAAATATACTTACCAACTTATTGAATTAAATTGATAAAGTAAGTCAATTAATGGCGTGTCGACAAATGTAATGCACTATCTTTAAGTACTAGAGCGGCATCATGAACTGATTCTGATAAAGTAGGTCTTGCGTGTATGGTTCTGGCCAAATCTTCGCTACTGGCAGAAAACTCCATCGCTATAACCGCCTCTGCGATAAGTTCTGATGCTTGTGTGCCGATAATATGAACGCCCAGTATTTTATCAGTCTCTGCGTGTGCAATAATTTTGACCAAGCCTTCGGTTTTGTCCATTGCCAGTGCGCGTATGGTAGCGGTCAATGGATAGATACCAATTTTGATGGCTTCACCAGTAGAACGCAGCGCTTGTTCGGTTTGACCGACCCAAGCAATTTCTGGTTCGGTATAGACGACACAAGGAAGATTATCGTAATTGATGGGGTTATGGAGTCCGGCAATGCGTTCAGCAACAAACACACCCTCTTCAATACCTTTATGTGCCAGCATTGGACCCAAGAGAGTCAAGTCACCAATGGCATAAACGCTGGGTAAATTAGTTCGGCAGTTATCATCAACATAAACATAGCCATTATCATCCAATAATAAATTAGCCTCGGGAGCAGCCAAGTCTGCAGTATTGGGTTTTCGACCGCATGCAACAATCAGTTTATCGACACGTAAAGTGTGCGTGCCGTCTTGGTCTTGGTACTCAATAGTGACTTTTTTATTGCCTTTCTTTGCAGAAATAACACGGGCACCCAAGCGTAAATCAAGACCTTGGTGTTGATAGATACGATAAGCTTCACCCGAGATTTGTTGATCAAGTAATGATAGGAAATTATCTTGGGCTTCTAACAGTATGGTTTCTGCGCCGAGTCTATTCCAGATACTGGCTAATTCTAGCCCTACAACGCCGGCTCCAATAATAGCCATTTTTTTAGGAACTGCCTCAAGATTTAATGCGGTAATTGAATCAATTATGAATTCATTGTCGATGTGTGCGCATGGTAATTTTGTCGGAGATGAGCCAGAAGCTAAAATAATATGTTTAGCATTTAATATTGATTTAATCTGGGTGTCGTTAGATACAACTTCTATTTCGTGGGTATTTAATAATCTGGCTTTTGCATTGATATGATCTATATGATGATGGGCAAATAAGTCAGACATCTTGTGGCTGATGCCTTCGATGACTTTTTCTTTGCGTTGCATCATTAATGGGATATCTATTGAAATAGCTTCGGCATGAATACCGTGTTTTGCAATCTCATGATTGAGTTGATGATAAAGTTTTGCAGATTCCAGAAGTGTCATGGAAGCAACGCCGCCGGTATTTAAATGAGAGCCACCCAATCGACTCTGATTTTTTTTATTGCGCCAGTTATCTATACAGGCTGTTTTTAAACCCAGTTGGGCACAACGAATAGCACTGGCAAATCCTGCAGGCCCTGCACCGATAACAATGACATCAAAATTTGTTTGTTTTTTTTGCATGGCATTAAATATTGAGTAGAAGATGAGCGGGAGCTTCCAAGCATTCTTTAATAGTCACTAAAAATTGCACTGCCTCACGCCCATCAACCAAGCGATGATCGTATGAGAGAGCAAGATACATAATCGGCCTGATAACAATCTGACCATTTTCAACAACAGCTCGTTCCTTAATTGCGTGCATACCAAGAATAGCACATTGAGGCGGATTTAGTATCGGCGTAGAGAGCATTGATCCAAATACGCCACCGTTAGTAATGGTAAAGGTGCCGCCTTTTAAGTCCTCATAAGTTAATGTCCCTGCCCTCGCTTTTTCTCCAAAATTACTGATACTTTTTTCAATACCTGCAAAATCAAGTTGATCTGCATCATGCATAACTGGAACGATAAGGCCTCGGGGCGTACTTACGGCAATACCCAAATCATAATAACCGTGATAGATAATATCATTACCGTCAATGGAGGCATTAATCGCTGGAAAGTGTTTTAAAGCTTCAATGGAGGCTTTAACAAAAAAGGACATAAAGCCAAGTTTTACACCATGCTTTTGTTCGAATCTGGTTTTATATTGATTACGAAGATCAATAACGTTTTGCATATTGACTTCGTTAAAAGTGGTTAGCATTGCGGCGTTTTGTTGAGCTTGTAACAAGCGCTCTGCAACTTTAGCTCTTAACCGTGTCATCGGAACACGTTGTTCGGGGCGCAGGTTTGATGCAATTGATGTTAATTCAACAGGCTTTATTGTTTCAGGAGTGGGATCAGATAATACATCTTGTTTTATATCAATTGGCTGTACTTGCTTGTTAAGGTGTTCTAATACATCTGTTTTTGTTAATCGACCGCTTTTTCCTGTGCCGGTAATGCCAGAAGGGTCTAAAGTATTTTCATGAACCAAGCGACGAACGGATGGACTTAAAGGAATATCTTCTACGTTGTGTGCCTGTGTTTTTTTAACCGGAGTGGTTGTTTCCCTAGCCGGAACTATAGGTGCAACTGATGATTCCAAGGTAGCCAGTATTTCTCCGCCTATAACAATAGCGCCGTTATCTTTTAATATTTTGCTGAGAATACCGGACTCGGGTGCAGTTACTTCAAGTACTACTTTATCTGTTTCAAGATCAACCAGATTTTCATTTTTATTAACGAAATCACCCTCTTGTTTGTGCCAGTTAATTAATGTTGCATCTGAAACAGATTCGGGCAGGTTGGGAACTAGTATTTCAATGCTCATATTATTTTCCTGAAGGGTTACCGTATAAGGCAGATTGAACGACGGCTTTTTGTTGTTCTATATGAACGTGAAACTTGCCAACAGCAGGTGCTGCAGAAGCGTCACGTCCAGCATAAGTTACACTGATATTTGCTTGCACACTATCAGTAAAGTGATGTTTGGATTGATACCAGGCGCCTTGGTTTTTTGGTTCTTCCTGACACCAGACGAACTCTGCCAAATTAGGGTATTTTGCCAGTTCTATTTTAAGCAATTTGTCCGGGAAAGGATAAAGTTGCTCGAGTCTGGCGATGGCCACGTGCTGAAGATTATCAACGCGACGAGCCTCTAAAAGATCAAAATAAACCTTACCAGCACACAAAATAAATCGGGTGATTTTTTTGTTATTAACCTTATCTTGCTCGCCGATTACTGACTGAAATTTTCCGGTTGTAAGATCTTCTAAGGTTGATATAGCTAATTTATGTCTTAAGAGACTTTTAGGACTCATTACAATGAGTGGTTTTCTATAAGGACGCAATAGTTGGCGACGTAATAAATGAAATATTTGGGCCGGTGTTGTTGGATTGCAAACCTGCATATTATGTTCAGCACACAGTTGAAGATACCGTTCTAATCTTGCCGATGAATGTTCTGGTCCCTGCCCTTCAAACCCATGCGGCAGTAATAAAACCAAGCCGCAAAGTCGTCCCCATTTGGTCTCGCCTGAACTTATAAACTGATCAATAACAACTTGAGCACCATTTGCAAAGTCCCCAAACTGTGCTTCCCATACAACAAGCGTATTTGGCATTGTAGTGCTGTAACCGTATTCAAAACCTAATACACCTGCCTCCGATAACAACGAGTCAAAGATTTGAGCACTACCTTGTTCTTTATCTAAATGTTTAATGGGCGTATATGTTTTATTATTGATTTGGCTGTGTAAAACTGCATGGCGATGAACAAATGTGCCTCGTCCAACATCTTGTCCAGTTAAACGAACATTATGCTTTTCAAGTAGCAGACTGGCATAAGCCAGATTCTCAGCGAAGCCCCAATCCAAGGGTAAGGCACCCGCGGCCATTTTGCGACGGTTATCCATTACTTTGGCTACTCTGGGGTGTAGTTCAAAGCCTGAGGGTATTCGCTGCATGCGATCATTACAATAGCGTAAGTGATCCATTGATATGGCCGTATTACACGGAGACTCCCAGCTTTTATTCAGGAACTTATTCCATTGATTAGCATAGGAATAATTAGGATTTTCTAATAGCGGCCTTGATACTACCTGACCGGCTTCCAATAATGTTTGATAATCTTGCTCCATCTTTACAGATTGGTCTTCATTCAGGATTCCTTCAGCGACCAATTTTTGAGAATAGAGTTTCCGCGTCGTTTTATGTTTGCGGATTTTTTTATACATTAAAGGTTGTGTAGTGGCCGGCTCGTCAGCTTCATTATGGCCAAGTCGTCGATAGCAAATAAGATCAATAACAACATCTTTATTAAACGTCATACGATAATCAAGTGCCAGCTTGGTTACAAATATAACCGCTTCAGGATCATCGCCATTAACATGAAATACAGGCGCCTGAATCATGCTGGCAACGTCAGTACAGTAAAGCGTTGAACGCGCGTCCATTGGATTACTGGTGGTAAAGCCAATTTGATTATTAATGACGATATGTACCGTTCCACCAGTATAAAAAGCACGAGTCTGCGACATGTTGAGCGTTTCCATGACGATCCCCTGCCCTGAAAATGCCGCATCTCCGTGAATCAGAACTGGAATAACCGTGTCTACTCCATCTTTTCCTGCTCTATCCTGACGTGCTTTTACTGAACCCTCAACAACAGGATTAATGATCTCCAAATGAGATGGGTTAAAGGACAATGTTAAATGTACTGGGCCGCCAGAAGTTTTGACATCAGAAGAAAAGCCCATGTGATATTTTACATCACCCGATCGAGCACCGGGGGATAGAGTCGAGGTGCCTGTAAATTCATCAAATAAACTGACGGGGCTTTTGCCGAGAATATTAACCAGAACATTCAAGCGGCCTCGATGCGCCATACCGATAACAATTTCTTTAACGCCTTTTTCGCCAGAACCCTGAATTAGCTCATCCAGAATAGGAATGAGGGATTCACCACCTTCAAGAGAAAATCGTTTTTGTCCTACAAAGCGATGATGTAAATGACTTTCTATGCCTTCAGCTGCAGTTAGGAGTTTTAAAAGCCATTGCTTTTGCTCAGAATCAAAATGTAGTTTAGCTTTGGATTTTTCTAGTCGATTTATCAACCATCGCCTGGTTTGAGTGTCGACAATATGCATGTACTCGGAACCTATGCTACCACAGTATATTTGCGACAAATTGGCAAGAATATCACGTAAGGGTAAACGATCGACGCCCCCAAAAATAGCGCCAGTATCAAATAAGGTTTCCATATCCGGTTCGGAGAGTCCGTAGTAAGACGGGTCCATATCAGCAGGTGGCGGTGATGTTTTGCCCAGCGGATTACTATTGGCAATTTGATGACCACGAACACGGTAATGGTTTATCAGTCTGGAAACGGCCGCCTGTTTTTTTACACTTTCTTCGGTAAAACCTTGTAATTTGGCGAGCCTACCTGGAGATTTAACAGCAAGTTGTGCAAAGCGCTCTACAACAGGGCCGTGAGGTGTTTCATAGGATCCGCTGCCTTGTATGGCTTTAAACTCTTTTTGCCAGCTAAGTTCAACTGATTCAGGGTCTTCTAAAAATTGCTCATATAAATTTTCTATAAAGCCGGCATTACTACCCTGAAAGGAAGACGAATCTTGAAAAAGCTTAAGTAGGTCACTCATTATGAATATCCAGTATATTTTGCCAGTGTTTAATTTTAATATTAAGTCTTGAGCAGACACTTTGCCAAGTTCTATGAAAAAATTATTAACTATTTTACTAGTGTGTCTTTTTGATGTTGAAATGAATGCAATATAAACTGTAGCTAAATTAAATATATTGCACTCAGTTTTGATATTATATGGGAAAAACTAACTCAATATCATTAGTTTCAACAATAAAATGTGTTCTTATTTGTGGCTTACACCTGAGGTTATTCTTTGCTCTCTTTTCTCGCTTGATTTTTCTATTTTTGAAAAAACCCGAAGTATATCTGTTGCTGATATAATGCCCAATAACTTGTTGTCATTGTCCACTACCGGCAATGCACCTACTTTATTATCGGCCATAATGGCAGCTGCTTCTGATACATAAGTGTCGGGATTAACCGTTAAAACCCCACGTCGCATGATATGTTGTACTTTAGGTGTAACTACATGTAATTCTGCGGTATTTTTACCTACACCTGACTCTATGACATTAGAATTATTTTTAGGCCCTAACACTTTATATAAATCTCTGTCTGAAACAATCGCAATCACTTTACCTTTGTCAACAACAGGTATGTGGCGTACTTTTTCGTAATGGATTAAAAAAAAGACCCGATCAATCAAATCATGTTGGTCTACTGTAAATACTTTTGTTTTCATTAAAACTTCAACACGCATTTTATTTCTCCTGTGTGGTTAACCTAATAAGAATAGAAAAAGAAAAGCTTTTTTACAAGAGATTAAACAGGTTGTGTTATAAAATATAGTTTTTTATTTTTATTTTGCTATTTAACGTTCTGTTATTTTAGATACCAACCCTATTAAAGCTAAACACTTGGAGTCAATTAATGCGCATCATTCTGTTGGGAAGTCCGGGTTCCGGAAAAGGAACTCAGGCTCAGTTTATTACTAAAAAATATGCTATTCCACAAATCTCAACTGGAGATATGTTACGCGCTGCAGTTCGTGAGGGATCACCATTGGGTGTTGAAGCAAAAAAAGTAATGGATGCTGGCGGTCTAGTTTCTGATGAAATTATTTTGGGCTTGATTAAAGAGCGTATCGCTCTGCCTGATTGTGTTAATGGCTATTTACTTGACGGCTTTCCACGTACCATTGTTCAGGCGCAAGGGCTTGAAGCAATGGGCGTTGAAATAGACCATGTTATAGAAATTAATGTAGCTGATGAAGCTATTGTAGAGCGTATTGCCGGCAGAAGAGTTCATCCAAAATCAGGACGAACCTATCATATACAGTATCAACCGCCAAAAATTGATGGAATTGATGATGCAACCGGTGAAGTTTTGATTCAGAGGGATGATGATAAAGAAGAAACCGTTCGTAAAAGACTTTGCGTTTATCATGAACAAACAAAACCTTTAGTGGGTTATTATTCAGCACCTGATCGACAAGTAAAGTTTAATTCAATGTCTGGAATTGGTGATGTGGATGATATTACCAATAAAGTTTTTGCTATTCTTGGCTAAACTTTATTTGAATTGGATACTTATTTTAGTATTTAAAGATAGATATTAGAAGAATGCGCAAAACCAAGCACATCCATAATTAAACAATATAGTTGTTTTTGGCTTACATATAAAGGTTGTTAATAAATGAGCAAAGTATATAACGTTGCAGTTGTAGGTGCGACAGGTGCAGTGGGCGAAGCCATGTTGTCTATTCTGGAGGAACGCAACTTTCCTGTCGGAGAGGTTTATGCACTTGCCAGCAGTAATTCAGTAGGCAAACGAATTCCTTTCAAAGGTGGATCGTTAAGGGTAGAAGATTTAGCTACATTTGATTTTTCAAAAGTACAAATTGGCCTATTTTCTCCAGGTGCAGCAATTTCAGAAATATATGCCCCTAAAGCCGCTGCTGCAGGTTGTGTTGTGATTGATAACACCTCACAATTTCGTTATGACGATGATATCCCCTTGGTGGTACCTGAAGTCAATCCTGAAAAAATCGCTGACTATAAAAATCGGGGTATTATTGCAAACCCCAATTGTTCAACTATTCAAATGTTAGTGGCGTTAAAACCTATTTATGATGCAGCAGGTATAACAAGAATCAACGTCTGTACGTATCAGGCAGTCTCCGGTACCGGTAAAGAAGCTATAGAAGAGTTGGGCAAACAAACGCTTAGCCTTCTTAACTTGCAACCTATAAAATCAAGCGTCTACCCCAAGCAAATCGCCTTCAATGTTTTGCCTCAAATTGATGTATTTATGGATAACGGGTACACAAAAGAAGAAATGAAAATGGTTTGGGAAACCCAAAAGATATTGGGTGATTCAAATGTGTTAGTTAACGCAACTGCCGTTCGGGTGCCTGTTTTTTATGGTCATTCTGAAGCTGTTCATATTGAAACATCAACAAAAATAACAGCTGAAACAGTCAGAGCTTTATTAGAAAAAGCCCCTGGTGTTACTGTTATTGATGAACGCGAAAATGGTGGTTATCCAACAGCAGTTACAGAATCTTCCGGGCATGATGATGTATTTGTGGGGCGTATTAGAGAAGATATATCACACCCAAAAGGTATTGATTTATGGGTTGTTGGTGATAATGTTCGAAAAGGTGCTGCTTTAAATAGCGTTCAAATTGCCGAAGTTCTTGTAGCAAAATATCTATAGGCTAATTTAGTATTATTAGAAAATAAAATAAGAAGTTGAGGCATCTGGTTTGAATTTGAGCAGTGTGCGAAATTTACTAAAAACTTTAGTGCTGGTATCGCTGGCACCGGCTAGCGGCTATTCGTTAGGCATAGGTGAGATTAAATTACGCTCGGCACTTAATCAAAATTTGAATGCTGAAATCCCATTGATCATGTCAAAGGGTGATAATGCATCAGATATTAAGGTAAATTTAGCACCTCCTGATAAGTTTGATGAAGCTGGAGTTCCCTGGACTTCTTTTTTATCAAAAATAAAATTTGCTACTATAACGGGGGCTAATAACACCGTCATAATTAAACTAAGTTCAACAGAAGCCGTAAAAGAACCTTTTCTGGACTTTTTGCTTCAGGTTAACTGGCCTAAAGGTAGCTTATATAGAGAATTTACTGTGCTGCTGGACCCACCTGCTGCTTATCAACCTCTATTAATCCCTGAAAATTATAATACTCAGCCAGTTAACACATCTGAATATAAGCCCGCATCACAAGAA
Source organism: Methylococcales bacterium (assembly GCA_026399095.1). GTDB lineage: Bacteria > Pseudomonadota > Gammaproteobacteria > Methylococcales > Methylomonadaceae > Methylobacter_C. The sequence continues at coordinate 31,824 of JAPLRP010000054.1, read as the reverse complement.
CAGCAAAATAAAACAAAAAAACATATTATTACTGGCACTGATTATGGCCCTACCACTACTAAAGATACGCTTTGGGAGATTGCTCAGAAAGCCAGTCTAAAAGCGGATGTTTCTGTAGAGCAAACCTTGATTGCAATTTATAAGAAAAATCCTGAAGCTTTTTACAAAGAAAATATACATGCCTTGTCACCCGGGAAAACACTTAAAATTCCTAATAGAGAATTTATTCGAAATATTCCACGAAAGGAAGCTTTAGAAGAGTTTAATCGTCAAGTAGAAGCTTGGAAAAATCGTTTACAAGAAGAGCCTGCTGTTTCAACAGCAATAGATAAAAAAGAGTCCACGGATAACCAGTTGAAATTAGTGGCTCCTATTGAAACCGATGTTAATAAAAATGTAATTGTTGCACCAGAAAATGAACAAACACCCGCAACTCAAAATGTTGAGGCTCCCAAAGCAATTGATAGTCCGCTACCGCCAGCTCATGATGCTTTAGAGGATAAAGTAGTCGCATTAGAAAAGCAATTGTCAATGATGCAGCAAATACTGGCATTAAAAGACCAGCAACTTGCTACATTACAAAACCAGTCTCAGCCTCAAGTAAAACCGGCTTTGCCTGCAGAACCTATTAAGATCAAACCTGTTCAACCAGTTACTACCCCGACGACTGCTCAACAAGTACCTGAAGATTCCTCCTCATCTTCTTCTTTTATATGGATTAGTGTTTGTGCTGTAATGTTAGCTTTACTTGGATGGATTTGGTGGCGAAAGCGTAAACTTGAAGAGCGTACTTATAATGAAGATTTTTTTAACCCATTGAGCATGTCTAATGATCAAAATAGCGAGAAAGATATAGTAATTGAAGGTAAAACACCTTTCTTACGTGAAGCTACTTTTGGAAGTTATCTTTCCCCGGATGAGGAGCAAGTTGAAATTGATCCTGTAGTAGAGGCTGATTTATACATATCTTATGGACGCTTCCAGCAAGCAGAAATACTTATGCGGGATGCCATTAAAGATTATCCTAAACGTGATGAATATAAATTAAAATTGTTAAAAATACTCTATTTAGCGAAGAGTAGATTAGCTTTTGATGCTTATATTGAAGACTTGGTTAAAGCGGGCAAACAAGATGATGTTGATTTTTGGCTTAAAGTTACTGAAATAACAAATGATTTTTTTAAAGATTCTGCAATTTTTTCTACTGAAGAAAGCGCAATGTCTGACAAAGAACATAATCATTATAATAAAACAGAACTAACATTAGTCGAATTAGATGATCATAAAGAGGATGAGGGTGATGATAAAGATACTGAAGTTAAAGTAAACCATTTTAACTTAACGCCTTTCGGTGACACATTTAATAGCTTTGTGCCTGAAGAACTACCTCCATTAAAAGAAAAAGTAACAGATATTGAATCTTCTTTTATAACGGATTTAGAAAACGAAGAAGAAATCATTAATATCATGGATTTTAACTTAGATTCAATAACCAAAGAATCCAAAACAGATTACGAGGCTATTGCTTCAAATGGTTCTGAAATCAAAGCTGATGAAAGCTTGGATTATTTTGAGTATGAGTTAGATTTTACCTCTAAAAATTCTGAAGAATCAGAATCACACGACCATATAGACCTTGATATAAACAATATTTCTGACAAGTCGCCGATATATCAACAGTCTACTAGCTTAAATGAACTTTCTGGCAATAACTTGTTTCAAAGGAACTTTTATTCTAATGAACCGGTATCCGTTAATTATGATAAGCAAAATAATTATTTTGACTTAACTGATATGGAAACTAAATTGGAGCTTGTAAAAGCGTATATTGACATGAATGATTCAGATGGTGCCAAGGCCACTGCTAATGAAGTCCTAGAGAATGGCACCGCAGAACAAAAAAAAATCGCGGAAGTACTCATGAAAGGATTGAAATAAAGACTTTTTATATGTGTAAACAGGTTTAAACGAGAGGTAGATTATTTCCTATCGTTAACCCAAAGCGACTAGTATTTTATCTAAAGCATTATCACTCTCGGTGTTTATCGATATCACAAATTCTTGTTCTTGGTCAGATAGTGGTTGTTCTGATTTCAGTTGATTATTCAATACACCAATAGTTGCTTCAGAAACATCGTTTTGTCTTTCTGTGATACGTCTGAACAATTCTTCATAAGATGCCTTAAAATCAATGATAATAAATCTTACGCCGCATTCAACAGCAAGTATTTGAAAAAGTTTGCGTTGCTCGGTTTTTAGAAAAGACGCATCAATAATGGCAGAAAACCCGGCCAAGAGGATATTTTTTGCACAATTAGCAAGGTGACGATAGTTATGTTGACTAACTTCATTAGTATAGAGTCCACTATCAATTGCACTTTCTGTATTAGCCAATGGTGCATAGCCATAGAGCCGTTTTCGTTCGACATCTGAACTTATTTTTAAGGCACCTATGGTTTCTGCTAACTTACCTGAAACTGTTGATTTACCTGACCCGGAATAGCCGTGGGTAATAATTAAAGTAACCGGCGTTATTTTGGTAAAACGTTCAGCTAAATTAGCGAATTTATTGTATCTCGGACAACGCTGATGACTGTTTTTCTCATATTTTTGTTGGGCTTCGCGTAATAGCGCAACTTTAGCACACACCAGCGCACGATAAACTACATAGTATCGCAACAAAGTAACGGCTTGATAATCACCTGAAAGCTTCAGATAATCATTAAGCAATCGGTAAGCGAATCTCTCATAACCAAAGTATAGAAGATCAATAAAAATAAAAGCGACTTCACTGATAACATCAATCCAGCGTAATAGTGGATTAAATTCAATACAATCAAATAAGGTTACATTGCCGTTGATAAGGGTCATGTTGCTTAAATGCAGATCGCCGTGGCACTCACGAACATAACCATTTATTCTCCGCTGTTCCATTACGTCAACTTTGTTATTCCATTCATTATTGCCCCAAGCAATAAGCTTGTTGAGTTGATGCTTTTGGTCATCACTAGACAACAAAGGTCTGATATGAATAATATTTTCTTCGAACCAATGTTTAATATCCTCACTATGTCCATAAGACGAGGTTACTTCGGCTTTTTCGATATTATTATGAAAGTCAGCAATTATTTCAGTAAGTTGGTCAATCTCACCAAGATCTAATTCCCCCTTTTCAGCGAGTTCATTCAGTGTATGCTTATCAGGAAACTGAAGCATCTTAACGGCATATTCAATAACCTCACCTACTCCACCTATTTTAGGTTGAACTGGATTACCGGTAATTGGCACGACTTCAAGATATAAGTCAGGCGTTAAGCGCTGATTAAGTCGGATTTCTTCATTACAAAAAAATTGACGTTTTTCTAGGGTAGAAAAGTCCAAGAATCCGAAGTTAACCGGCTTTTTGATTTTATAGGCGTATTTCCCCGTCAGTAAAACCCATGAAATATGAGTTTCAATGATATTAATTGCAGATACTTCATGCTGATAAGCGCTACAATGCGTTAACCCTGAGATTATAGAATGACTTGTATCAATTGCTGGGTTATCAATGCCCATTATTCAAACCGAAAGGGTTCATAAATACTCTGAAAAACTCTCATTGACATCATCATGGAAGAACTCTCTAGGATCAAATCGCCATTATTATTAACATCTAATGAAAAAAATATCTTAATAAATTAGATGTTTTTTAATCAAGACAACTCAATAAAATTAACAAGTTATGGTTATTTTATAAAAAACCTAAAAGGGTATATCATCATCATAAGGTGCATCAAAATTTTCATTACTGGTTGCTTGCCTGGCAGGTGTCTGTTCACGCATACCTGAGGGTTGATAGCTTTGTTGTGGCTGACCTTGATTGGACTCATTTCTTTTGCCAATTAAATCTATTATAGTGGCATTTAGCTCAAGACTAGTTTTTGTAGTGCCGTCATTAGCTTTGTATTCGCTTTGTGTTAATTCACCAGAAACAAAGACTTGCTGACCCTTTTTAAGGTAGTTTTGTAACTGTCCTTCCGCACGTTTTCCAAATAAAACAACTCTAACCCATAGGGTTTGTTGTTTGTCACCAAAGCCGATATTGTTGGCGACAGTTACATTTAAAATTGCAACACCTGATGGTGCGTATCTTACTTCGGCATCTCTGCCGACAGTCCCGGTAAAACTAAAGACGTTACTCATTTTTTAATCTCATGTGGTTATATAAATAATGTAGCTATTATCGGTTGCTTTAAGGCTCTGAACAAAGAAAAAACTCAGTGTCCTGAAAAATCCATTTCCACTTTGCCTTCAATGAGCTTTAGATTCGCGTCAAACTCAGTACCTTTAGTTGATTTAAATCCTTTTAGTACGCCTGTTTCACCTTTTTTTAACAGCTTTTTTGCCAGTGTTGTCGTAATGTTTTTCTGTGCAATGGTTTTCCATATAACGGCTTTGCAACCATTGCGCCATTCACTGCAACTAAACGCTTTAGCCGTTTCGATGATTTTACCATTACACAAGGGGCAATCAGCAAGCGACTCACTGATATCAATGACTTGCTGATTTTGTAGTTTGTTATAGGCTATTTCACCCATTACATTTAGGGTTAATTGGGCATTAAAAACGGTATCATCAACTTTTATGGCATAAGCGTTTAATGTACGACCACTTTGTAATAACTGGCAAGCCATATCACGGGTTAGTGTTAAGCCATAGACTTGCTTCCATAAAACAAATTTACACCCCGCTTTCCATTGACTGCAACCATAACCTTGCCTGCCCTCAATAATAGCCTGTTGGCACAGTGGGCATTCGCCCAGCTTGCTGTCATCATAGAGTGGCTTTGCTGATTCATCTTTTAATTGTTGGGTAAACTGAATAATCTCCGCCATAAATTGATTGGGATCATAAGCGTTTTGTTCTATTTTTTTTAGCTTGGCCTCCCACTCCCCGGTCATAGATGCTGATTTTAGCCTGTCATCCGCAATAATCGAAATAAGATGACGGCCTGATTCGGTGCTGAGCAATAGCTTTTTTTGTCGCTGGATATAGTTTCGTTTGATTAACACTTCAATAATAGAAGCGCGGGTCGCCGGAGTGCCCAGACCTTTTTCTTTTAAGGCTTCTTTAAGTTCTTCATCGTCACAGGTTTTTCCGGCGGACTCCATCATGCCCAGCAAACTGGCTTCGTTATACGGTTTTGGCGGCGTAGTTTTGCCCTGATTAATAGTGGGTTTATGGGGCCCCGTTTCGCCCTGTATAAAGTTGGGCAAAATCTTTGTCTCATCCCCTTTTGCTGCTAGACTGGGTGAGTCGTTTTTATACAGCACCTGCCAACCGGGTGCTTGGATAATCGTGCCGGTAGTTTTAAATTTCATCTGCTTTACGGCACCCAATACGGTCGTAATTTGTTTGACACAAGCCGGATAAAAAGCGGCAATAAAGCGCAAAACAATCGCTTCATAGACTTTAGCTTCATCATTAGCCAATGATCCCGGCAGAGTCGTCGTAGGAATAATGGCATGGTGATCACTGACTTTGGCATCATTAAAATAACGGTTGCCCAAGGGCAACTTGTCAAAATCCAGCGCACCTATTTGTACTTCAAAACGCAGGCGTAATTTTTCCAGCAAGGGCTTTATGCCTGGCTTCATGTCGTTGGTTAAGCAACGACTATCGGTACGAGGATAAGTGATATGCTTTTTTTCGTATAATTGCTGGGCGCAGGTTAAGGTTTGATCAGCCGTCAAACCATAACGAATACTCATGTCTTTTTGTAATTCCGTTAAATCATACAATAACGGCGGATTGACCAATTCACGCTTGCCTTTAACTGAAGCAATCTCAAAATCATGATCTCCAATCTGGCTTAATAAAGCCTCGGCATCAGGTTTTTGATCACACCGTCCACCGACATACTGAAAATCAGCCGCCCTATAAAGCGTATGTAACTCCCAAAAATCCTTGGGAATAAATTTGGAAATCTCTAAATCTTTCTGCACGATAAGCGCAAGTACCGGCGTCTGTACACGACCGATGGTCCATAATAATCCCTGCTGACCAAATTTAAGGGTATATAGGCGCGTCGCATTTAAACCTACTATCCAATCTGATTCACTGCGGCATTTAGCGGCTCGATAAAGTCCTTCATAGGCACTGCCATCTTTCAATTGAGCAAAGCCTTTTCGGATGGACTCATCCGTTAACGAGCTGATCCACAAGCGAGTAAACGGTTTTTTCAGACAGTGTGTCCACGCTAAAATATATCTAAAAATCAACTCACCTTCCCGCCCGGCATCAGTCGCGCAAACAATTTCATCCGCCGTTTCAAACAAGCGCTTAATAATATTTAATTGTTTTTGCGCGGACTCATCGCCCCGTGCTTTTAGGTCAAATTGTTCCGGAATGATGGGTAAAGCATCCAACGACCAGCGCTTCCATTCGGGATGGTATTCATCAGGCTCTTTTAGCTCAACCAAGTGACCAAACGCCCAGGTAATTTGATAGCCGTTCCCCTCAAAATAACCATCACGTTTGCTGTTAATGTTTAGACATTTGGCGATGTCACGCGCTACTGAAGGTTTTTCGGTTAGGATGACTTTCATGACATAAGAAGCAAGTAGCTGAAAATTTCTGGCATACTGAAACTTCCAGATGCCACGCTATTATAACTGTTCAGATGTCATAAAACCGTTAAGGGTGACAGTACTTAACAGATTAATGATATTCACTATCATTTACAGCTTATTGATTAGCTTTAACCCCGGAGGCAACGCTTCACCAAAAACTTGTTGTTCCTCTTTTTCATCCAATTCTTTATAGTGTTCAACCATCTCTAACCAAGAGGTAGGCGCTTTACCGAATTTAAGTTTAGTTACAATTTGTTCACGCATAGCTTCATTAATATCTCTTACCCGATCACCACTCATTCTTGCAATCAATGTCGCTGCAAAACCAGCGTGAGGGTTCTTTTTCCAGTCTTCAGACATTATCTGGTTTAACCAATTACAAACAATATCCGCTGGAATGACATTATGACTGCTCCCATGAAACGGGAGCCTTGCACCAATTCGACCGACAGCCCACCAAGTTTGACTAGGTTCACTGGCTTTTTGCAGACGTTTTAACAACCAATCCCCCAATTGTATTTTTTTATCAACCGGTAACCGTTCCAATACCGCTGCAAGCCTTACCATGTCATCATAACCACGACTTTTTATTTGTTTTGCAACCCCAGGCTGCCTTGCGGCAGCGGGATTTATAAACTTGGCAATATCCGAAAATACCTGTTCTTGGGCAATTATAGATAAACCACCCGCTATACGGCGCCAGAGTGTCCACCATTCTGACCAATTTTGGGCTTCATTAACAAACTGTAGGCCTTGTGGATAAAGTTTCCAGAGTTGTTCCACACGCCAATCATCCAGTTGATAACCAAAGCCAGGTCGTAAACAAAACCCAACCAGACTTAACCAGACTCTTTCATGATTCTCTGACCGACGATGATATTTGGAACCGTCGAGCAGTGTTGTAAATAGCGCTCTTAATAAAGGAGTTTCCCAATTAGCTCTAGAACTACCCAATTGTTTTTCCAGATCTGCACGCAAGTTTTTAACGGCTTTAGGATCAATTTGTTTGGATTTTGAACCAAAGATAGCTTGAATTTTTTCAACCGCTTCATTAAATTGTGGGGGTAAATCCACGTCTTTTGATATTCCTAGAGCGCCTTTGTTTCTGATTTGAAACTCAACATTCCAGCGCTGCTGATTGTTTTGAACCGATACGCATTGAATATTAAGCGTGCCGATTTCGGTTTGAGTAACCGCCAATTCTACAATTACCTCTTCATTGGGCTTGCTTTCATCACCTTCAAAAGCGACTGCCAATGGCGGTAAAGAATGAAATAAATCAGTTAGCTCTATTAAATCTCCTGGTTTATATTCTGCATCACCCGTTGTTGAAGCCAAATGAAAACGCACAGGCACACCTAAACGCAAAGCAAAATGACGATCTTTTAAAATAATCTCTTCGCCTTCTTCGCTGCCTCGGGGCAAAATACAAATACCTTGCTGCTCCGTTGTATGATCCGTATCAATTAACAAAAAATAACTACGTGCAGTACCGCCCCCAATTTTTATTTTCTTTTCGCGCCTTGCAATGGCATAACTGACTGCGCCATAAGCGACCGATAGTTCAGGATGTATGTTTTCCAGCAACTTGGGTGTTTTGGTGCTCCATGAATAAAGCAGTTGAATTAGTCTTTGTGTGATGGGCTTGCTTCGGAAGACACCCCCATTAAGTAAAAGGGCATCAGGTACTCTACCCTCACCTTTTAAAGCCTCACTGGAAGCTGTGGCATGTAACTTTAAAAAAGCAGCGATATGCTTGCTAATGGATGGCTCTGCTGCATAAGGGAGTCCAAACTCAACCACACCGCTGCGTTTTCTGTCAGGCAAGTCATCCAAGCCTGACAACGGAAAAAAACCATCCAGGGCAAGCGTTCTTACTTCATCCCGAGTAAATATCACCGAGCGAGAACTACCAATCAATTTGGAGCCGCCGCCCAGCAAGGTAACCGACGTATTTTCTGGCGCATCTTCCGCTAATAGACGTTCTTTAGCCAAGCGACATTGTTCTATTAACTGCGATAAGTCGGCAGTAGATAAGCGTTTATTACTATCGGTTAAGCGACTTTCAGCCAAATGCGCCAAAGCAAGATCAATATTGTCACCGCCCAACATCAAATGTTCGCCCACACCAATACGGGTTAATTTTGGTTCATGTTCACCAGTCTCTACCTTGATTAAGGTTAAATCAGTCGTACCGCCGCCGACGTCACACACCAGCAATAAATGTACATCGCTTAATGCTTGTGTGATGTTTGTTGAATTAAGCCTTAACCAGTCATAACAAACTGCTTGAGGTTCTTCCAGCAGCCTAACTTGGGTAAGTCCGGCAATGCGCGCGGCTTCCAAGGTTAGAGAACGAGCTGCTTCATCAAAGGACGCGGGAACAGTAATGACAATATCTTGTTGTTCAAGTGGTGTATTTGGAAATTTATGACCCCACACTGTACGAATATGCGCTAAATAGCTGGCGCTGGCGTCAATTGGCGACACTTTTTTAATCTCGTCACTACTACCCCAGGGTAAAATTTCAGCACTATGATCAACCGAAGGATGTGATAACCAGCTTTTAGCACTGGTAACAAATCGACCCTTTGATTTGGCGCCTAATAAACGTGCAGCCTCACCAATCACCGGTGCCACTTCAGATATCAAAGACTCTGTCGTGTTACTAAGAAAGGCAATATCAACTGCTGATAGTTCACCGGGTGCAGGGTGATAACGCACTGAGGGTAATAAGGGTCTTGCCGCTACTTGACCTGGGGCTATCAATTGTTCGATTTGTAATAATTGAATTTCTTGCTGGCCTGTTTCACTATTGGTGAAAGCGACAACAGTATGGGTTGTGCCTAAATCGATACCGACTAAGTAGTGTTGAGATTGCTTTTTCACGATTGGAGGTTATATTTATAATTAAAATCACCACAATTTGTGTAGTGAAGAAGTAAACTAAATTTTAAGTTGAATGAATCAACTTAATCGTTTTAGGGGTTGGCTTATGATTAGTATAATTTTATTTAAAAAATAAGGCTTAAATTTATTTATAAAATAAGTGTTTTGATGGTTTTAATCATTATTAATGCTAGCTTTATTACAAATGAATTTTATTGTTTTATTAAATACGGAAAAAATTAGTCGATAGTCAAATAAGACTTAAATAAAATTATCAGTTAAAATGCCAAGTATAATAATAAAAGTACCGTTTCTGAAACGGCGTTTCGTTTTTAATTGTGTGTTTCCGAGGTCGTTGTATGCGTAAAAAATTAATTTCCTTTACTGGGGGCACCGCTTTGCTCCTAATGCACGCCTTGACACAAGCTACTACTGATTTACCGCCCTCAGCTAAAGTTGACTTGGGTCCCGTGGAAGAAGTTTGCTCTGAATTTACTGATCCCGAATGGCGCAAACAACAGACGGTTGACGGTGTTTTAATTCAGGAATCAAAGCTTTGTAATCCCGATAATCCTGCTGATATTGCTGCCTTTGTTAAGGGTACTAATGGCGTTTCAATGGATACCTTGATGGCAACGCAACTTGCCGCCGACGCCATTACCATGTCAGATGATCTCGATGGTGACGGCGATCCTGATAAAATCATAATCAAGCTTGAAGTAGTTGAGCTAAACGGCCATTCACCTGATGTTAAAGAGCCGATCACTACTTTTGATATTTCGCCCGGCATACAGCCGACTTTTTGGGTCTACGCGCCCAAAACCCGTGACATGTCAACCAAAAGTCTTTATGAAAGAGAAGCTAATTCACTTTTGCGCGCGCCTTCGCCCGTTATTCGAGTCGAACAAGATGACGTGATTTGGATAGTCTTGGAAAATACGCATTATTTGCCCCATTCAATTCACTTACATGGTATCGATCATCCTTTTATGGATATGAGTGGCACGGGTAATGATGGGGTTGGACAAACCAGCAACATGGACACCATGCCTGGCCAAAGTAAAACCTATGTTATTAAACCACGCCAACCCGGCACCATGTATTATCATTGCCATGTGCAACCACACACCCATATTCCAATGGGGTTGCAAGGTATTTTTGTAGTTGAAGAAAATCGTCCCAACAACTGGGTTCAAACCTTAAATGTAGGCGCTGGTCAAGTTCGTCATCCTTCGGTTTCGGTTCTTGAAAAGTACGCGAGAGAATACGACTTACATTACCAATCAGCAGATAAAGAGCTACACGAATTAGTTGCCAGATCAGCTAACGATCCGCGTTTGATAGCCAAACACATGAACATGGAATATGACATCACAGATGCTACTGATGACTATTTCATGCTTAATGGTCGTTCTTTCCCTTATACATTAAGGGAATCTCTGATTCACATGGAAGAAAATCAAAAAGTTAAATTGCGTGTTTTAAATGGTCATACAGAATCATTTGCCATGCATATCCATGGACACAAACCAACTGCAACCCATTATGATGGTGTTGATAATGGCCCTGGATCTTATATACAGCGCGATGTCCACGGCATGGTTCCTGCGCAACGTCTTGATTTGGAATTAAGCGGTGTAGATGATGGATTAAATAGCTTCGGACAAGGTATTTGGATGTTTCACGACCACGTTGAAAAATCATTTACAACCAATGGTCATGGCGAAGGCGGTGACATTAGTCTGGTCGTATATAAAGGCTTCATTGATGATCGAGGCATTCCTTTGGCGCATGGAATGAGCCTGGCACCCTATTTCTCCAAGACTTTATGGCAAGGAAAATATCCTATTTGGCAAGATTATGATATTTTTCGCAGCTTAGGTTTGCCTGACTTGAGTGCAGAAGTGACGCCTTCAAAAGTAGCCGTGCAAACAGTTGCGGTAAAGGCATCTGATGAAGTATTGGTTGCACAGCCAGAAAGCACATCATCTTTTGCAAAATTATTTTATGGTTTAATATTGGGTTTATTGGGTTATACCGTTGTTGTTAAACGTCGCCCACTTATAGATATTGCGCTTAATATATTTGAGTTAGTTCGCAGTAAACTGGTAAAAAAATAATCTTAACTTCTTTCGCTGTATTCTGCTTAATGGTAAGGATACAGCGAGATACTTATGCTTTACCCAGATTCTAAATAAGATTCAACCTCTTCAATAAAAAAAATTGGTTGCTGCACATGTAACCAATGCCCTGCATTAGCTATGATATTGAACAATGCATTTGGAAATAAAACGTTAATATCTTCGAGCTTAATGTAACCTGAGTTTTCACCTCCCAAAAATAATGCGCTTCCGGTATAAGGTGCTATCGACTCAATAATTGGGAAAGCAATGATGTTGGGCGCCATTCGATAAAAAGTATCCAAATTAACACGCCAGCAATAAATGCCCTCTTTTAAGATAAGATTTTGTAACAAAAATTGGCGGTAACTTTGTTCCGGTATGTGCTCTACCAGCCATAACTCTGCTTCTTTACGATTGTTGATTTGATGCAAAGGTAGCTCCTTTAAGGCCTGAATCAAGTTATTAAAGCAGTGTGTGTAACTAATAGGTGCAATATCAGCCACAATCAATTTATCCAGTCTTTCAGGATAATTAAGTGCAAACCACATCGCTACTTTACCGCCCATGCTATGGCCTAGCAAACTCACCGTATTTAACTTATGAACATCCATGAATAATAACAAGTCGGTGGTCATCGCCGGATAATCCATTAATTCATGATGAGGTGAAACACCATGATTACGCATATCCAACACATAAACATGAAATCGAACGGCCAATTTTTCGGCTACTTGCCGCCAGTTTCGGGAAGAGGCAAAAAAACCGTGCAGGATAATCAGCGGTGCATTGTCAGAATGCCCAAATTCTTCAAAAGCTAAATCTACCGCCAACATTACGCAAAAATAAACAAAGCGCCCATCAAGCCGCCGAAAATACCACCCCATACGACCAGCCAACCTAAATGTTGACGAATAATAGCCTGCACCATTTCTTTAACCAGTTGTGGTGTTAGTTCATTTAAGCGATTATCTATGACATTTTCGATTTTATCGATTATATCAATACCAATTTTATGTGCATCCAGACCTTCCTTAAGTGCTGTTTTAAAACGATCAGATTCAATCATATCAACCAGTGTAATTTTCATTTTATCGGTAAACGGTTCTTTTAATGGCACCAAAGCATCAGGTCCACCCATCATCAGTAACATTCCTCCGAAAGAAGATTCCATAATGGAGGAAACCAGACTTTCATAGATTCGGTCGTAATCGACTGCATTCAAAAAAGGCTCCAGATTTAACATCTTACTGCCCTGCTGTTCTTCAGTTTGAATAAACTGTTCAATATTTTTTACAGTAAAAAACTGGTTCATCATAAGTTGCTTGATTGAAAGTTTAAATTCTTCAAAGCGAGCTGGTATAACCCCAGAACCATATAAATAGGGTACTTTTTCAAATAACATATAAATGGCCAGCCAATTGGTAATGGCCCCTGATAAGGCAAAAAAGCCGATAGATTTGATTAATTCCGGTTGTATAGGGCTGACATAACCGATGCCGATAATAACAACAGAAACAAGGTTGGTGACAAAGCTTTTGTTCAAAAATTTATTCATTGATAATTAAATTCAAGTAGTTTGTTAAAATCTATGGCACTAAATTGACTGCCAATTCTTATCATTTTTTAATATAAAGGTCGGTAATGGTTCCTTCAATCATTTCTGCTGAAAAACGCAACGTTTCTGCGGGAGCTGGTTGAGCATTAATAGTTAATGCCAAGTCTTCAACATTAGCCCCGATTTCCAGTGCCAACACCGCTTATGCAATCAATTTACCTGCATGGTTACCGACTATTTCCGCGCCTAAAATATGCCCCGTTTTTTAATCGGAGAGTAATTTGGTCACACCTTCTTTTCGGCCGTTGGCTAAAGACCGGCCACTTGCTGCCCAAGGAAAGGCAGCTTTTTCATAATCTATGCCTTGCATTTTGGCCTCATTTTCAGTTAAGCCCATCCACGTAATTTCAGGATCGGTATAAGCTACCGAAGGAATCGTTAATGCCTGCCACTAGCTGTCATGCCTGCAATTAATTCAGCAGCAATTTTTCCTTCATGGGTGGCTTTATGGACAAGCATTGGATTAACCAATACATCGCTAATTACAAATATATTTTTTACATTGGTTCGTTGTTGTTTATCAACATTAACCCCGGCCTTATCGGCAGCTCATAAGTGACCATTGCTTTATTTCCACTCGGGCCACCGCCCAGCATTAGAACTTCTGCTTACAATTGATTTCCTTTATTGTTAGTCAATTAGATTTAATCTGTATTTTAGTAGTAACAAAGCATCAAATTTTGAGGATTTAGTTAATCTCCAAGTAGTTATAAACAAAGCCGGTGTAATTATTTATTACGCCAATGGCTTTAACCTTATAACGCCTAATAGTATACTTCAACACTATGTATTAAGTTATTTGTTACATAAAAAGCTGTTTCTTACTACTTAACGCGTAATTATACAAACTGTCCTGCACACCAAGCAGATGACCATGCCCACTGGAAATTATACCCCCCCAGCCAACCTGTTACATCAAGCACTTCACCGATAAAATAAAGTCCGGACACTTGTTTGCTTTCCATGGTTTTAGATGAAATTGATTCACAATCGACGCCGCCAACCGTAACTTCAGCAGTTCGATACCCTTCAGTACCATTTGGCTTGATCGTCCAATTATGCAAGTGATCAGCAATCAGAACGACCTGCCGATCAGATATATCCTGTAATGAAATAGTTAATAATTCTTCAGGTAGTAAGCAATTTAACAGGCGTTTAGGTAAATAAGCCTCCAAAATAGTTTTTAATGAACTCTTTATCTTCCCTTGCCTCTTCAGCTTGAGCTCGCTATCTAGATTAAGTACAGGTAGTAAATCAATAGTAATCTCTTCCCCTTTATGCCAGTAAGATGAAATTTGTAATACCGCCGGCCCGCTAAGTCCTCGATGCGTAAATAACATGTTTTCTTTAAAACTGTATTGCTTATTACTAATAATGCATGGAGTAGCAATCCCTGACAATGCAGAAAACTGTTCTTTATCTTCAAGTTGCAAGGTTAAAGGCACTAAACCAGGACGCGTAGGAATAACGGGGATTCCGAATTGCTCGGCAATTTTGTAACCAAAAGGTGTAGCACCCATTTTAGGAATGGATAAGCCACCCGTTGCAATGACTAAAGACCGGCTTTTAAAACTGCCTTGATTGGTGTTAAGGTAAAACCTGTCAGTGTTTAACGCTATATTGTCTATAGACGTATTTAATTGCACCTTGACACCAGCATTGATACATTCAGATAAAAGCATAGTCCGTATATCTTTAGCGCTGTCGTTACAAAATAACTGACCATGCTCTCTTACATGATAAGGAATTTGATAGCGCGAAATTAAAGCTAAAAAATCCCATTGTGTATAACGACTGAGTGCGGATTTACAAAAGTGTGGATTATTTGAAATAAAGTTATCGGGTTCGATGGAATAATTGGTAAAGTTGCAGCGACCACCGCCGGACATCAAGATTTTTTTTCCTGCTTTATTGGCATGATCGAGAACGATTACTTGTCGGCCACGCTTGCCGGCTTCGATGGCACACATTAAGCCGGAGGCTCCAGCACCAATAATAATGACATCACTTTCAGTCATATTTTGTATCCGAAACCATACAACAGCCCTACCCTATTTATCTTGAATTTGAGCACTGCAAGGGTTGTTGATGGGTTTATTAATAACAATTTTCTCTGGACCACAAATTAAACTAACTCACCTTAATTTTAAATTATAATAATTATAATGGTTTTATCTCTTGAAGTGGCTTAAGCTGATAGCCATTAAGATAATTAAGCTGATAAATCTGTAAAACTAACAGACTGATTGGTAAAATTTGTATACTAAGATCATTAAACGGACTATTAATCATCAATGCAGACACCTTTTAAGACGATAGGTATTATCGGAAAACCCAGTGACCCTAGAATTGCTGAAACATTATTAGGTTTATATGGATATTTAACCGAGCAGCAATACAATGTCTATGTTGCTGATGATAGTGCCCAATTTATTAATAATCCAGCAGTGACTTCTTGCTCCATCAATAAACTGGGCTTATATTGCGATTTGGTTATTGCTGTTGGAGGAGATGGTACTTTTTTGGCTGCTGCTCGTGCTATTGTTGAATATGACATTCCCTTAATCGGGATCAATCTAGGACGGTTGGGGTTTTTGGTTGATATTTCACCCAACGAATTAACCGCTAAACTGCATCGTATTCTTCAAGGTCATTATTCGGAAGAAAAACGTTATTTATTACGCGCTAAAATCATTCGTGATGAGCAAGTTATTCATGAAGAAACAGCTGTTAATGAAGTCACTATTCTTCGATGGGTAACGCCCAGCATGATTGAAATTGTTACTAAAATTGATAATGTTTTTTTAAACTCACAACGTTCTGACGGTTTAATCATCTCTACACCTACTGGTTCAACTGCCTATTCCTTATCGGCTGGAGGTCCCATATTGTATCCTTCATTAAATGCGCTAATATTGGTGCCTCTAAATCCCCATACTTTGTCAAATCGGCCAATTGTCATTCATGATACGGCTGAAATTGAAATCAGCTTTTGCCAAACAAAACAAATAAATGCCTTGGTTACTTGCGATCATATCGAAATACCAGATGTATTAATCAGCGACAAAATTTTGATTAAAAAAGATCCTTTACCCATTAGAATTCTTCATCCTGAAGGTCATGATTTTTTTCAGATCCTCAGAAATAAATTAAACTGGAGCAGTGGCTACCACATTTAATCTTATGCTATTAAATCTTACTATTATTGACCTTGCAGTCGTCAAATCTCTGGATCTGGATCTGGAAAAAGGAATGTCGGTTCTTACTGGCGAAACCGGAGCGGGTAAATCTATTCTATTAACCGCCTTAGGTTTGGCTTTGGGTGATAGAGCTGATTCGGGTTATGTTCGTCCAGAATGTAAACGTGCTGAAGTCAATTTGGAATTTGATTTAACAGATGCACCTGAAGCTCATCAATGGTTAAAAGATAATGAGTTGGATGATGAGCAGCACTGTTTAATAAGGCGAATTGTTAATCAGGATGGACGATCTAAAGCCTATATAAATAACCGTCCGGTTACTTTGCAGTTTTTACAGGAACTTAGTGAAAAACTGGTTGAAATTCATGGTCAACATGCTCATCTAACTCTACTTAATAGTGATGAACAGCGAAGGTTATTGGATGCTTATGCAAAAAACCACAGTCTATTGGATCAAGTCAACATTTGCTATAAACAATGGCAACTGACCCACAAAGAGTTGGCAAACCTGATAACAGCCAGTGTAGATCAAACCGAACGAGAAGAATTACTACGTTACCAAATCAATGAGCTACAACAACTTGATTTTGCTAATAATAGTTACTCAGCGATCCTGGAAGAACACAGTAAACTGGCCAATCTTGGCGAGATTTTATCGACAGGTCAAGTCCAAGTTGATCTACTTTATGAAAGTGATCAGCAATCAGTTAATCAAATGCTGAGTCATAGCGTCAGTGAATTAAACGGTATTGTTCAATTTGCTCCGGAATTATCTGAAATATGCACCTTATTGTCTGATGCACAAATTCAAACAGAAGAAGCGGCTATTCAATTACGTCGTTTTCTGGAATCCCAAGAAGCAGATCCGCAACGTATGCAAGAACTTGAAAGCCAGATTGGCTTCATTCAAAATCTTAGCAGAAAACATCATATAACCCCTGATGAATTGCCTGAATTAACCGGTAAACTTGAAGCCGAACTGGATAGTTTGACCCACAGTGGGGATCGCATTGAGACTTTAAAAGCAGATACGGCAGTATTGCTAACACACTATCAGACACTGTCTGAACAGCTCTCTGAGCAACGTCATCATACCGCTAGTAAGCTCCAAAAACTGATCTCTGAGATGATTAAAGAACTCGGTATGCCACAAGGAGAATTTTTGGTTGATATCACTAAAATGGATAGCGATAACCCCAGACTCAACGGCATTGATAAAATTGAGTTTTTAGTCAGTGCCAACCCCGGACTTCCACCAAAGCCACTCTCTAAAGTAGCTTCGGGGGGAGAATTATCACGCATTAGCTTGGCAATTCAAGTCATAACCTCCAATGATAAAACGACCCCTTCTCTCATTTTTGATGAAGTGGATTCGGGTATTGGCGGAGGCGTTGCTGAGATTGTAGGGCAAAAATTACGCAGTTTAAGCCTTACCCGACAAGTGATGTGTGTCACTCATTTACCACAAGTTGCAGCACAAGCCCATCAACACCTTTACGTTGAAAAAAATAATAAAACCGATATCACTTCTTCCAGTGTTAGGTTATTAACTCATGAAGAACGCGTTGAAGAAATTGCCCGCATGTTAGGCGGCGTTACTATCACCGCAAATACCTTGGCACATGCAAAAGAAATGCTATCACAATCTACTTCCGGCAACCTGCCGGAGGGTACAACCACAGGAAAATAAAAACAATGAATCGATTTCCAGCAGAGTGGGAAAAACAATCAGCCGTCTTAATTGCCTGGCCACATAAAACCGGTGATTTCAGCAATCATCTTGAATCTGTAGAACAATCCTACAGCGTTATTGCTGATACAATTACCCAATATCAACGACTCATTATCGTCTGCAGGGATGATAGCCATCAGCAACATATACAAGCATTAATAACTAACCACGATGATATCGACTTTATTCAGGCGACTGTTAATGATATTTGGGTAAGAGATACCGTTTTTTTAAGTGTTGAAAAAGAAGGCGCTATTACTCACCTTAACTTTCTGTTTAATGGTTGGGGTGAAAAATACCAGCATCAAAATGACAATGCCCTTAATCACAAACTGCTTAACGCTAAACCCTTCAAAGGCAGAGCCCATAAAGATATCTACTTTATATTGGAAGGTGGTAGTGTCGAAAGTGATGGTATTGACACTATTTTAACAACTAAACAATGCCTGCTTAATCCCAACAGAAACAAAGGTCTGAACCAGCAGGAAATTGAACAACAACTATTGGAAAACTTGGGTGCCAAGCGAGTATTATGGTTAGATCAAGAAAACCTGTCCGGTGATGATACCGATGCCCATATTGATACACTAGCCCGTTTTTGCTCCGCGAATACCATTGCTTATACGAGTTGTAAAGATACTGATGACTTGCATTACACCAGCTTAAAGTACATGGAAAGGCAATTACAGGATTTTAGAAACCAAGCGGGGGAACCCTACCATTTAGTATCATTGCCGTTACCAAAACCTATTTTTGATGAAGAAGACCAGCAATTACCTGCTAATTATTCTAATTTCTTGATTATTAATCATGCTGTATTGGTTCCCACTTATGGTGACCCAATGGATGAGGTCGCACTAAAACGACTGTCTGATTGTTTTCCGGAACATGAAATTATCGCCATACCCTGCAGGCCGCTTGTTCATCAATATGGCAGTTTGCATTGCATGACCATGCAGTTTCCTGTAGGTCCTGAAAAAATTTAAGCTTTAACTAGCAGGCTGTAATTAAAGATTAAGTACAGCCTAACTAAAAAGGCATTAATAACTAAAAGTAGCCGGATAATTATCTATCCGGCTACCAACTCAATTATTTCTTTTTGGCGTTACGTTCGTTTACTTCTTTAATAACTTCATCTGCTACGTTTTTCGGGCACGGCATATAGTGCGAGAACTCCATAGAGAATTGACCACGACCAGAAGTCATGGTGCGTAAGTCACCAATATAACCAAACATTTCACTTAATGGCACATCAGATTTGATACGCACACCGGTGATGCCTGCATCCTGTGATTTAATCATGCCGCGACGACGGTTAAGGTCACCGATAACATCACCGACGTGATCAGATGGTGTAAAAGTATCTACAGCCATGATGGGCTCAATTAACTGAGGACTTGCTTTTGGAATTGACTGACGGAAAGCCGCTTTTGCTGCAATTTCAAAGGCAATTGCAGAAGAGTCAACTGCATGGAAAGCTCCATCAGTTAAGATAACTTTAAAATCCAAACAGGGGAAGCCAGCCAAAACACCTTTGTCCAGCATGCTTTTAAAGCCTTTTTCAACAGCTGGCCAGTATTCGCGTGGTACGTTACCACCAGTAACCGCTGATTGAAAGATAAAGCCTGAACCTGGCTCGCCGGGTTCAATAATGTAGTTAATCTTGCCGTATTGGCCTGATCCACCTGATTGCTTCTTGTGGGTGTATTCATCTTCAACCGACTTGGTAATTGTTTCGCGGTAAGCAACCTGAGGTTTGCCAACGACAACATCTACACCATGAGTACGTCTTAAGATATCAACTTTAATATCAAGATGTAACTCGCCCATGCCTTTAAGAATGGTTTCGCCACTGTCTTCGTCAGTTTCAACATGGAATGAAGGATCTTCTTGAATCATCTTGCCCAGAGCAATACCCATTTTTTCTGACGCGGCTTTATCTTTTGGAGAGATAGCCAAAGAAATAACGGGGTCAGGAAATACCATAGGCTCTAAAGTCGCAGGGAATTTAGGATCGCAAAGCGTATGACCGGTTTGAACATTTTTCATACCTAAAACGGCAACAATATCACCGGCTTGAGCAGATTCAAGTTCAGCGCGAACATCAGCATGCATTTCTACGATACGACCGATACGTTCGGTTTTACCTGTAAACGTATTTAAAACTGATGTACCTTTTTCAAGTTTTCCAGAGTATATACGTAAGAACGTTAAGGCACCAAAACGGTCGTCCATGATCTTAAATGCCAAGGCACGTAATGGTTTCTCAGCATCAACGATAGCAAAAGTACCGGTTGGGTTACCTTCCAAATCGACTTCTGGTTGTGGATTTACTTCTGTCGGGCAAGGGAGATAATCAATAACGCCATCTAGAACTAACTGTACACCTTTGTTTTTAAAAGAAGATCCACAGAAAGTGGGGAAAAAATCAAGATTAATGGTACCCTTGCGAAGACAACGTTTAATTGTATCAATATCAGGTGTTTCACCTTCAAGATAAGCTTCCATAACATCATCAAATTGATCGGCGACTTGATCAATCAATTTTTCACGCCATTCTTTTGCCATTTCAACCATATCAGCTGGAATGTCTTCAATAACGTAGTTCATTGGATCGCCTGAGTTATCCCATACCCATGCTTTCTGGGTTAATAAATCAACAACACCTGAGAATTCATCTTCTGTACCAATTGGCAATGTCATTACTACAGGAACAGCACCCAATACCGCTTCAACCTGTTTAACAACACGGTAGAAATCAGCACCGATACGATCAAGCTTATTGATATAAATAACACGCGCAACTTTAGAGTCATTCGCATAACGCCAGTTGGTTTCTGATTGAGGTTCTACACCACCAGAACCACAAAAAACGCCGATACCACCGTCAAGCACTTTAAGCGAGCGATAAACTTCGATTGTAAAATCAACGTGACCCGGGGTGTCGATGATATTAAATCGATAATCTTTCCAAAAACAAGTTGTTGCTGCTGATTGAATGGTAATACCACGTTCACGTTCTTGATCCATGAAGTCGGTGGTAGTTTCACCATCATGAACTTCACCGATTTTATGAATTTTACCGGTCAGTTTTAAAATACGCTCGGTAGTGGTTGTTTTACCGGCATCAACGTGAGCGAAGATACCAATATTTCTGTAGTGCGCTAAATCTGTCATGTATTTACTCTAAAGTTGGGCATAAAAAACTTTTTGGTGACTACCCTTGGCAAGTAAGCCAATTGTTGACGCCTTATCAAGGGTTATTACTGGGGCATTGTGAACATCTACCTGTAACTTGCAGTCATTATAACCTATGACCTTAGCGGCAAGGCATGGATGAAACGTATCGGATACATGCAGGTAACCCAAGCCAAGTGAGATGGCATTTTAAAAACCACCAGTCTAGCTCACTCGTCCAGCTCATAAAGGCTGCTATTTTAACCTATAAACTGGGCAAAAATACAGGAAAACCCATATTTTGTCTTGTGATATGATAAATAAATAAACTGTGTTAGTTTTTACCGGGCTCTTGATAACAATAATACAGTCCTTTTCAAGTTACATTAGCGGAAGAATTTGACTTAAAATAAGGCCATTAGTCGCTAATACTTGTTTGGGAAATAAACCTTCATTGCCTTTAAAATCAGTGATTGTCCCCCCCGCTTCTTGGGCGATTAAAGCGCCAGCTGCGACATCATATAAATTAAGTTCCTGCTCCCAAAACGCATCAACTTGACCATCCGCAACCAAACACAAATCCATTGCGGCAGAGCCAAAGCGTCGCTGTCCCGTGGTGTTATGCGCTATTCTTGCGAAGCGTTCAAGGTTATTATCTATTAAAAAGGAGCGTAAGCAGGCAAAACCGGTTGCAACCATTGACTCGGCAAGATTTGTTTCTGAAGAAACGTGAATTGGGAGTCCGTTTTTCCAAGCTCCCATGCCTTTCTCGGCACAATAGTAATCATTTAATGCCGGCGCATAGACTGCTCCAACAATTAGCTCTTGTTCAATCTCTAGTGCAACACTGATTGACCAAAAGTATTGCCCTCTAGAGAATGAATGTGTACCATCTATAGGATCGACTATCCACCGATTGGTTTGATTGGCACTTTGTCCGCTTTCTTCCCCCCAAAAGCCATATTCGGGATATTTATTAGTAAGCGTTTCTTTTAAAAACGCTTCAACCGCAACATCCGCTGCTGTAACAAAATCACGGGGGCTTTTCTTGTTTAATCCTACATTTTTTATGTCTTTAAAATAAGTGAGTGCAATTGATCCTGCATCTCGAACTACATCTTCAAGTTCAGTCAGTGAAATAGACATCTATGGATAGCCTTAGTTAGTCAAATAATGCATTATACTGAAACTGATAATGGTTCAATTTTTATAAAAGAGAAGCTATTTATAATCAGACAATGGTCAGATTTATGAGGTAGTTGAAACTAAAGCAGATTGGCTCAAATACCATTCAATGGTTTTTACAATACCGCTTTCAAAGCTTTCGTCAGCTTTCCAGTCCAATTCTGTTTCTATTTTTGTCGCATCAATGGCGTAACGTTTATCATGCCCTGCTCTGTCTTCTACAAAACTTAGCTGTTCTTTATAGCTACCCTGTGCCTTTGGGTGCAAATCGTCTAGAATTTCACAGACTTTATCGGCAATATAATTGTTATTTCGCTCGTTACGTCCACCAATATTGTATACCTCACCTACGTTGCCGGCGTGGTAAACCAGATCAATACCTTTACAGTGATCCAAAACATAAAGCCAATCACGTATATTTTTGCCATCGCCATAAATCGGAATATTTTGACCGCTGATAGCTTTGCGGATAATGGTTGGAATCAGTTTTTCGTTATGCTGTTTCGGGCCGTAATTGTTGGAACAATTAGTGATAACAGTGTTCATTCCGTAGGTATGATAATAACTACGGACGATCATATCACTCCCGGCTTTACTGGCCGAGTAAGGTGAATTAGGAGCATACGCTGTTTCTTCGGTAAAAAGACCTGTTTCACCTAAGGTTCCGTAGACTTCATCGGTTGAGATATGATGGAAGCGACAGTCTTTATAACCTGACTTAAATACAAACGGTTTTTCCATCCAAGATTTATAAGCGACATCAATCAGCGTAAAAGTGCCGTTTACGTTGGTTTGTACAAAAACACCGGGGTTTTTAATGGAGTTATCGACATGGCTTTCAGCCGCAAAATGAATTACACCACGAATATCATGTTGATTAAACAACTGCTCTACTAATGCACGGTCGCAAATGTCACCGTGAACAAATGTATAGCATTCATTAGTCTCTATTTCTTTGAGATTATCAAGATTACCGGCATAAGTTAGTAAATCAAGATTAACCAGTTGGTGCTCTGGATACTTTTCTAAAAAATAAGGTACAAAATTACTGCCAATAAACCCTGCACAGCCGGTGACTAAAATTGATTTCATTATTTATTTCCGATTAATAAGTCGAGACAGTCGTTTAAGCTGTCTTTCCAGTAGGGGATGTTAAGGTCAAAACTTTTTTTAATTTTGGCTTTGTTCAGCAGACTATAATGAGGACGAGTTGCAGGTGTTTGATAATCTTTTGTTTCTATCGGTTTAACCTGGCAATTTATAGCAGAGTACTCAAAAATGGCTTTAGCAAAATCGAACCAACTGCAAATGCCTTCGTTACTAAAATGAACTATTTCCGTTTCAGTTAAGGTATCCAGCTTGGGATGCCGGATAATCGCCAGAATCGCGACCGCTAAATCCCGAGCCGAAGTCGGCGAGCCAACCTGATCATAAATAACACCTAATTCTTCACGCTCCCGACCCAACCGTAACATG
This sequence comes from Methylococcales bacterium, assembly GCA_026399095.1. Classification (GTDB taxonomy): domain Bacteria; phylum Pseudomonadota; class Gammaproteobacteria; order Methylococcales; family Methylomonadaceae; genus Methylobacter_C. Next base: position 7,813 of record JAPLRP010000054.1, on the reverse strand, counting down.
GTCTTGACAAAGTTGGAGCCAAAGCTTGAATAAACCCAAGAGGTTCGTATGATAATAGATTTGGCGGGATTTATCGCTAACAGCGCTTGTTCTCCTTCACGTTTTGTCAGCCCGTAAATGCCCTGAGGGTTGGTAGGGTCAGACTCGACATAAGGTTTAAAGTTTTTACCATCAAACACATAGTCTGTGGACACATGAATCAAGGCACTTTTTTTTGCTTTGGCAATACCCGCCAAAGTTGCTATCGCTGTAACATTGATAGCTCTTGCCAAATCAGGCTCGGATTCAGCTTTGTCGACGGCAGTATAGGCAGCACAATTAATGATAACGTCATAAGATTTATCACCAAACCACCTTTGTATGGCTACTGAATCACTTAAATCCAGTTCATCTCGCGTAACAAAACTAAAAGAAAAGTCGGTCGCCAAATCACTTAATTGACGAATCTCGTTGCCTAACTGACCATTGGCGCCAGTAACTAAAACGGATTTAAGCATAAAGATTAAACCCAAAATCAAATAGTTCTGCGTTAGCCAAGCCCGGTTGGCGAGTATCTTTTGCTGACAATTGCAACTGATCTTTGGGTACCCGCCAATTTATCAATAGTGAGGCATCATCAAAAGCTAGTCCCCTATCGTTTTTCGGGGAGTAATAGTTATCGACTTTATAGGCAAAAACAGTCTCTTCTTCCAAGACCACAAAGCCATGGGCAAAACCGCGTGGCACAAACATCTGGCGTTTGTTTTGCTCTGAAAGTTCTACAGCAACATGCTGTCCAAAGGTAGGGCTTCCTTTTCTAATATCAACCGCAATATCTAATACTTTGCCTTTTATAACCCGCACCAACTTTGTTTGGGCTGCAGGTGCTAGCTGATAATGCAAACCTCTTAGTACCCCATAACCGGACTTGGATTCATTATCCTGAATAAAATCAACTTTAAAATCCAGAAAAGCATCCAACTTGTCTTGGCGAAAGGTCTCTACAAAGTAACCGCGCTCATCACCAAAAACCGAAGGTTCAATAATAACAACATCAGCTATGTCAGTTCTTATAAACTTCATTACGCATCAACGCCTTCGCTTGCGCGCTTGAGTAGATACTGGCCATATTGATTTTTTAACAACGGCTGAGCTAATTGGATTAATTGCGCTTGGGAGATATAACCCATCTCGTAGGCAATTTCTTCAATACAGGCCACCTTTAAACCTTGCCTGTTTTCAATGGTCTGAATAAAATTAGACGCTTCCAATAAAGACTCATGGGTACCAGTATCAAGCCAAGCAAACCCACGCCCCATCAGTTCAACCTTCAAATCACCTTGCTCAAGATAAGTTTGATTCACGGTCGTAATTTCCAACTCGCCACGAGATGATGGCTTAATGTTTTTTGCGATCTCAACAACGCTGTTGGGATAAAAATACAAACCGACTACTGCATAATTACTTTTAGGCTTAAGAGGCTTTTCTTCGATAGAAAGCACATTACCATTGGCATCAAATTCAGCAACGCCATATTGATCAGGGTCTTTAACATGATAACCAAATACCGTGGCTTTTTTATGGTCGGTTACATTGGCAACTGCATTGGCCAGCATATCAACCAAACCATGGCCATAAAAAATATTGTCACCCAACACCATGCAAACATTATCGTCTCCAATAAAGTCTGCACCCAAAATAAAAGCTTGGGCAAGTCCATCTGGCGAGGGTTGAACTTTGTAGGAAAAAGACATGCCAATATCAGAGCCATCGCCTAGCAATTCTTCAAACCGCGGTAAATCATTGGGCGTAGAAATAATTAACACTTCCGTAATGCCGGAAAGCATTAACGCGGAAAGCGGATAATAAATCATCGGCTTGTCATAAATAGGCGTTAGCTGTTTACTGACACCTTTAGTAATAGGGTAAAGCCGGGTTCCACTGCCGCCCGCTAAAATAATGCCTTTCATTAAAACACTCCATTAAAAAATTATAACGTGATGACTTATCAAGGCCAAATCAATCTCAATGTTATCTGTTTTCCTAGCTCCATTAGGTCACAATGATTTGATAATACCATGACGAAAGCAAGTATACATTAGCAAAACAAGTAGGTGGCTTTGCAAATACACAGTTAATTGATTGGATTGTTTATGAGTCTAACAACGCCAATATCTCTTCAGTTTTTGCTTGCATTAAAGTTTCATCGCCTCGTGATTCTACATTCAAACGTACCAAAGGTTCTGTATTGGAACACCGCAAATTAAAACGCCAGTTACCAAATTCCATACTTAAGCCATCCGTGTAATCAACCACTCGCGCATCATTTTGATAAAAGTTTTTGACAATATCAATAGCTGCTACAGGATTAGCTATGGTTCGGTTAATTTCACCACTGGCAGGAAAAAGCCGCATTCTTTCATCGACTAGTTGCGACAGTTTTTTACCGCTTTTACTCATCAGTTCAATCACCAGCAACCAAGGAATCATGCCACTATCGCAATAAGAAAAATCCCTGAAATAATGATGGGCGCTCATCTCGCCACCATAAACCGCATCTTCCAGACGCATTCTTTCTTTAATAAAAGCATGACCGGTTTTACTTTGCACCGCTATTCCCGACATTTTATTAACAATATCGATAGTGTTCCAAGTTAAGCGAGGGTCATGTACTATTTTTGCCCCCGGATTTTGAATAATGAAGGCTTCAGCCAATAAACCAACAATATAATAACCTTCGATAAAACGACCAGTTTCATCAAATACAAAACAGCGATCAAAATCGCCATCCCAGGCAATCCCTAAATCTGCACCCTGTTCTTTGATGGCAGCAATGGTGCTGTCACGATTTTCAATTAGTAAGGGATTAGGAATCCCGTTAGGGAAATGGCCATTTGGTTCATGATGAATTTTGATAAATTCAAGCTGTTGCGGCATCGTTTTTTGTAATTCTGCTTCCAGCCAATCAATAGCATGGCCGGCCGCACCGTTACCTGCATTAACGACTACTTTTAAAGGCTTCAATGCTAATGGATCAATATACTGCAAAAGATGTTGAGTATAAGCAGTTCCGATTGAAACAAGGGTTATTGATCCTCGCTGCGTAACTGGTTCTGAAAAATTATTGGCTTCAGCCAATAATTTAATATCATTAAGCCCTGTATCACCACTCACCGGCTTACTCTGTTCACGCACTAACTTCATACCATTATAGTCTTTTGGATTATGACTTGCCGTTACCATTATACCACCATCCATAGGCTGTCCGGCATCCTGGTAAGCAAAAGTAGCATAATAAACCTCTTCAGTACCGCATAAGCCGATGTCATAAACATTAACACCTGCATCTTGCAAACCTTTTATGACCGCATCTGCCATCTCATTACTGGACAAACGAATATCACGTCCTACAATCACACGCTTTGGTTTAATATTTTCCGCAAAAGCCCTGCCTATGCGATAGGCGATATCAGCATTTAACTCATCAGGAATACGTCCACGAATATCGTAGGCTTTGAAGCAGCTTAATAATTTAGTCATGTGTTTTTTTCAATTATAATTTTCAATGCAGCCCAATAAGACTGCTCCGTTTTATTGACCAAGATTGTAAAAATTATACAAACTGCAATAAAGGTAGTTTATCCGTTAATAGCGAATATTTCAAAAAGTTCTAGTTGCCAAGCTGACAAATATTAGATTTAGCATTTACTCATCAATCAGGTAACATGGGTAAAAAATATGCCCCCAATTCTTATTAACGAGTTGCATTGGCTTTATTGATAAATTTGCAGAGGTTTCTCCACAATTGAGTGTAGGAACTTGAATATTATGCAACTTTCAGTAAAGGTTACTTACAAACTAATGTATTTCAATTAACACATCAATTTATTTTTCAGTATTTTATTCAAATCATGAAACACCTTTATTGTCTGGTTATTTTTCCCAAGATACAGTCTACTTCTTGGTTATTTATACTTATTGTTATGGGCTTGGCAAGCATTTCACCATTAGCAGCCGCTTTAAACCAAAAACAAAATAGCTCTGCGGTTGAAATAAATAAGGAAACGATTAAAATCAAAATTGATGCCATCAACACCCGGCAAGGGATTGATGATGCTTTAAAATCAAAAATGTTATCTATTTATCAATCTGCTCAAGATAATCTGAACAGCAGTGAAAATTATAAAACCCGAATAGTCGACTTTAATCAGGCTATAAAGCAAACACCAGAAAAGAATAAAACACTCCAAAAAGACATTGATCAAACCTTGCTAAAGGTATCCAAACAAAAACCTGAAGATTTTAATAATATTCCCACTGAAGAATTAGATCAGCGTTTAATTATTGAAAAAGGCAAGGTAAGTGCTTTAGACGAGCAGATTAAAAAAATAGAAAACGAATTAGTTCTTCAGCAAAGCCGTCCTCAGCTTATTAGAGAAGAGACAGTTACTGCAAAACAGGATTTTGAATTAACACAAAAAAAACTGGAAACCCCGGCTAACAAAAAAGATTCAAAACTGGAATCAGAAGCTGGACTCATTTATTTGAAAACACTGCTTGATTCTCGTTCGGCAGAATTAAAAATGTTGGATGTCGAGGCAATTAGTAATCCAGCTAGAGTAGAGCTACTTAAAACAGAATTTCGTTTTTTGGATATTCAAAGAAATGTACTAATGGCAGTTATAACATCTATAGATAATCTCTTGGCTGAAAGACGTCAAAAAGAAGCGAAAAACATTCAGGCGGCCCTTAGCCAAGCAGAAAAAGAACTCTCAGGCAAACACATACTAATTCAGTCACTTACCAGAGAAAATATTCAAAATAGCAGGGATTTGCAAGCAATTAGTGACAAGATTGAAAACTATAACAGTCAAAAAACCAAAGTAGACGAACAAACTGCTGAAATAGATAATCAATTTAAAAATGCCGAAAAGAAAATCAGTTTAGCGAGCTTAAGCCCAGCAATCGGTAAAATCCTTCGTGAACAACGACGAAATTTAGATACACAGGATCAATTTACCCTCCAATCAGAAACCATTCAAAACGAAACGGCCATTACCAGTCTTGATCAATTTAAAATTGAAGACAAATTAAAACAGCTTAATGATATTGATTCCGGACTACAGCAGATAATGAATCTTGAGGTTGATAAAAAATTACCTTTAGAAGAACGCATGATGATACAAGCTGAATTACGTGTATTACTTAACACCCAAAAAGAATTACTTAATAAGTTAGCCATTGATTACACTACCTATCTGCGAACGTTGGGTGATTTTGATTTTGCTCGGCAACAAATGATTATTCGAGCCAATAAATTTGCAAAATATCTGGATGAAAATTTATTATGGGTAAAAAGCTCTGATCCAATTAGCACAGATTACATTGGCGGTTTATATCAATCGACAAAATGGTTATTATCGCCACTTAATTGGATTGCATTGATTAAAGATACTGTAATGATTTCAATGAAAAAACCATTCTTGGTTTTTATCGGGGCACTTAGCTTAGGTTTGCTGTTATTAGTTAAAAAGCCAGTTAAACAACAACTAATAGTAGTATCAACTAACGTTGATAAAATCTATACAGATAAATTTATTTTTACCCTGCAAGCGCTTACTTTGACACTTATATTATGCTTGCCTCTACCTTTGATTATTTATTATTTTGGATTATTGCTTGGGAGCAGTATACATGCAGTTGATTTCACAAAAGCAATAGGTGAAGGCTTAGAACATGCGGCAATTCCATTTTTTTTCCTGCAATTTTTTTACCGTCTTTTTGCAGATGACGGTATCGCGCGTAAACATTTTCAATGGACGATAAATAACGCCTGTTTGTTGCGAAAACAAATTGCCTGGCTGAGATTTGTTGCTGTATTAACTGCTTTTATTATCTATGCTTCTGCCACATCAAAAGCGACTATGCATAATGATAACTTGGGGCGTTTTGCATTGATTTTAAGCATGATTGCACTGTCGATTTTTTGGGGACGATTACTTAACCCAAATAGTGGGTTATTAAAAAATCCTATCCTGACCAATCCGGAAGGATGGCTTAGTAAATTACGTTATATCTGGTATCCGGCAACTATTAGCATCCCCTTGATCATTATTGGTTTTGCGATTTCTGGCTATTATCTCAGTGCATTACAGTTACAAGAACAAATAATCGTCTCTTTGCGATTAATATTTGGATTACTCATTATTTATGAGATGGTCATTCGTTGGTTAACATTAGTTAATCGACAATTAGCGATAAAAAATAGTCAGCAAAAACGTAAAACAGCTGAACTCACGGAAAAACATCCAACACTTGGCGGAGAGGATTTAGTTATACCTGTAGATGAACAACTCGTCGATATTCCAAAAATAAATGCTCAAACTATAAGATTGCTTAATGTATTTATTAGTTTAGGCTTGATTGTTGGATTATGGATGATCTGGAAAAACATATTACCCGCTTTTTCTTTTTTGGATGATATTGTTCTCTGGCAGCACTTGGTCACCAAAGATAATCAAGATACCTATGAATCGATAACCTTGACTAACCTGATGCTGGCAGGTATCTATTTTTTTATAGCAGCTGTTTCAGTAAGAAATTTCTCAGGCGTTATGGAATTGTTAGTATTCAGACGCTGGACTATAGAAGCTGGCAGTCGTTATGCTGTTAATCAGTTAGCTAATTACACTTTGGTAACGATTGGTTTTATTAGTATCGCTAATGAATTGGGTGGCAGTTGGTCACAGGTTCAGTGGCTCGTTGCTGCGCTGAGTGTCGGCTTGGGGTTTGGTTTGCAGGAAATTTTTGCTAATCTAGTATCGGGTATCATTTTGTTGTTTGAGCGCCCAATACGTGTCAATGATACAGTCACTATTGGTGCCGTTACAGGAAAAGTAAGTCGTATACAAATGCGTGCGACAACCCTAATAGATTGGGATCAAAAAGAGCATGTTGTACCCAATAAAACTTTTATCACCAGTCAACTGGTCAATTGGACCTTAACTGACACAATAACCCGTGTCGAGATTTCTGTTGGTATCGCCTATGACTCTGATATAGAACTGGCTCATAAAGTGATGCTTGATACCGTGCTATCAACGCCCTTGGTTCTTACCGAGCCAGCTCCCTGTGTATTATTGGTTGGTTTTGGCGACAACGCATTGTCTTTTTCAATTCGTATTTTTGTCAGTGAACTAGGAAACCGCTTGCCGGTTAGTCATGATTTATATATGCGCCTTGAAAAGGCCTTACGTGAAAACAAAATAGTAATACCTTTCCCTCAACGAGATATCCATATACGCTCAGTATTACAGCATTCCGGGCTTACAAACAATGACTTAAAAATAGTCTAGGAGGTTGTCCGAGAATAAGATACTCGAACGACTATCTCCTGATGGGTTTCAGAAAAATTTTATATTACCCTGATACCAAACTATAAATTGATCAAAACTTGCACAGTTTTTCGCTATACCCCATTCATGTCGGACTTATCCCGTGTGTTTTTACCTATATCGCAGGGTTTGTAGTGAAATTTCCAAACTCCGGACGGATTAATCCCCTAACAATGGCCTTGGCAATTTTTTTGAAATTGTGTGCCGCACAAACCATTGAAAACTCACCGGCGACTTTTACTTTACCCCGCACACTGAAGCCTCGAAAGCCGCTATTTTTAATTTGACCAAACACCGGCTCAACAATGACTTTGCGTTTGCTGTAGATGTCTTTTGATGCCTGTTGTTCCATCTTGACTTTCATCTGTTGACGCAGTGGCTCTTTGTCATCGGTAGTGATTGTCCGGGCTTCTCCTTTAGTAGACTGGCAGCAGCGACTT
>JAPLRP010000051.1 GCA_026399095.1 Methylococcales bacterium | reverse complement strand
CTGAATTAGGCGGCAAGGGGCTTTCGCGGCATAAACGCGAGAGCGATGCTCTCGCATTTATTCCACGGTCCCCTTGACTCCTAATTCAGACAAAAAGTTAATACCTTTTTTGTGCATGCGCCATAAATACGCGGTTTTTGACCGCCATCGACACTTGGCCTTACAAGGACCAATTTAGTCTGAAAAATCAATTTTATTAGTTACTTTACGCTTGTAACAATCTTAGGTTTTCTTCAACACCTATAGCGACTGTTAATTCAGCAACGTTACTTTTAGTAAAAAAGCCGTCGAAATCGCCAAAGCGATGTACATACTCGACTATCAGGGAAGAGTGTTCAGAAGTAATAGAGAAAATTTGTTTTAATCCTTCATCTTTAGAGCCTATAACATCCAGTAGGAAGTCTTTACCATTTAAACAAATAGTCTCTACAGCATAGTCAATGTTGGCTTTTTCTCCTGTTTGTTTCCCAATCAGCTACAATTAAAACAAATATGGTGCAATCGTGGGCCATAATTACGTACAAATTGTTCTGTTAGAGAGGGTAGTCCGATCAGATGATTTACAAAGTAAGGGTTGTTTGTTTCGGCGCGTAAATATAATTTTACTGATTCCGGCTTTTAAAATAAGTGCCAGGAGTGATTACTAAGATTTTTTAATTGATATGTAAATAAATTACGGATTTTGTAATATGCTTTGTATTAATTAAAGTCAGAATATAGGTGCTTTAAATGACTTTGCAAATCGCACTCAATTTGCTCAACAGTTAAAATATTAATTTAGTGGTGCATGATTTTGGGTTGGTTTACTGATGTGTCAATGGATTAGATTGTTGTGCTCTAAATTCATATTGGCAATGCTATTGCCAATATGATTATTTAAGTTCAGTAATTTCTGTCATCAATGAAAGTAGTTTTAATGATAAGTGTTCATTTTGATGTTTCTCAGTTAGGTCTATATGCAATGTTGGTTTAGATGAATGTTATAATTGAAACAATTTGTTAATTGCCCTTTTAAAGGGTAATTTTTTATCATTGTATTTGAATCCCATTAATGACAAAATTAAGTGACTATTTTGACTATCGAGTTGACTCTCATAACACTCGTTATATGGAAGTTTCCATTAAGGGTATGCTTTTACTTAGAATACCCGCTGCCAATAAAGGCACAGCCTTTACATTAGAAGAACGCATCGCGCTTGATCTTGATGGGTTATTACCGCCCTTGGTTACAGGCTTAGAGCAGCAAACTGAGCGTCTATATTGCAGTTATAGAAAATTACAAGATGATATATCGAAGTATCAATTCTTAAGGGCTATTCAAGAAAGATCTGTTGTATTGTTTTTTGCCTTGCTGGAAAGGCATTTGGAGGAAATGGTTCCAATAGTCTACACACCAACTATTGGACTGGCCGTTCAGCAATTTAGTACTTTATACAGAACGGCTCGAGGCTTAACACTATCCGAACAAAATATAGATCGTGCGGAATCGATTATGCAAAACTATCCACTTAATGATGTGCGAATGATTGTAGTCACAGATGCATCCGCTATTTTAGGTATTGGTGATCAAGGCATGGGTGGATTATCCATCTGCATAGGCAAACTTGCCCTCTATACAGTTGGTGGCGGATTATGCCCATTTCAGAGTTTACCGATTAATCTTGATGTAGGTACAAATCGTGAAAAGTTACTTAATGACCCTCATTATTTAGGTATTAGACAAAATCGTTTAGAAAAAGAGACCTATTTTGAACTGGTGGATAAATTCGTAAATGCCGTAAAATCAACTTGGCCCAAGGCCATTATTCAATGGGAAGATTTTACTAAAGACGTTGCGTTTGATGTTTTATCACGCTATCGAAACGAAATCCCTTGTTTTAATGACGATATCCAAGGAACGGGTGCGATGGCCCTGGCAGGTTTGTTGGCAGGCTGTCATAAAAAAGGTGAAAATTTAAAAGATCAAACAGTCATAGTTGTAGGTGCCGGAGCGGGTGGTTTAGGTGTTGCTGGTATGATCAGAACAGGGATGTTGAATGCCGGTTTAAGTGAAAAAGAAACTAGCCTTAAAATTTACGTTGTGGACGTTAATGGTCTCATTCTTGATGAGGACAAAATTGAGGGCTATAAACTTCCTTTTGTTCAACCTATAGATATTTATCAATCGTGGTCAATAAAAGGTAAATTGCCTACCTTGCTTGAGGTAGTAAATAACTTAAAGCCTAACGTTTTAATCGGATTGTCCGGTGCGCCAGGCATATTTGATGAGCCAATCATCAATGCCATGCTTAACAATAATCAGCATCCAATAATATTCCCGCTGTCTAATCCAAATTCTAATTGTGAAGCAACACCCGAAGATATTATTAAATGGTCAAGCGGGCGAGCTATGGTTGCAACTGGAAGTCCTTTCGCAGATGTTAACTATCAGAATAAAACTTATGAAATAAGACAAGGAAATAATGCTTTCATTTTTCCTGGTGTTGGTTTGGCTGCTGTATTAGGTGAGTGTAAACAAATTAGTGACGGGATGATTTTGGAATCTGCTTATGCTTTAGCTGACTATATAAAAGAAAACTGCAACGATGGCTATATCTATCCACCAATTAAGGATCTAAAAAAGATTAGTTCTTATGTGGCGATACGTGTTTTGTTTAAAGCGCTTGAGGATGGCTCCGCTACACGTTTTGACTTAAAGAATGTTGATTTACCAAGCTATGTAGAAGAAAACTTGTGGCGTGCAGAGTATTTGCCTTGCAGATATGCAGGTGACTTTGAATCCCAATAAACTGAGAGCTATTATCAATAATCGGATAGGTTTTTGGGTGGAATAGCGGCCCTTAGTGCATTTAAAACAGCAACGATATCGATTACTTCTTGGGTAACAGCACCGGCTACTGGCGTAAGATAGCCCAAGCCAGCAAATACCATTCCTACTAAACTAAGTGCCATACCGCCTATGGCACTTTGCAAGGCGATTTTACGCATCCGCTCGCCAATATGAAAAAGCTCGTCGACTTTTAATAGCGAACTGTCCATGATAACGGCATCAGCAGATTCACCCGTTATATCGCTGTTTTGACCAAAAGCGATGCCGATAGTGGCTGCGGTTAAAGAAGGAGCGTCATTGATACCATCACCTAAAAAAATAGTTTTTGCTGTTTTGGTTTCTTTACGCACTAATTCCAGTTTTTGTTCAGGACTTTGGCTAAAGTAAACATGCTTAATACCAACTTGTTCGGCCAGATAGCGCACTTCAGATTCCCTGTCGCCGGATACCAACATAACCTTCTCAAATAAATGGTTAGGTTCTAAGTGATTAATAAAAGACGAGCTATCAGAACGGACTTCATCGCGAAACTGCAGGGTTCCCGCATACAGATTGTCAATTAGCACAATACATTCAAGGCCGCCTGTAATAGGCGGTAAATTTTCAATATCTGTTGGGTAGTTATCAAGGAAATATTTACGGCTGGTAATTTGTACCTGTCTATCGCTTACTGTGCCGGTAAGGCCCTTGCCGGGTAGTTCGGCAATATTGGTAACATTTAATAAGTTAGCTTCGAATTTTTCAGCGGCTTTAATAATGGCACTGGAAAGTGGATGCTTGGAATAGCGTTCCAAACTGGCAACCAAGCTTAGTAGTGCTTCTTTGTTTTGATTTTTAGCCGGAATTATTGCGGTTAACGAAGGTCGACCATAAGTTAAAGTGCCGGTTTTATCAAAAATAGCGGTACGACAGGTGCCGATAGTCTCAAGAATGGCAGGATTTTTGATGATAATCTCTCGTCTTGCCGCCAGTGAAATTGAACTGATAATAGTAACGGGTATGCCTATCAGCAAAGGGCAGGGCGTAGCAACAACCAAAACAGCAAGAAAACGAATAACATCTCCACTGATGGCCCAGGCAAGCAGCGCAATAATGACAGCTAAGGGCGAATATAATGCACCTAGTTGATCACCTAAGCGTCTGATGTTGGGACGATATTGTTCGGAAGAGCGCATCACTTCCATGATTTTTGCATAACGCGAATCGATGCATAATTTATCTGCGCGTATTGTTAATGCAGAGTCACCGTTAATCGCGCCGGACAGGACCAGAGAGCCGATGGTTTTCGACATCATATAAGGTTCGCCAGTTAAGTAAGATTCATCCATCGTCCCCGAGCCTTCCTTTACCTTTCCGTCAACGGGGCAAATTTCATGCGGCAGTATTAATAAGGTGTCACCAATAGTCACTTGTTCTGTTGAAATATCCGTGAGGGCATCGCCTGCTTTTCTGTGTGCAACTGATGGCATACGTTTAGATAAAGCTTCGAGCACAGAAGAGGCTTTGCGCACCGCATAATGTTCTAATGCAGCACCACCTGATAGCATTAATACCACCAAGCTTCCAGCAAGATATTCATGTAATAAAACGGCAGTAATAATAGAAATGCCTGCCAGCAAATCGGCGCCAAAATCACCGTTAACTAATTTGACGCTCAGTTGATAAAGTAAAGGAACCCCGCCCATAACTAACACTACAAGCAAAGGTGCTTGTAGGAGTGTCGTAGAGAAATGGATTTTACCTTGATAGAGCCTAGCCAGCCCCGTGGTTAAATCGGCATTAACAGTCAGTGAATAAACGTCAGGGCTTATATTTAAAATAAATCTTAAAACCAGATAGCAACTGATGCCTAACAAACTTAAAACAGCAATGCTTCTCTCGTGTTTTTGAGTCGATATCACTGGATTATTAGTCAAAGAATTAGGCATCTGTTATGTCTATGCAGACAGGTTAGTTATTTATTCACAATTTTCTTAAAACCATGCACCATTGCTTTTGCCAGATTTTCACGATGTATGAAACTTTCAAAGGCGACACCTGTAATGTGTACAAACACTAAGAACAATGTAAAGTTGGCAAACAGTTCGTGCGTTTCTTCAAGGAGATCTTCATAACTTGAGCCTATTAAAGCCGCTAAAGGTCCTGCACCTTGGTCAGCACCATAAACGGCAAGACCACTCATAACCGTCACTAATAAACTAAACAGTAATAAAAAGATCATGGCAGAGCCGGCCGGATTATGGCCAATATAGCGTTGGCTTTTTAACGCGATCAAGTCTTTTAAATAAGTGAATGATTTGGCCGGACTACATAAGAAATTAGAAAATCGTGCATAATCATTACCGACAAAGCCCCAGATTAATCTGAAAAGCAGTAAAGCGCCTATTAAATACCCTGCCCATACATGAATGGGTAGTAATTCATCTTCGGTGAGGTAAGCAACTGAAAATGCAACGACTAACAACCAGTGAAAAATTCTGAGAGGAAGATCCCATACTTTAATTAATTCATCCGTCTTCATTTGATACTCCAACTATTTGATTAATAGTATTTATAAACTCATAAGCTTAATTCAAACTGAAATTAATGTATCTATAAATACCTTTTTATTGTTCTTGTATAAGATAATGGTTCTTTAAGACCTTGATGATGCAGTCAGGATGAGGTAACAGATCCCCCCGTTCTTTCTTAAATAATAGGGAGATCTTTTTTAAAAATTAGACGGTTACTTAAGTTTGAGTGGTTGCTTCTTCAGTTTCAGTGCTGTCATCAACAGACCACAGTTTTTCAAGTTGATAATAGCCACGTGCCTGTGCTGTCATAGCGTGGACAATAACATCACCCAAATCTAATAAGACCCAATCGGAACCGATGTCACCCTCAATGCCTAACGGTCTGACACCCTGTTCTTTAGCTTTTTCTGCAGCATAATCACACAAAGATTTTAAGTGACGATCAGAGGTTCCTGTTACAACAATCATATAATCGGTAAAACTAGTTTTGCCTCGGACATCCAGTGTCGTAATGTTGTGCCCTTTGCGTTCATCCAAAACTTCTTGGACGGTTTTCAATAAATCTTCTACTTGCATTAAAATTCCTAATGATAAAAATGAGACTACTGTCTCTGGTAAAGCTGGTGTTGCCTGATATAGGCAATAACTATATCGGGTAGTAAAAATCCCGGATTTTGTTGTTCTGCAATCATGTTCCTGATAGCCGTTGCCGAAATATCCAACTGACTCACTTGTTGAAAGTATAACTTACCCGCACTGTTATGCGCCAATTCACTTCTGTTCTTCGTGAGTCTGGTATTAAAAAAATCATCCAACTGTTGTATTTCATAACCTGGGCGGGTCATAACAATAATATGCGCAAAATCAAATAAATGCTGCCATTCATGCCACGTTGTTAACTGATTAAAAGCATCACTGCCGATAAACAAAAGCAACGGTTCTGTAATAAAGTCTTGTCGTAAAGAGGACAGGGTATCGATCATATAAGATGCGCCATCTCTTTTTAATTCACGGTCATCAACGATTAACCCAGCTTGACTTCCGATGGCAAGTTTTAGCATCTCCAAGCGCATCCATGCAGTTGCACTCGGTTGCTGCCTATGCGGTGGTTGTGCACAGGGTATTAACCGGACTTCGGTTAAACCAAAAATATCTTTAACTTCAAGAGCTGAACGTAAATGGCCATAATGAACAGGATCAAACGTACCGCCTAAAATACCAATCATTTATTTCCTGATATGGCCATCACCCAAGACAATATATTTCAATGAAGTCATGCCTTTTAAACCCACAGGGCCTCTGGCGTGAAGCTTATCCGTACTAATACCAATTTCTGCTCCCAAGCCATACTCAAAGCCGTCGGCAAAACGGGTAGAAGCATTAACCATCACCGAGCTTGAATCAACCTCCCGTAAAAAACGTCGTGCGCGTGTGTAATCTTCAGTAACAATCGCTTCCGTATGGCTGGAACTATATTGATTAATATGCTCCATCGCTTCATCCATATCATGAACAATCTTGATTGATAAAATAGGTGCTAGATATTCGGTTTGCCAATCTTCTTCGGTGGCTCTTGAGCATTGCGGTATCAACGAGCAGGTTTTAGGACAGCCTCGTAACTCAACCCCTTTGTCAAGATAGATGTCAGCCAATAAGGGCAGTATTTTCGCGGCAATTCCTTCAGCAACCAGCAAGGTTTCCATGGCGTTGCAGACACCATATCTATGGGTTTTGGCATTAACGGCAATTTTAATAGCTTTATCAAGCGCCGCTTTATCGTCAATATAAACATGACAAATGCCATCCAAATGTTTAATCACCGGAATGGTCGCCTCTTTGGAAATACGTTCAATCAGGCTTTTACCCCCGCGAGGTACGATAATATCTACATAGTTCTTCATAGTGATCAATTCACCAACAGCTTCACGATCAGCGGTTGCTACAATTTGTACAGCTTCCACCGGTAAGCCTGACGCTTCCAAGCCTTTTGAAATACACGAAGCAATAGCTTGATTGGAATGAATCGCTTCAGAACCGCCGCGTAAAATGCAGGCATTTCCTGATTTAAGGCATAACGCTGCTGCATCTACGGTTACATTAGGACGGGATTCGTAAATAATACCAATAACCCCTAACGGCACTCGCATTTGGCCAACTTGAATGCCGCTGGGGCGATAACTTAATTCACTGATTTCACCCACGGGATCCGGTAAAGCGGCAACTTGCTTCAGACCTTCAGTCATCGCTTTAACTCCAGACGCTGTTATGGCCAGTCTGTCTAAAGAGGCGGCATCCAGACCATTTTGTTTGCCGACATCCAAGTCTTTTTGGTTTTCAGCAATCAAAAATGCTTCGCTGCTTTCAATGATCTCGGCAATTTTTAATAAAGCCTGATTTTTCTTGCCAGAGTCAGCTCGGCTGATCTCCCGTCCAGCTTTTTTGGCTTGCAAACCAAGACCTTGCATATATACTTTGATATCCATCGCCTACCCACTCACCGCATTAACTAATGCGCGTATTATATAGGTTAAATAGCATTATTAACAGCTCTAAAGCAATTAACTAGCGGATAATAAAAGGAATTATTACAGGGCACTACGTTCTTTCGGAAGTTAGGTTCGTACTCTAATCACATAAAGTCATTTTATATATCACCAAGGGCGTCCCATGCTTAGATTTAGTCCAATAGTAATCAAAGTCGCCAAAAGCACAATTTTTCGTCGAAGTACACTTAATACAAGCTGGTAGCTTATACAGAGCATTCAATTAAAAAAGCTTGCTGTAAGAAAACGATGTCATGTTCTTATAGGTGTTCAAATTACTTTGTATCACTATTTTTCTTGACGAGAATAAATTAACCAATAAATTAATAAGATAACAGATTTTGATTTTAGCTTAGTAGTCGTTAGCATATAGAACCTTGTTGAGTTGTTTTATTGCTTTTAGCTATAGAATTGACGATAAATTCGTTTCCAAATTTACAACCCATTATTAATTATGTTTATTTATTCGTTGCCCTTATTTTTTTCCGAGATAGGTTTGGCTAGTCCTTTAGAGCTACTGATTATTTTAGTAGCGCTGTTTGTGGTTTTGACTATCAGTTCGCCATTTACTGGGGAAAAATTATCCTCTAAATTGACTCTAAACAATTATTTGTTTGGAGCCTGGAGTGGTAATGTGGCATTAAGTTGGGTCTTTTGGCCTTTTTTTCTAATACTAAATATCAGTCTGCATGTCGCCGATACCTTGGCAAAAATGGGATCATTAACGGTATCTAGTTGGGATGATGTGCATTTGATGCTCTTGTTGCCCATTGTTTGGTGGACTATTGCTATTTGGCGATGTTCTGCACATACATATTTACGTGCTTGGGCAGGGTGTGCCCGTTTAGTAACAATGGCTGTTTTTTTTGATTACGGCTTGAAGTTATTGATTCGTATCGATTATCCACGTGTGTTTTTTGGCTGTGAAGAATTGCTGTTGGATTATGGTAGTTGTTTTTAGTTTCATCTTAAAGTTGTACTAAGGTTTAAGTTATCGTGATTGTGATATTTAACAATAACAATAACAAAAATAAACTGTGTGTAATTAATGCATTGAAATTGTTGGATATTTATTGATATTTTCAGTTAGAGAGAGTTATTAATGGTGCATTTAAGATTATTTTTTATTGATTAAAGCACTCATAAGTATGAAATTTAAGTAATTCAGGTAAAATCGACGGTTTAGTGTCAACATTTTGTCTGATGTTATTGCTGTTTAATTCGGTATATTTTTAATGAAAATACTTATTCTTGGAGCCGGCGTTACCGGCTCTTCTGTTGCCGAAGCTTTTGCAAGCGAAGAGAACGATATTGTCGTTATTGATTTTAGGCAAGAACTTCTGGATGCTTTAAAAGATCGCTTCGATATTGCTACCGTTACCGGTAATGCTGCTCATCCCAGTGTTTTGGAACAAGCGGGTATTGATACAACAGACATGGTGATTGCCGTCACTGATAGTGATGAAACCAATATGTTGGCGTGTATGATTATTAAGGCATTGCATAATCGCCCAAAAACCATTGCACGCGTGCGAGCTATTGATTATTTAAAAAATCCCAAAATATTTGGTCCGGATGGTATTCCCGTTGATATCGTTATTAGTCCTGAACAGATTGTTATGGAGTCAATTCGTAATTTAATTGAATTCCCTGGTGTTTTACACATATCCGATTTTGCTGGTGGCTTGGTTCGGTTATTTTCAGTTAAAGTAGTGGCGGATGGTTTTTTAACCGGTAAAAAAATCAAAATTCTTAAAGAACGATTGTCTGATGGCAAGACGCGTGTAGTGTCTATTTTTAGGCAAGGTATTCCAATCTGTGTAAGCGGTGATGTCAGTATAGAAACTGGTGATGAAGTATTCTTTGTCGCTCCCCGTAAAGAAGTATTAAGGGTATTAAAAGAACTGGATAAGCTAGAAGCGCCCATAAAGCGTATTATCATTGCTGGTGGTGGGCATGTTGGAAAACGTTTGGCACTGGCATTAGAAAATGATTATCAGGTTAAAATCATAGAAAAAGATCCTATACGTGCTAATAAAATTGCTAACGATCTTCATCATACCGTTGTGTTATTAGGAGATTGTGCTGACGAAGCCTTATTGTTGGATGAGTCAGTTGAAAGCGCGGATTTATTTTGCGCTATTACTGATAATGATGGCGTAAATATTATTTCTGCTTCTCTGGCTAAGAGTTTGGGCGCAAGAAAAACCATCTGTCTTCTTAATCATAAATCCTACACCAAGTTGTTGCCCGGCACAGGTGTTGATGTGACAGTGTTACCTAACCAGGAAACACTGGGTAGTATTTTAAAATATGTGCGTCGAGGTGATGTAGAGCAGGTGACCTCCCTTTGTGGCGGAACTGCTGAAGCTATTGAGGCAATTGCACATGATAATGGCACTCATGAATCTGTTGTAGGTCGTCGAGTAGATTCTATCAATTTCCCACCTGGAATAGTTATGGGCGCGTTAATTCGCAATGATCAGGTTGTTCCTATACACCACGATACGGTGTTTGCAGAAAACGATCATGTAATCATGTTTGCCATGGAGAAAAAACTGGTTACTTATATCGAGAAAATATTTAAAACGCTAGCCTAAATACTTTAGTAACTCTGACTTAGAGACAATGGAATGGTTTCACTTGGGTTTTTATTTTTTTGATATCTCATAAGACTTTAATGCATTCATGAACGTTATTTTTACTATCATCCATATATTTGGCTTGGTCACCATGTGCTTTAGCGGTCTTATGAGTACTTGCCTGATTACATCAAAATTAACTAATGATGGTGCTACGGATGCTTTTTTTGATGGCACCTTAATAACGTTGCTATTGGGTTCGCTGATGTTTTTTTTGACACTAAAGACGCCTAAAAAAGTATCACGACAAGCCGGTTTTTTATTGGTAGCACTTACTTGGTCATTAACACCGATATTGTGCACTATCCCGCTTATGATTTATATGCCGTTACTGAGCTTTAATGACGCCTATTTTGAAACCGTTTCGGGTCTGACTACAACGGGAGCAACAATATTCACCGGACTTGACTATTTGCCCATGTCGATTAATCTTTGGCGGCATGAATTGAACTGGATTGCGGGAATGGGAATTATTATTTTCGCAGTGGCCATTTTGCCCATCTTGGGAATTGGTGGAATGCAGTTGTATAAAGCTGAAACTCCCGGCTCTGTTAAAGAATCTGATTTGCCGCCTCGTATCGCTCAAACTGCAAAAGCGTTATGGATGGTTTATGCAGGTTTTACCCTGGCGTGTATTCTGGCCTTGCGCCTTGCTGGCATGGACTGGTTTGATTCAATTTGCCATGCTTTTGCTGCGATGAGTTTGGGTGGTTTTTCTACCCACGACACGAGTATTGCCTTTTTTAATTCAGTTTCTATTGAGGTCGTACTGACCATTTTTCAATTATTGGCAGCTATTAATTTTGCCACCCATTTTATTGCACTCAAAAAAGGATCATTTAATCCTTATATCGATGACAGAGAAGCGAGAGGTTTTCTAATATTAGTATTGGGTAGTTGTGTTTTAGCGGCTTGGGTTTTATGGGACGCAGGCACTTATCCTGATTTTTTCACTGCCTTACGTTATGCCTCGTTTAATTTAGTAACCATTGCCACTGATTGTGGCTTTTCAAACCAAGACTTTAGTAAGTGGCCTATTTTTGTGCCAATGTGGATGTTGTTTCTGAGTTGTATTTCCGCCTCTTCCGGTTCTACCGGTGGCGGTATTCGAATGATTCGAACCATCATTTTGATGAAGCAGGCACGCTTGGAGATGTTTAAATTTATTCATCCCTTTGCTGTCAGGCCATTAAAAATAGGTGACATGATAGTAAAAAATGAAATTATTAACTCAGTAACTGGTTTTATTTTTCTTTATTTTATTAGTATTGTTATTTTAATATTTGCACTGTTAATCAGTGGTCTTGATTTTATAACAGCCTTCTCAGCCATTATTGCTTGTTTTAATAACGCAGGACCCGGATTAAATGAAGTGGGCCCCGCATCTAACT
The DNA here is from genome assembly GCA_026399095.1 of Methylococcales bacterium. Taxonomy (GTDB): domain Bacteria; phylum Pseudomonadota; class Gammaproteobacteria; order Methylococcales; family Methylomonadaceae; genus Methylobacter_C. Next base: position 6,952 of record JAPLRP010000051.1, on the reverse strand, counting down.
TCGCCAGCCTGACAGATTATCAAAAAGCGGTCTGTACATTTGCCATGTTGTTAGGTCGTGTACAAATTTTCTCAATTGTTATTTTATTTATTCCGGAATTCTGGAGAAAATAATCAATTTATTAGTATGTTAAGCGTATTACTTAATGTCATTGCTTGAGTATGACAGTTCATTAAACCCTGTAAAAGTGACTACATGTTCACGGTTATTCTTTGCCCTTTGGCCTGACGAGCAAACCAAGATAAAGCTGGTTCGATTAAATCAATCTATTGAGGCATTTGGCTTTAAATCTCTGCTTCCGCAAAACCTCCATGTAACCCTGGTGTTTTTAGGGGCTGTAGATGCTGTCACTGAATTGTTGATTACACGCAGTATCTTGGATATATACCCAAAATCTTTTGAGTTAAAGTTTGACCAATTAAGTTTTTGGAGTAAGCCCAAAGTTTTATGTCTAACGTGTTCGCAGATGCCCATTGAGATTGAATTATTGGCAGTTGCCTTAACCAGCGCAGTTGCAAGTTATGGTTTGCCAATTGAAGCCAGACCTTATGCGCCGCATATTACTCTTGCCAGACATGCTCATAATTTACCGGATATAAAATTTGAACCGATAGTTTTGCGACCCCTAGCATTTGTCTTGGCTGAATCATGTGGTGAGTCGGAGGGTGTTAATTACAAAGTAAGGCAGCAGTGGCCGATTAGTCAAGATAACTAGATAAATATTCGTAACAATTAACTTGAAACTACTTGTTTAGTTCTTTGATTTGACTAGTAAAGTGCCCCTTCGCCAAACGAGTCTCAACTATATCACCAGGTTTAAGTTGTTCAATAGATTGGATGATTAGCCCGGATGGCTGTTTAATAACCAACGCATACCCTCTATTTAGTGTTGCCAAGGGACTTACAGTATGTAAAGTTTGGCTATAATTTACCAAACGTTGATTAAGGCTTTCAAGTTTATGGTGAGTAACATTTACCAATCGTTGGTACAAATACTCTTGTTTTTGTTTATAGTTATTAATGGTAACCACTGGATTGTATTGCCATAAAGTAGCGATTTTTGCATCAATCATACTTTTATTGTGGCGAATTTTTATTTGCATGGCCTGATTAAGTCGAAATTCAAGCTCATCCATGCGTTGTGCATTTCTTAATAATTTCTGCCCCGGATGTTGCTGTTGCAAACGTTGACTTAGCCAATCTAAAGATTGCTTTTTTTGACTTATTTTTCGTTGCTGCTGTTGTTGAAGAAGCGCTTCTAATTGGGCAAAACGCGACAACCACTCCAACTGCTCAGGACTGGCGTGTTCTGCTGCTGCAGAGGGTGTTGCTGCGCGTAAATCCGCTACAAAATCAGCGATAGTAATATCTGTTTCGTGACCTATGGCTGAAATGATTGGAATTTCACTGGCAAATATAGCTCTGGCTACTATTTCTTCATTAAAAGCCCATAGATCTTCTAGCGATCCACCGCCCCGACCTAAAATAATAACATCGCATTGTTTATGTTCATTAGCGACCGCTATCGCTTTGGCAATTTCATATTTTGCATTATTTCCCTGCACAGCAACCGGGTAAATAATGATCGGTATGGCCGAAAATCGTCTTCTTAATACCGTCAGTATATCTCTGATAGCAGCCCCGGAAGGCGATGTAATAACGCCAATGGTTTTGGGTAGGGCGGGTAGGCTTTTTTTGTTAGCGGCATTAAACAAACCTTCTTCTGATAGTTTTTGTTTTAAGGCCTCATAAGCTCTTCTTAAAGCGCCGTCTCCTGCCTCTTCAATATGCTCCACAATTAACTGGAAGTCACCTCTGGGTTCATAAAGACTCACTTGCGCCTTAACAATGACCTGTTTACCATTTGTAGGTATAAAGCCCAGTTTGCGTTGATGTGTTTTAAACATGGCGCAGCGTATTTGGGCGTTAGTGTCTTTAAGCGAAAAATAAAGATGCCCTGATGAAGGCTGTGCCAGGTTTGATATTTCGCCTTCAACTAAAACAGATAAAAAATGCTCATCGAGTAATTGACTGGTTGCCCGGTTAAGTTGGGTAACGGTTAATATATTTCGCTGATTAGAGGCTGTTGAGGAGTTCATTTTTAATTAATAGAAATTGAGTGCAGGCTTATATAGCAGACTATTGTAAAATATTCAGCTTTTGTGTACAAAGAAAGGACATTGATCATGGCGTGGTTGCTATTATTTTCTGCCGGCTTTATAGAAATTATCTTTGCTTTAAGTCTTAAATATAATGAAGGATTCACCAAACTTTGGCCCAGTATCATTACCGCAGTTTCAGCCATTGGTAGCTTTGGATTGTTAATGTGGGCGCTTAAAACATTACCCATAGGAACCGCATACGCAGTGTGGACCGGAATAGGCGCGGTAGGCGTGGCAATAATGGGCATTATATTATTCAAAGAATCAATTGATTGGCTTCGGTTATTGTCCATTTGTTTAGTTATTGCCGGTATCATTGGACTTAAACTAACAGATAATCAGTAATATGCTACATCTTATTTTTCAGTCACCCATTGAAACAGCCATACTGGAACGCATTGATTCAGGTGATGACGTATTATTTCTTGAAAATGCAGTATTGCGTCTCTTGGCAAAAGGCAGTTTATGCCCTGCATTAACAGAACTACTAAAACACAATCGTCTTTTTGTGTTGGCTGATGATATAAAAGTTAGAGGTATTTCAGCGTCTGAATTAGTTAAGGGAATAGAAGTGATTGATTATTCTGAATGGGTTGATTTAACGGTTAAGAATCCAATCATTCAATCATGGATTTAACGATTAAAACGACGTGTTTTGAAACCAATGATCAAGGCTTCTTGCTTAGGTCAACGGATTGGAACGAAGAAGTTGCCAAGCAATTAGCGGACGACAATCATATTGCTTTAAGTGAACAACACTGGGAAATTATTTTGTTTATGCGGCATTATTACCTGCAATATAAACACTTACCTAATGCCCGTGTTTTTACTAAAGCCGTCGCCAAGCAATTGGGAGAAGATAAAGGCAATAGTCGATATTTGCATAAACTATTTCCCGACGGTCCATTGAAATACGCCTGCAAGTTGGCTGGCTTGCCAAAACCCCCTACTTGTTTGTAGGGATTAAACAGTTACTCCTGCTTAAAGCGATGTATCAACCGTCTGTCTTTTTTATTGGGTTTGAGGTCATGACCAGTAAAAGGAAGTAGTTCGCGTTGTTCACGCTGAATAACTAGTTGTTGTTGGCGTTTTGTAAAGCTTTCAGCAGTTTCCTCAAAGAGTAAAACAGCTTCTTTAGCGGGTCGACGTTGATTGGAAAACCCAATGATGTTGATTTCCCAATTGAGTCCGTCTTTGTTTATAGACAGCAATGCACCTGCTTTAACTTCTTTTCCAGGTTTTGTGCGTTGCTTGTTGATATGAACTTTACCACCCGAAATGGCTTCGGCAGCGAGTTTGCGCGTTTTAAAAAAACGCGCAGTCCATAACCATTTATCTAGACGAATGATTTCTAGATTAGTGGACACTCAATTCTTTTTCTTTCTTTAAGCCTTTAGGCAAAGAAAATACCACTTTTTCTTCTATACCCTGTATCTCAATGGTCGACTTACCGCCCCATTGTTTTAACTGGTTAATTACTTCCTGAACCAGAACTTCCGGTGCAGAGGCGCCAGCAGTAACACCCACAACACTCACACCATCAAACCATTCTTGCTGCATATCATTAGCCGTATCAATCAAATAGGCTTTTTTACCCAGTTGTTCGGCAATTTCGCGTAAACGATTGGAGTTAGAGCTGTTAATAGAACCGACAACCAAAATGGTATCAGCGGTTTTAGCCAATTCATACACAGCATCTTGGCGGTTTTGGGTTGCGTAACAAATATCGTCTTTTTTCTGTTCTTGAATTGAGCTAAACCGAGCTCGTAAAGCATCTACCATGATTTTAGTATCGGTCATTGATAACGTTGTTTGTGTGACATAAGCCAGATTATCAGGATTATTAACCACTAATTTCTCAACATCTTCTGGTGTTTCTACTAAATAGATACCACCATTTTCAGTCCATTTGTCATATTGACCCATGGTGCCTTCAACTTCAGGATGTCCAGCATGACCAATAAGAATAACTTCGCGGTCTGCTTTGGCATGCTTGGCAACCTGGATATGAACTTTAGTCACTAAAGGGCAGGTGGCATCAAACACAGTTAATTTACGTTCTTTAGCTTCACGTTGTACTTGTTTTGAGACACCATGAGCGCTAAAAATAAGATAAGATCCCACAGGCACATCGGTGAGTTCTTCGATGAAAATGGCACCTTTTTCTTTAAGGCCATCTACAACTGTGCGGTTATGAACCACTTCATGGCGCACATAAATTGGTGCGCCAAAGGTTTCAATAGCCTGATCAACAATTTCGATTGCGCGGTCTACACCAGCGCAAAATCCACGGGGGTTAGCGAGTACAATTTGCATATCTTGACTTCTATACTTGGTTAATGTGTGATTATTTTAACTCAACATTGTTTCTGATACGATAATTCCATCCATATCAGCATATAAATAATTATCTTTCTTAAAATTTACACCGGCAAAACTAACTAATAAGTCTCTATCACCGTGATCTTTTTTATGGCTTTGTAAAGGGTGTGTATGCAGTGCGCGTAAGCCAATAGGGAGTTTGGCTATCATTTCTGAATCGCGAATACAGCCATAAACAATAATACCTTGCCAACCGTTATTCACGGCAAGCGTTGCCAGTTCATTGTTTATTAAAGCACAACGGTGAGAGCCGCCACCATCAATAACCAAGACTCTGTTTTGTACCTTTTCTTCAAGAACAGCTCTAACCAAGACATTGTCTTCAAAAGTTTTTAGCGTAGTAATAACACCAGAAAATGTACTGTTAGCGCCATAAGCTTGAAATAGAGCCTCAGAAATCTGAAGCGTCTGAACGCCAGAATAGGTATCGCAAAGCTTAGCAGTGGTAAATGTCATGATTTAACTCTCAAAAAGATGAAAAAATAAAGGCTAAAGGATTTTCATCTTTTTACCTTTGTATCAAATATAACGCGCCAATAAACCATTAGCACTGTTAAATTCAGGTAATGGTATTTTTACTTCATAACCACCGCCAGAAGCTTCCTGCATACTATGATTGTGCATATCCTCCATACGCTCAACAATAATATCTTGATTGCCTTCCGGCAGAATCAATTCCAGCTTGTCACCTACCGAAAACTTGTTTTTAACATCAATAGTTGCCATTCCTGTTACTGAATCATAACATCTGATTTCCCCACAAAACTGCTGTTGATGGCTTTTAGAATAGCCGGTGATATAGTTTTGTTGTTCATGCGTATGGTGACGCTGATAAAAGCCATCCGTATAACCCCGGTTGGCAAGATTTTCCAACACACCAATCAGTTCCGGTTGAAAAGCACGACCATTAACAGCATCATCAATCGCCTGACGATACGTTTGTGCCGTACGGGCTACATAATAATGTGATTTTGTACGGCCTTCTATTTTAAGGCTGTCTACGCCAATATCAACCAAACGCTGCACATGTTCTATCGCTCTTAAATCCTTGGAGTTCATGATATACGTGCCATTTTCATCTTCCATGATCGGTAACAACTCTCCTTTGCGACCTTCCTCTTCAAGGAAATAAATATTGTCTGCCAACGGATGCCTTTCTGCGCCTCCGCAACTGGCTGTACTAATATCCGCCATTGATAACACTTCACCCGTTGGCACAAAATCACCTTCAGCATTTTCATGGGCGGGCAAGGTATCATATTTCCACCGGCAAGAATTAGTGCACGTGCCTTGATTAGGATCGCGGTGGTTAAAATAACCGGATAGTAAACAGCGACCAGAGTAAGCAATACATAAAGCTCCGTGCACAAACACTTCAAGTTCCATATCCGGACAACGTTGGCGAATATCCTCAATTTCATCAAGCGATAATTCGCGTGATAAAATAACGCGACTAACTCCCATGCTTTGCCAGAACTTTACTGTAGCATAGTTAACCGTATTGGCCTGTACCGATAAATGTATCGGCATATCCGGCCAAGCTTCTCGTGTCATCATAATTAAACCGGGATCAGCCATGATTAAAGCATCCGGTTTCATCGCAATAATCGGTGCAATATCAGCTAAAAATGTTTTAACTTTAGCATTATGCGGAATGACGTTGGTAGCCAGAAAAAACTTTTTGCCTAGTCGATGCGCTTCGTTAATGCCTATGGCCAGATTATCCGCCAAAAAATCATTATTACGTACCCTTAGGCTGTAACGTGGCAGACCCGCATACACGGCATCGGCACCGAATGCAAAGGCATAGCGCATGTTTTTAATGGTTCCTGCGGGAGAAAGAAGCTCGACTTGTTTCATTGAAGATAATATAAAGGTTTTATGTAAGGTATATTCTAACTTAACCCAGTCTTAGAAATACAAAAAAAGGAGAATAACGATGTGGATAGTACTATTTATAGTGGCTTTGTTGTTTGTATTAGGCGGTGCCTTAATCCTGCTAAGATCAGCGAATATTGCAAAAATCCCTAAAAACGTAAAAGCCCAGCCTTATGAACAAGATAATTCAGAGGATTGGTAATACATCAACTTTGTACAATTAACCCTTTAATTATTTTGATTGGCACTGTGAGATCATAGCAAACAACTCAAAAAAAATATTCAGGTTGTAGCTAATTCTTAAGCTCCCCCCCTTTTTTTTAAGTGCAAGGTGGAAACTGACATTAATATCACTATACTTGTTAAATAACCTTGCTATAGAAAAGAGACTAGGAGGCTGTCCGAGAATAAGATACTCGAACGACTATCTCCTGATGGGTTTCAGAAAAATTTTAAATTATCCTGATACCAAACTATAAATTGATCAAAACTTGCACAGTTTTTCGCTATACCCCATTCATGTCGGACTT